>DAOVKB010000100.1:0-3673 GCA_030631995.1 archaeon | reverse complement strand
ATTGAAAGCATGTTTTTCTTCTAGTTTTCCAATAATTTTAGCAAGCTCAAGTAGCTCTCTTTCTAATTTGGATTCTTTTCTTTCTTCTGTCTTAATTTTGCTCTTCTTAAAAAACGAATCTAAAGCCTCTAGAGCAACTAAATATTCATTTTCATTAATTGTGTAAGCTGTTTTCTTTTCCATGGTATACGTCTTTGTTAAGATAATTACTATATCTTCAACAAATTGTATTTCCTTAATTAGACTCTTTAAAATCTTATAAATTGAAATAACTTTGTTTAGAGTTTCGACATTACTCTTATGTTTTTCCAACAGTATATCAATTACTTCTGATAGTTTTTCTAAACGGGAAACCAGTTGATCATATTCATAAGGTGAGAGATTTTCATCTTCTAGCATGGAGTCTATTTCCCACCCATAGTTCATACATTCCAAAACAGCTTCCTCAAAGTCTAGCAGAATACGTGATTCATTGGTGGGTAAACTGATGTCATCTCTCTGAAGTTTTTTTGAGATATCAGTGATTTTATTCAATTTCTGATATCTGTCTTCTAGATTATTTTTATTTGAATGATGAGCACACATCTGAAACACTTTCCAGTTTCAAGGTATTATTGGCTCATTCATTCTTTTTAACATTTGCATTTCCCGAATGAAGATGAAAAAGAGATTTATTTAAATCTCTGAAAAATTATCAATAATAGCTTCATAAACAATATTTGCATAAGTGATTACTTCTTCTATCTCTGTATATTCATCAGTTACATGAAGTTGATCTAATTTACCAGGACCCATAATTACAAATGGTGTACCGTAGTCAGGTACTAACATAGCGCCATCAGTTCCATAGTTAACACCAATAATATCTTTTGCACCAGCTTCTTTTGCCCTATTCTTAAGATCTTCTAAGAATACTGATTCATCTTTCATCTCTATCGCAGGTAGCTCATGTGCAATTGTGAAACTAACCTTAGCTTCTTCCTTTTGATTGAATTTACTAATAACAGTATTGAATTTCTCTTTAAGCTCATTGCGAAGCTCATCAGCTACTAGTCTAAAATCGCATTCAATTTCACAGAGCTCTGGAACGACATTTACAACGGTTCCTCCTGTAATCTTACCTATATTCAGAGAAGATTTTCCTAGAATCTTATGTTCAAAAACTGGAACTGCTTCTTTTAATTTTGGAATTAATCTGGCAGCTGCTTCAATAGCACTAACACCTAAATGAGGAGTTGATCCATGAGCAGATTTTCCTTCAATCTTAATTTTAATCCACAATGTTCCTTTTTCAGCCACTCCAATTTTCAATTCTGTTGGTTCTCCAATAACCACAAACTCACATCCCTCCATAATACCCTTCTCTTTCGCAAATAGAGACCCATCCATATTGAGTTCTTCATCAGATGTTCCGAGAAAAATAATTTTCTTACTTAGTTTTACATTCTTCTGTTTTAATAGAGCCATTACTGCAACATAAGCTGCTAAAGCACCTTTCATATCTGTAGATCCCCTACCATAGATTCTTCCATCTTCTTCAGTACCTGAAAAAGGTGGAAATTTCCATTTAGATTCATCACCAGCAGGAACCGTATCTAGATGTCCTGTAAGAATTATCGTCTTTTCTCCTTCACCGTATTCAGCAATAATATTAGCTCGTTTTTCACCATATTCTTGAATCCTGTTTTCTATACCAATTTTATTAAAATAATCAGATAGATACTTGACTGCTTCGATTGTAAAACCGGGTGGGTTTTCAGTTTTTATATTAATCAGTTTCTTAAGAACTGGAAGAACATCTTGTCTCTCAATTTTCATAGCATTCATACTGCAAATGAAATAAATATTCTTAACTGTTCGCTTCATTCAAAGAACCTACAGCTTTATCGAGAATCAGAACATTATACTTCTTGGGTCGATAGAATATATACGTAAGTGTGCCAATTGCAGTTAAAACAGCAGCAATAAGAAACGTAACTTTGTAAGAATAAGAATCTGAAGCTCCGTAGGAAATAACAAATGAGGCAAAGGGTCTTGCTACAAAAGCAGCCAGAACACCCAATAAACCAAGCCACCCAATTGCAGTTCCAATAAATAATTTCATTTTGCTCTTTATATTAATGAATTTAGAAATAACAAAGAAAGACCAGGCTCCAACAGCAATTATACCAAGAATTGTATAGGTAAGTATGACTATCAAATTAGATCCTACAATAGCATCTGCAATAGGTCCAGTAAGTATTGTTCCACCCAAGCCCCACGAGAGGAAGAAAGTTGCATTGTAATAACCCATCATTTTCCCTCTTTTTTCTAATGGAATAACTCGATTAACCATTGAATAAGCGGTAGTTTGTACCCAGACTCTAGTAAAACCTCTGGTAGCCATGTAAATGAAGACAAATACTATATGAGGTGCAAATGGTAGAGCCATAGTTCCAATAAAAGCAAGAATAAATCCTGCTAGTAACATCTTACCATCTCCAAATTTCTTAGCAAGAAAACCAATGACTAAACCCGCAATAATCATCGAAATATTCGTAGTATTCCGCAATTGAGCTACGATCATATCAGAAGCATTGAATGTAGTCGGTAGACGTACATGTATGTTTACTAACTGATTTATGCTGTTTCCTCCTATATTTATCACAGCAAGGATAATTAGAAGCCAAGCAAATACCCTCCATTCCCACTTCATTGAACCAGAGTTCTCTTTTGCTTCTCGACGCATATTTCGTTGTTCTTCAACAAGTTCAACTAACTCTTTATCATCGCTTTTTTCCAAATCTGCGTAAGATTCCGGTATCAAGAACAGAGCTGCAATACTAAAGATCATTATCCCTGATGATATAAAAAATAAATAACCATTAGAAAATCCTTCTCCGCCAAGATATAGAAATCCACTTGCAGTAACTCCTAATACATTCCCAATCCCTCCAACGAATTGAAGTAATCCCATAACTTTACTTCTTTCTGAATCTCTTGTCAAATCTGCAATGAGAGTTGTCCAGCCTAGATTACTACTACTCCAACCAGCTTCAATTATTGTAAAACCTATTATAATTGTAAATGCAGCAGCTCTTAAAGCTCCTTCTGTTTCATATCCTTTGTGTATCCAATATACAACCAAGTATCCTATCGCAGCATAAAGTTCTCCAAAAACAATCAAAAGTCTTCTTTTCTTATACTTATCAGAGATTCTCCCCCATAAACCTGATTGTGAGGCAATATTAGCAATCATTGGTAGGGTTGCAAACAGTGTCATTTCTGTATTTGAGACATGGAGGTATTCTTTGAGATAAATACTAAGGAAAAAGTAGAATATACCTCTTCGGAACATAGCCATCATATGAAAAATGGAAAGGCTAACAAAGTGTTTCCGTTTCATTTTTTGTATCTCCAAAGTATGTAACAAATGTAAAGAATATCTTCTGTTTCCAAAAAATTCGAAACGAATATTAACTTTTTGCTTTTTTTAATCAAATTTCTGGAAATTGAACGAGTAATAAATTTTTTAAATCAAATTAGAATAAATCATTTGAGGACAATGCTAGGTGAATATGAAACAATTAAATAGCAGTTTTTTAATATCCCTACTGTTAAGTAGGTGCGCTGTCCTCTTGAGAAAAATTTTACAGGTGATAAGATGGTTAAATTAACTTTACCAGATGGAATT
>DAOVKB010000050.1:0-8535 GCA_030631995.1 archaeon | reverse complement strand
ATAAATCATAATTTACCAATACTATCAAATGATAAGTTCAATGAGTATAGAACAATATATCTAGAATATGATTTTGAAAATCAAGTTTTTTCGTTTGATATAATTCTTGGCGTTCTTGTCACTCAACTAACTGATTACTGCAGAATAATGAAGGTAGACTATAAAAGCTCAATTAAAGTCTGAGTAACAAATAATTATATTAAGCAAACAATACCCTAATGAAATAATTTCGTTTTTTATAAAATTAAAATCAAATGTGGTGGGGCACGGCGGATTCGAACCACCGACCATCTGGTTTCTCAGTTTTGGCTCACAAAAATTATGAGCCAGACGCCTTTTAGTTAATGGCACGCAGCCATTTGACTTCTAACCAAGCTGAGCTAGTGCCCCATTTCTACTTATAATTCCTTGTTCTTGTTTTTTTAAGTTTTTTCTTCTCTTTTAAAAGTTTTTCAACCAACTAGCAAGAAATCTGCTTCTTCAGCATTGAAAGAACTTCTTACAAATGGTGCTGAAGCTACGAATTTAAAACCCATCTCATAAGCTTTTGTTTCGTACTCTTTGAAAACATCAGGATGAACATATTCTTCTATTTCTAAGTCTGAACTTGGAGGTTTCAAGTATTGCCCAATAGTTAAAATATCACATTCGGTTTCTTTCAAATCCTTTAACAATTCAAATACTTCTTCCTTGGTCTCTCCTAAACCAACCATTAGCCCTGATTTTGTGTGTATCTCAGGATCCATCTCCTTTACTACTTCTAATAGTTTCAAGGATTTTTCATAATTCGCTTGTGGTGTTACTTTTCTGAACAATCTTGGAATCACTTCAATATTGTGATTGATTATATCTGGTCTTGATTTTACTATGGTTCTTATGTGCTCTTCCTTCCCTTTTAAGTCTGGTATTAATAGTTCAATTATTAGATTCTCATCATAATCTCTCAATTTTTCAGTAATCTCTGCGAAATGAGCTGCACCACAATCAGATAAGTCATCTCTAGTAACTGATGTTATAACTACATGCCTTAAACCCAGTTTTTTCGCTGCTTCGACTATATGATCTGGTTCTTGCGAATCCAATGGTAAGGGTTTTCCAAATTTTATATCACAGAATCTACAATTCCTTGTACAAATTTCCCCCATAACTAAGAAAGTTGCTGTTTTTTTCTCAAAGCACTTACCAATATTTGGACACATAGACTCTTCGCAAACTGTATGAAGATTCAACTTTCTTAGTATTTGTTGAACCTCTCTTATTTTGTCTCTATCCATTCTACCAATTCTTAGCCATTCAGGTTTTCGTATTCTAGGCATTGTTTTTTATCATCTCTTCAAGTTCTTCTTCCTTAATTTGATTTAAACTCATCTTGAAAATCTTCTCAAACTTCTCTTCAAAAATCTTGTATATTTCTTTTATGTCTAGAGTCTTTTCTAGCACTTGTTTCATTGATATTGGATTATATTCAGTAATTCCACAGGGAATTATCATCCCAAAGTGGTCCATATTTGTATTAACATTTAATGCTAGACCATGTGATGTTATCATCTTTGAAGCTCTAGCTCCTATGGCAGCAAGTTTCCACTTTCTTCCTTGGTGATTTATCCATACTCCAGGATAACCTTCCATTCTCCATCCATCAATATTATATTCAATTAATAATTCAATCAATATTTCTTCCATGTTCCAAACAAATTGATTTACACTTATTCCTAATCTTGATAGATTAAGATGGAGATAACCAACCAATTGACCTGGACCATGATATGTCACTTCCCCTCCCCTCTTTACTTCGACAACGTCTATGCTTTCTTTTTTCAAGATTTTATCTGATACTATAATGTCCTCTCTGCTTCCTTTTCTTCCTATTGTAAAGACTGGGTTGTGCTGTAAAACAAATAAAAAATCATCAAAATCTCTGTTATCTTCTTTTATTCCCCTAAGTCTCTTTTGTAAATCAAGAGATTTCAAGTATTCAAGACGATCAAATTCTACAAGGAAGCACTTTCTCATTGTTTCCAGATTTCCCATGAGTCCTTTTAGCAATTTTGGTTTATCTCTTTTTTTCCTTCCTTTAGTAAAGTTGAAAAATAACCGTGTAAAGAATTATAATTGTGTAATATATGGCTAAATTTCTAACAATCCTTCTAGCGGAAGCTGCTATTGAACCATTTCCAGAAGAACTTCTCAAAGATATTAAAGTTCGTCAATATCTTTCCAAATTGAAGAAATCAGCTGATGAAGTGCTACTAGACATGAGTTATCATTCTCATTTAGTAGAAAAACTTCCAGATGCAGAGAAAAGAGGAAGACCAGATATCGCACATTTTGCATTATTATCTTGTTTTGGTTCTATATTAGCTCGAGATCATCGCCTGAATGTTATAATTCATACATATCATGATAAAATAATTCATCTTCATCCTGATATTAGACTCCCAAAAAACATTGAACGATTTAATGGACTTCTAATTCAACTTTTCAAAGAAGAACAAGTTCCTCCAGAATCACAGAAACCATTAATGACATTGTCAGATTCTTCATTATCTAATCTTGTAAATGAGTTACGAAACAAACATGATTTAGTGATTGAATTTAGTGTGAAGGGAGAACAGATGTCTTCTTCTGAATATTCTGAACTAATACACAACGCAACAAATCCTCTGCTGATATTTGGTGCTTATCCTCAAGGAAAACTTAGAGGTCTCACTGATGGTTTAGTTGATAGAAAAATAGCTATTTATGAAGAAGGTCTAGATCTATTTGCAGTAATCTCACAGATACTGGCAAGTCAACAAATGATTGAAGAAAAGCTTGCGAAAATGAATCTCTCTGAAGAGGAAAAATTATCTTGGGAGTAATTCACTAATTGATTAATGATAACTGAACTTCTTAGCGACAAACTTAAATTAAATCTAGTTTGTTCATTTTAGGTGGTATTCTGGCCTTAAAGAAACTAGATAAACTTCTTCATCCTGATAGCGTTGCCATCATTGGTGCTAGCCCAGATAAAAAGAAAGTTGGGTATGCTGCTCTACGTAATATGGTTTATAGTGGATTTAAAGGTAGATTATATGCTATAAATCCTAAAGCTGCACAATATGGAGAAATTGAAGGAGTTAAAGTTTATCCTAATATTAGTGAAATACCAGATACTATAGATTTAGCAGTAATTTGCATTCCTGCACGTTTTATACCTTCGTTAATGGAAGAATTGGGAAAAAAAGATGTTAAATATGCAGCTATAATAACTGCCGGATTTAAAGAAACTGGAACTGAGGGAGCGAAACTTGAACAACAAGTTGTAGATATAGCTAAAAAGTATGGAATAAGAATCGTGGGGCCAAATATCCTCGGTATAATAGATACTTCAGCTCCAATGAATGCAAGCTTTGCTGAACGCTCCCCTATTAAAGGTGAAATAGCCTTTCTTAGTCAAAGTGGAGCACTTCTTACAGGAATTCTAGATTGGAGCAGAGCAGAAGGAATTGGATATTCAAGCTTCGTGTCTCTTGGAAACAAAGCAGATTTAGATGAAACTGATTTCATTGAAGCTTTAGCTGATGATGAAGAGACTCTAGCAATTTTAGCTTATCTTGAAAGCATAAGTAGAGGGAAAAAATTTATTGAAGTTTGTAAAGAAGTCACTAAAAGAAAACCAGTTATCGTGATTAAATCAGGTAGATCAGAGGCAGGATCAAAAGCAGCTTCTTCTCATACTGGTAGTATGACAGGAGCTGATACAACTTATGATGTGGCCTTCGAGAAATGTGGTGTCATTCGAGCAGACAATTCCCAAGAACTCTTTGATATGGCGTTTGCATTCAGTTATATGCCAGCACCTAAGGGAAACAAAATAGTCATTATAACAAATGCTGGTGGACCTGGGATATTGGCAATTGATGAAGCTGAAAGGAATGGTCTTAAACTAGCATCTCTCTCGTCTGAATTCAAAGAACAATTAAAAGAATTTCTCCCACCTGCGGCTAATTTTAACAATCCAATCGATGCTCTAGGAACTGCACAAGCAGAAGATTATGGAAGAGTACTCGAATTGGCTCTTAAGGAAGAGGGGGTAGATGGTGTTATTGTTATACTCACACCACAAGCAATGACTGAAGGTCAAGAAACAGCAGATAAAATTGTGGAAATAAGAAAGAAGTATCCAGATAAACCCGTCATTAGCATTTTTATCGGTGGAGAAATATTGGGGCCAAGCATATATTATCTCAAGAAGCATAGGATACCTTGTTATCCCCATCCTGAAAGAGGTGTAAAGGCAATGGCAGCCCTAGCTGATTATGCGAGAAAGCGAGAAAGACCATTAAACGACGAAATACCAAATCTAGTTAGAGATAAGGAAAAAGTGAGAAAGATCTTTGACAAAGTGAAGTCGGAAAAGAGATTCAATCTCTTAGGAACTGAAGCTATTGAAGTAGCTGCAGCGTATGGAATTCAAACTCCACCTACTAAATTAGCTAGATCAAAAGAAGAAGCAGGTGTTTTTGCAGAAGAAATAGGTTTTCCAGTAGTTATGAAAATCACGAGCCCCGATATTGTTCATAAAACAGATATTGGTGGAGTGAAATTAGGAATTAAAAGCAAAGATGAAGCTATTAACACCTATGTTGAGATAGTAGAAAATGCAAAAAAATATCATCCAAATGCACAGATACTTGCAGTGGATATTCAAAAAATGGAAAGTGTTGGCCGTGAACTAATTGTTGGTTCCATGAAAGATCCGCAATTTGGTTCATTAGTAATGGTTGGTATGGGAGGAGTATATGCAAACTTTTTCAAGGATGTTGCATTTGGTCTTGCCCCCTTGACAAAACTTGAAGCTGAAAAAATGCTTGAACAAACAAAGGTGTATACATTACTCAAAGGAGTAAGAGGAGAAAAACCATCAGATATAGAATCAGTAATCGATACATTACTTCGAATAGCTCTTCTAGTTCACGATTTCAATGAAATAAAAGAATTAGATATCAATCCCTTCTTTGTATATGGAGCAAATCAAGGGGTTTCAGCTCTAGATGTGAAAATAACCCTCAATAAAGAAGATTAACGAAATGAATCTTATCATAGAATTAAACGGAATTAATCCTCTTCTTTTTGTTTTACATCTTCAAAAACCATAAAGCTTGTTTTAAGCTTTTCAGCTTCTTCTTGTGTTATTTTTATTGTTTCAAGTTTATTTGGATCAAACGGTATTATTAATGAATTGCCAAATGGGTCTTCAACAACTATATCAATTGGAAGATTTTGTTCTATATATTCATCCAATAATTTAATGTAATCCCCTATTCTTTCAATTTCCTCTTTATCAGTGGCATCCCTAAATAGATGCTGAGCTTTTTCTTGAATATCTCTAAGGATTCCTTCAATATTGCTTATGAAACCATTAGCACTTGGTCCAGGTTCTATTATTGCTCCGATTTGTGGAAATCTTAAAGTTCCATTTGCTGCTCTTACAATCTTTGTAGTATAATCATCCTTATTTTCTGCATGGTAGATGTATTTTACGGGTTCTTTTACTGAAAGGTTGAGAAAATCATTGTGTTTGTATTTACAATCATTACATACTAGATTAAATAACCATAACTGAGGAAAATGAGGAAGATTAACAATCTTCTGAGTGACCTTTGTGTTATCACTTTTGCAAACTGGACACGGTGTAGTGAGTGTTTCAAAACTAAATTCCTCAGCAGTCAATTTACTCGTTTCTCCTTTTGCAAAACCTCATTTAAAGTTTAAGATAATTTATAATAACAAATATTTAACAAGTTTTTTTAAAGTGGAGAGAAGTTTTACACAATGACTATTCAACTTGAGGAACTCTATGAACTTCTTTACTCTTATTATGGTCCTCAAGGATGGTGGCCAGGAGAGGGTTTGGAAATAGCAATTGGAGCAATTTTAACTCAACAAACAGGTTGGGTAAATGTTGAAAAAGCTATTCGCAATCTAAAAAACGCAAACTGTCTAAGTATTGATTGCTTAAAAAAAATTAACATAGAGAAACTAGAAAATCTCATTAAAACAAGTGGTTATTATCGAATTAAAGCACGAAGGCTGAAGAATTTTATTGAATTGATCTCAAAGAATCCTAACCCATCACGTGAAGATTTATTGTCAGTAAAAGGTTTGGGATTAGAAACTGCAGATTCCGTATTACTCTATTGGTTTGAAAAACCATATTTTGTTATTGATGCATACACTTACAGAATACTTGATAGGTTGGGGATTAATTCTAATAATGATTATTTAGAGCTCCAAAGGATATTTATGGATAACCTACCAAAGGATATTGAAGTGTATAAAGAATTTCACGCACTGCTTGTTCAACACGCTAAAAGTTACTGCTTAAAAACCCATCCTAAATGTGATGCTTGTCCACTAAACAAACATTGTAACTTTCTTGCTAGAAAAGCTGAAATTCTTTAATACTATTGTGTAATTAAAACCATTTAAGCAGGATTCGAAGATGTATCTAACAAAGAATCAAGAAAGATTGTTAGCTGGAGAAAAAGGTAATGCTATTGCAAAAATGATGAAATTAATTGTAAAAATCGGTGAAGTAAATAACGCCGATAAACTTATTCAAATAAGGAGTGCACAGATTGCAGGAGTTTCTTATCATACTGTAGGAGATGCCATTTTTTCATTTTTCGAATTATTATCTAGTGACAAAGTAATGGTCAAAGTTCCTAGTTGGTTAAATCCCGCAGGAATGGACAGATTGAGGTGGAAGGAGATGGGAATAAAAACAGCATTTGCAGAAAAACAATTTGAAATATTAAAACACTATGAGGAAATGGGGATAGATACTACTCTTACTTGCACTCCCTATTTGATTGGATTAATACCTTCTTTTGGTGATCATTTGGCATGGAGCGAATCATCTGCAGTATCAATGGCAAATAGTTTTTTTGGTGCGAGAACAAATAGAGAAGGTGGCCCCTCGTCTCTTGCTTCTGCAATAACAGGTTTTACTGCAAATTATGGAATGCATAAAGAGGAAAATCGTATACCTGAAACGTTTGTTAAGATAAAAGCAGAAACAAACACATTATCAGATTTTTCAGCTTTAGGGTATTGGTATGGAGAAATGTTAGGAGATTCTATACCGTTTTTCAGTAGTTTGCGTAGTTTTTCGATTGATGAAGCAAAGATGCTATCATCTGCAATAGCAGCTTCTGGAAGCGTACCACTTTTTCATGTTGAAACAAAAACCCCTGAAGCAAAGAAAGTAAAAATAACAGAAATAGAAAACAAGATCATTTATACAGAAGAAGACAAAGAGAAAGTTTACGAACACTTTAATCAAATTAAAGATTATGCAGATTTAGTTGCTATTGGGTGTCCCCATACTAGTTTGGTAGATTTACAACTAATTAGTGAATACACGCAGAATGCCAAAGTCAAAGAAAACATTGAAGTATGGATATTCACCTCTAAACTCATTTCACAAGATGAAAAGGCATCTAGACTTATCCACGAATTAGAAGAAAAAGGCATCAAGATTTTTACAGATACTTGCATGGTTGTATCACCTGCTGTAAGTGACAAATTCAAAAACATTTTAACAAACTCTGCGAAAGCTGCGTTTTATCTTACAAGAGATGGTACAATTAATGTTAATCTTCTCTCGCTAAGCGAAATTATGGGAAGTGTTGTTCAATGAAAGAAGTTTTGATAAGACCAATAGTTGATGGCTCGGTTGAAGGACCAGCACTCGTGTCACCCATTCCTATTTCTTTTTTTGGGGGAATAAATCCAAAAACAGGAGAAATAATCGATTCAGAGAATCCTTTATATGGACAATCAATAGCAGACAAAATCTTTGTTTTTCCAAAAGGAAAAGGTTCTACAGTTGGCTCTTATATTATATATGGTCTGAGAGTAAATGGTGTAGCTCCTTTAGCTTTCATAGCAAATATAGCTGAAACAATAGTTATCGCTGGTGCAATCCTCGCAGAAATACCTTTAGTAGATCAACCAGAGGAAGATGCTATTAGTTTTATAAAAACAGACGATTATATTAAATTGAATACACAAAAGAGGACAATAAGTAAAAAAGAATGATTTGAAGAGATGATAGTTGTTTCGTTATCTTCGTTTTTTATCCTGTGATTCAGATAGTAGTTTTTGAAATTCAGCTCTCAGAACCGCTTCTTGTTCTTCTAAAACCTTCTTCTTTTCATCTTCAAATTTCAATCTCTGTTCATCAAGCTCATTTTGTAGCCTCTTTTCAAATTCGTCTCTCAGTTCTGTAATGTCATTTTGATGATCTGCATCTAGTTTTTCCATTAGTTCCTTTTGTTCAGTTTCTTTTTCGCTATTGAAACTTTGTTTGTGTTCTTCAATCTCCTTTTGTTTTTGATTCTCAAATTGAATGTTTAGTTCTTCAGTTAGCTCTATTTTTGCTTGTTCTACCTTTTCATTCAATGTATTTTCATGAGCTTCAATAAGGGGTTGAATAAACTCATCGCTTGTTAATGTCTGTATCAATTCATGGAAATGTTCAATGCT
>DAOVKB010000032.1:0-12040 GCA_030631995.1 archaeon | reverse complement strand
CTTCCGATATCTACATTAGAACCTGGTGTGCTGTCTACAACGATTCTAACAATTTTAGTATTACGATATTCATAATATCTAATTGTACCATTTTCGAGCACAACATCCCAGGCTATGTCTTTAGTTTCTTGCTTTTTCATTCCCAGAAGCTCGTCCAAAACGTTATGGTTTAACTCATTGTAATTTATTTTAACTGTAAAAGGTTCTGCATCAGAATATGTTATGGAATATTTTCCATCAATATATCTAACAAATGATATGTCTACTACATCATCATACTCTACACCACTAATATTGTTATATGCTTGAGTACTGGACAAAGCATAAAATAGAAGAACTATAAAAATGCAGAGTAAAGAAAATCTTCTGGATAATTTAGTCATTTTGAGATATGCTGTAGGGAAATTTAAAAGAATTTCGAAGAGGGATAAATTTAGGTCTTAAAGCGTATCATGGTTCTGCTTTTGCAATACGGACAGCCATTTGAATAACATCTCTCACAGAAGGTTCTACCACATTTCCTACAAGTACCTACCGCAAGTGTTTTACAAACAACACACCTTTTACCAAAAACCCTCGGATATAGTTTATAACCCCCATATATTAGAAAAACAAAAGCTGTAACACCTAACAAACCTAGAACCACTCTGAGAAAATAGAAACCAAAAGAACCTGGAGTTAACCCACCATTTTCAACGTCTGTAATATGAACACCATTAACCTCGAATATAGTTAAATCATCATAATAAAGAGTAAGACCGGCATAAGCACCGTATTCCGGATCATATTCGGAGAACCCATCTTCTGGAGCAACGATTAAATTTCTCACTTCCCCAAGTTTCATTCCTATAACCTCATTATATAAACCGATTGGTCTAATAATGTCTATTGCTACTTGACCTTTGAAGGGAGATTGTTTTGTATAAACCTCAACTAGTGCTGCACTTACAGTTAATCGATACCCTATAGAAATTAAATCATTCTCTTTAACAACTGGAAGTGCTGCAGAACTATTCAAGCTAATATTTATGATAGAGATAGCTAATATAGTTATAAAAAAATATGAGATTTTGAGATATTTTCTCATCGAAATTAGGAAACATTAGTAATAATAAAAAGATATCGAAATAAGAAAAATGTGGTATTGGCGCCCGTGCCGGGATTTGAACCCGGGTCGAAGGAGTTCAGCACATGTTACTAACGCAACATGCTTGACAGTCCCCCATCATAGGCCGAACTAAACTACACGAGCACTTATCTTGTGATATTTTTTTTAGCAGTCAACCTCATTTAAACTTGTCGTTTTGTATATTCTAATATCGAGTAAAGATTGTATTATAGGAATTCAGATTATTCCAAACCTACTTCCACTCTTCTTTTCTCGACAGCTTTCATAAGTTCTTTAGCAAAAGTAAAAAAAGATTCTTCTACTCTTTCTCCAGTTTTAGCTGAAGTTATAAAGAAAGAATCTTCCGGAAGATTTAGTTCATTAGCTATTGCTTTAATATTTTCGTTTTCCACTTCTACTTGTTCTTTAAGATCAGCTTTGTTACCAATTAGAAAATAAATGACGTCTTCTTCCACACCTTCTAGACCCTTTTTCCATGCCTTAACTGAAGTGAGAGTGTTACTTCTAGTTAAATCGAAAACCAAAAAACACCCTCTAGCTCCACGATAAAACTTTTCTCTTACGGAAGCAAAACGTTCTTGCCCTCCAATATCGCTAATTAAGAATAAAACTTCATCTTTTCCAACAAAAAGCTGCTTGCTTAGAATGTCTACACCTATTGTCATTAGATAAGATGCTTGGAATCTATTGTGAACAAATCGTGTTATTAATGAGCTTTTACCCACTCCAGGATCACCAAGTAGAACTATCTTGAAGATATATTTTTTCCCTTGAACCTCTTCTTCTGTCATTGTTTTCCCCTTGTTGTTTCATACTTGAATTATTAATTATTAACTTTGTGCTAAATTTTACGTTTTTTTACTACTTTTTGAAGATTTCAACTAAATTTTTAGCTTCATCTTCTTCTAATTCTGATTTTGGTACAATATCCATTAGATTATCTTCTGGGTACCTTGGTATTAAATGAAAATGAATATGATTAATAATCTGTCCTGCATCTTTTCCATTGCTCTGTAAAATATTCATACCCGTAGCATTGGTAGCATTTCTTAATGTTTCAGCAATTTTTGGAAGCTTCCTAAGAAAAGTCATTTTTTCTTCTGATATGTCATATATTGAAGTAAAATGCTCTTTTGGAATGTAGAGGCTGTGACCTTTAGAAGATGGATAAAGGTCTAAGAATACTTGTATTTCCTCGTCCTCATATAAAGTAAAGCTAGGAATCTCTCCCTTCACTATCTTGCAAAAAATACAATCATCACTCATTTCAATCAATTACACTATTTTTCTTTAGGTATACTTTGATGCTTTTCAGTTTTTGCATTTTTTAACAAATCGATAATTAGCACTCAGTTATCATGAGACCAGTATCTTGTTTTACTATGTAAGCTTCTCCTCCGCCTTTTAGAATAGATTTTACAACCTCTTTTTCTCTTCCTGGAGCATAAGCTAAAAATGAACCACCATTTCCAGTTCCTAATAACTTACAAGCTTTTGCACCTGCTTTCTTTGCTCTTTCAATCAGATATTGCATTTTTTCGGTAACATTTTCGAAGTATGCTTTTTGAAAACCATGATGCATATTAATGAGTTGAACTATATCTGCTTCTATTTCCTCTTTAGATTTAACCAGTTTGTACCCTTTCCTTACTATATCTCGAATTCCTAGAACACCCAAGATTCTTTTTAATTTGTGTGTTTTTTGTTCTTCTAGGATACCTAAAGCTTCATCCAAAGAGAAGTCTAAAAGATTAAAGTCATTTGTTAACCCCTCTAATATTTCAATACCTTCTTCTATTTCTCTTTTTCTAAGTGTTAGTAACTCTATAGTTTTTTTCTTCTTTAGGGTATCACCGATAACAAGCCCATCTAGTTTGAAATCCAATTTTTCATAGAAATATGGATCTCTACATTCTAGATAAATAACATTACCTAACACACTCGCAAAATGATCCATCATTCCTCCAGGTTCCCCTAGATTTACTACTTCTGCCAAATAAGCTCTCCAAGCAATTTCCTTTTCTGTTGAATTCAGGTTTGCTGCTTTATCAAAAAATGCAACAAATGCAGAAGAAAATGCAGATGAAGAGGAAAGACCTTTTCCTATCAATAAATCGGAGTTAACAGTTATATCTGCACCAAAGTTCGAAGGCAGATACTCATGATATAAATTGAAAGCAGATTTTATGTAATCTCTTTTTGAGACTTTATCTTGTCTTTCACTCTTGAATTTTATAACTTGATTGAAATCATCCAGCTTAACTCTGATTTCTCCAGTATTGGTTATTTTTCCTTTAACTTCTATTCTTTTATCAATGGCAATGGTAATTACTTCCAAACCCATGTAGTCTACATCCTCCCCAAAGAGACATATCCTTCCAGGAGCTGAAACAAGAATTTCTTTCATATCAGTCAGTCCATTTTTCCTGATATTTCTTAACTTCTTTTGTTATTTTTCCAATGTCAACTGTTGTGAGTACATTGTCTTGATACAATATTTTTCCATTGACTATAACTGTACTCACATCTTTTCCAGATGCAGAATATACCAGGTGAGACACAGGGTCATATAATGGAATAGCATTAATGTCAGATATATCCACTTGGATTAAATCTGCCTTCTTCCCTTCCTCTATTGACCCGATTTCATGGTCCCAGTTAATTGCTCGGGCACCATCTATTGTAGCCATTCTTAGTATTTGTTGTGCAGGCAAAGCTTTTTCGTTAAGGTGTTTAACTTTCTGAAGGAATGTAGCCAAACGGATTTCATTGAACATGTCTAGATTATTATTGCATGGTGCTCCATCTGTAGCTAAACCAACAATTACTCCCATTTCAAGATATTTCTGAACATCGCAAATACCTGATGCCAATTTACAATTACTAGAGGGATTGTGTGAGATTCTTGTGTTTGTTTCCTTAACGATTCTATACTCCTCTTCATCTAACCAAATTCCATGAGCGACAATTGTTTTACTTCCTAATGCTCCGATATCCTTTAACGCTCTAATGTACGATTTACCAAAAATTTCCTTGACTTTTTTACATTCCGCTTTTGATTCTGAAGCATGTGTGTGAATCATTAGATCAGAATGTTGTTGTTGAGTATCAACAATCAATTTCATGAGTTTAGGGGAACAAGACAAAAGAAAACGAGCGTTTAAAGAGGATTTGATTCTATTATTTTCGCTACCATGATAGGTTTCTATATGTTTTATAGCTTTTTCAATTACTGCGTCCGCTGATTCAACTTCAGTATTAGGAAAATCTTGATTGATATCCATCAACATTTTTCCTGTTCTTGCTCTAATTCCACTATCTATTGCAGCTTCGAATCCCTTTTCACTATTGTGCGTGGTAAGCATATCGTTAGCAGTAGTTGTGCCGGTTCTTATCATTTCTGCGAAACCAAGAAGACAAGAAAGATATACATCTTGCTCAGAAAAATTCAATTCTCCAGGTAAAATAACTTTACTTAACCAATCTAACAAGGATAGATCATCAGCTTTTCCTCTTAGAAGAGTTTGAACACTGTGAGAATGAGTGTTAATCAAACCAGGTAAAAGAATCTTGTTGTTTCCATCAATTACTTTAGAGGAGGAATAATCCTTATGGATCTCTGCTTTTGTTCCTATTGAATGTATTCTTCCATCTACAACATAAACCGCAGCTTCTTTTAGGATTTGATTCTCAGGATTGCATGTAACTAAGTAATCTCCTTCAATTATTGTTTCTTTCAACCTTATCAATGGAGTAATTGGGAATATATTAATAAATTCTATTTTTCAGTTGTTTTAGTAAGGGGTAATTAGTTTGTCAGAAAGTTTAACAGAATTAACCGATAAGATTACGGTCTGTGAAGCATGTCACTTAAAGGAAGGTAGAACTCAGGTTGTTCCAGGTATTTATGGACAAAAAGATGGTTTGTGCCTCATAGGGGAGGCACCAGGCTATTATGAAGATCAGAAAGGTGTGCCTTTTATAGGAAGATCAGGAAAATTATTGGACAAGATGCTTGAAGGAATAAATCTAATTAGGCAAAGAGATGTAAGTATATTGAACATTATCAAATGTCGTCCCACTACTGAAGAAGGTAATAATAGAACACCTAATGAAAAAGAACTTCGTTTCTGCGGAGAAAGATGGTTATACAAACAGCTTAATTTTCTTTCCCCAAAGATGATTGTCACATTGGGAGGGATTGCTCTAAAATTCTTTTCTCCGAATACCTCTGTAACAAAAACAGCAGGAAAAATGATTAATATTGATAGTAATTATCAGATTTTTGCTACTTATCATCCAGCCTATATTCTAAGAAACTATAATCTAATGGAAGAATATAACGCCCATTTTGAAAATATAAAACAGATTCTCAATGGTGAAATGACTGAACCCCATTCAAATGAAAAGGAACAACAAAAAATACCTAAGCAAAAAAGTGAACAAAAATCCTTGACTGATTTTCTTTGATTTTCTCTTATTGAACTTCTTTTTCGGTTTAGGAAAATAGTTATATTACACTATGAGACCCTAGAAGTGATGGAAAAGATTAAGCTTTTTGGAACAGCAGGTATTAGAGGCCCTTATGGTAAGAAAGTTACTGCTGAGCTTGTTTTTGATGTAAGCCAAGTTGTTGCGTCCATACATTCCTCCGAAGGAATAATCGTTGGCCATGATGCGCGAACTTCTTCTGAGGCACTAAGTCAATGTGCTAGAGCTGCCATTTCTTTGGGAGGGTCGTCTGTTTTTAATGTTGGTTTATGTAGCTTTCCAGCTATTGCAAATCTAACTTTAAACAAAAAACATACAATTGCAATATATATTACAGCATCTCATAACCCCCCTGCAGACAATGGTATCAAAGTATTCAGGGATGGGAGAGAATTTACTAACAAAGAACAAGAGGAAATTGAGTTCAGGATAGCACAAAATCGTGAAAAAAACGCTCCCATTAATCATGTTGCTTGGGATAAAATAATTCAGCAAGAGGAAATCAAGGAAATAAATTTACTCTACAAAAGAAGGATACTCTCTGAATTAAAATTTCAAGGAGACGGGAGGAAAATCATTCTAGATTGTGCTAACGGTCCAATGGCAAATCTTGCTCCCGAACTATTAACAGATCTTGGATTACATGTTATAACAATAAATTCTCATATAGATGGACATTTCCCTGGGAGATTAGCAGAACCTAGTCCAGTCAATCTGAGTCTACTTATTGATCTCTGTAAAAAAGAAAAATGCATGGGAGCAGCTTTTGATGGAGATGGAGATAGAATAGCTATTGTTGACGAAAATGGTGAATTCGTTGAATTATCTAGGGTGAATGCACTTCTAGCTAAGCTGATGATAGAAGACTATGGCACTGGAAAGATAATCGTGAGTATAGATTCTTCAACAACTATTGATAGAGCTACAGAAGTTTTGGGTGGAGAAGTAGTTAGAACGAAATTGGGAGAACTTCATAGTAAAGCTGAAGAGATGCTTGTTGAAGGGGAAAAAATCATTTTTGCTGCAGAACCATGGAAACCTATCTTTCCCAATTGGGGGTTATGGATTGATGGATTATATGGCTTATGCAAATTTCTGAAAGTGATTATAACACGTCAAACATCCGTATCTGAAATAATGAGAGAGATACCAGATCATATTGCTGAAAGAAAAGCTTATGTCATAAAAGAAGAAAAAGCTGAAGGTGTTTTTAAAAGATGTAAGGAATCACTTAAAGATTCCTTAACAAAAGAAGGTGGAAAAATCCTAACTATAGATGGTCTTCGATATGATTTAGCTGACGACACTTGGATTCTCATTAGGAAATCCGGTACTGAACCTAAAATTAGAATCTATTATGAATCACCGACACTTAAGAGATTCAAATGGATTGATGGAATTGTTAAAGAACTAGAAAAAATTATTCATGCAAAAGAGTGATTGTAATGGTATCAGATACTATGCAGAAGGAATTAAGATTAACATATGAAAGATTACGTTTAGCTTTTGCGGTTTTACTATTCTGGGTTGTTATCGTAACTTTGGATATTACTGGAGCTGTGAGATTAGAAGCTGTAGGATTGAATTTTCTCGTTTATGCCATTTTGGCAACTACCTCTGTTGTCCTCTTGTTAGTAGGTTTAGTAATACAAAGTGAGCCTCTACTTAAACTGATGATTAAAAATAGAAAAAACACCAGTAAAATATGGGAGAATAGTGAAGAGTTGAAACCAAGTATTGATCTTAGAAAGAAGATCAGTGAGTTTGTTCAAATCATTGCAATTCTATTAATGTTCATTTCATTGTTATTTGTCGTTGTTTAATTTTGAAAATCAGATAGTATTATTGTTCTCTGACAAGATTTTTTTCGAATTCTTGCAAAGATGGTGGTATTCCATCATCACTAATTACTTTGCAAAACTCCAAGGCTAGATAGCCCATAAGGTATTCTCGCTTTGATTCATCGGTTTTCATGTAAATGAATCTTCCTTTAGGTAGCTCTTTTGCCATAACAGGGTAGGTATATTGATTATGTACCTTATCCGTTGTACCATTTGTAATGAAAACTTCTTCCTGTATTGATGACATCCGTCCGATTAATTCAAAATCCTTGACAGCTTTTGCAGCTTTTTTCCATTTCCATGCGTCTGCTTTATCTATGAAGGCTTCAGCTCTTTTTTTCTGCACTTCTTCTTCCATCCCTCTTAATTGTGTTTTTTTAAAGATAGGTTTCAGAAGTTTAACTATGGGGACAGGTATAAACGGAGCTATGTACTTTAGTAGCCATTTTGGAAACCACAGTGTATGCATGGGATCATTAGCAACTATTGTTGGAGCTTTTAACAACCCTTTAATCAATCCATGTAAAATTATTGCACCTCCCCAACAAGTTCCAAATAGAGTGAAGTCTTGTTTATCAATCCCTAAGTATTTGATTATATCTTGAATATCTTTAGCTTTTTGTGTCATATTCATTTTTGCTTTTCTTCTATCCAATTTGCTGCTACTTTTTTCTCTTGTCTCTATAAAATAAAATTCAAGTTGGTTATGAATAACCTCATAGAAATCAGTATAGCCTTCCACTAAACCTCCCCAACCAGGGATAAAAACCAAAGGTCTTTTTGTTTGGGGATTCTTTGGTTTAATGTGTAAGACTCTCAGTTCACCGTCATCAACAGGAACATAGAATGTTTCACATATCTCTTGATTCCAGAAATTTGGAACGTTTTCTTTTTTTATAGATGAAAGAATATTTTCTACTTTCTTTTCTTGTTCATCTGTAAAAAAAAATTCTGAAGGCAGAAGTTCGCTTACTTCCGCGTCAGATGCTTGTTTCTGCATTTTCTGGTCCCTTTCACTCTATGGATACCATTTATTTATCATAGATGCCCTTGTATGGTGCTCTTTCACCTTTCATATATCTTTCATGTGGATCTTTGATAAACCATGCAACCAGAATCCCTAATGAAAAAAGTACTAATAAGCTTGCAAGAGCAATTCTCATTGGAATGGCTTGATCAACTATTTCTTGAGAACCTTGGAAGTAAGGGTCAGTAAGAAAAATCACCAAACCAAATAAAAGTGGGGATACAATTGCACTCACTCTACCAGCAATTTTCTGGAAACCACCGTACTGTGCTAGTTTTGAAGGCGGTGCAAGAACCATAATGAATTGTCTTCCAACAATCCATATTCCTCCAAAACCTACACCAATGAATATCGCACCAAAAAATATTACCCATGAAGGAATTATTACTGAACCTATTTGCAATCCACTTATGCAGAATATAGCTATAGCAATAAACCAGGATATTCCAACAGCTAAGAAAAGTTTCTTTGGCCCTAATCTGTTCATAAGTCTTCCAACAATAACACCAAAAATTATAGAGAAAACTATTCCACCTAGAATGACATAGTAAGTTAATCCTTCAAGTGCTTCTCCACCCATAATGGAAACCACAGGTACCATGTAAAGAATCGTTGTATTTGCAGCATCTGTTATGAAGAACCAAGCTAAGAAGAACAACCATGAATTCTTATCAGAAACAATTGCTCTGAGTGATGTTTTGAAATCGGATAGTGATGATCTCACATAGTCTCCAGCTGACATAGGTTTCTCAGGTGGATTTTCTACCTCTTTGTGGAAAAGGTAAGGAATACTAATCAGAATTATAATCACAGCAGATATTACAAATAAATATCTTAAGCCACCATAATCAATGGTTGCTGGATCTATTACTGTTTCTCCTACTTGCCAGATTCCAGTGTTCACTTCAGTATGACCATCAAATAAACTTGGGAGTGCTAAAATCATACTTACAACTATTGCTATTATTGAACCAAAAGCTGCGAGTGCACCTCCTATAGCTTGCATAAAGCCTCTTTTTTCTGTTTCAGCAATAAAAGGGATCTGGGCATCATAAAACATTCTACCTGCTTGATAGCAAAAGTTTGCTATAACAAATAAAATACACGCCCACCAGAAGTTCTGCCAAACTGTGATTAATGCAGTCATGGTCACCATTATGCCCGCTGAAATAAGTACTGCGGGTTTTCTTTTCCCTGCTTTATCAGAAATTGCACCCAAGATTGGTCCAGATATTGCTATCAAAAGATTTGAACCAGCCATGAAAACTGACATTACGATAAATACTGTTGAAAACCTCCAACCCATCTGTACACCCATTAATAGAACAAATGGAGTGAATGCTAAACTTATAACAGATTGCGAAAAGAAAGTATCTGCCATATCATAGCTATACCATAACCAAGCATTTTTACGATTGGTCAGTTTTGATTCCAATTTTGTTTCTTTAATATCGTCTTCATCTAAAACTAATGAATTGTTACTCAACTAATCACCACTAACCTCTCTTAGAAGAGAAGTTGAACGTCAATAGAACCAGTTTATTTTAAGTTTTCACTTGAGAAATGCCTTTTTTTATCAAATCTTCCCCAAAAAACCAGATTCTTTAAACAAAAAACACCCCATCATCTTCTAATAACGTTACCTTTTTCTCCAGTCGAAAAGTAGGGGTTTACAACGTTAGAGGGGTAACTGAAAGTATTCAACATCCTATTAGAAGGAGAATAATAAACAAGTACTTTAGTATAACTTTATTTAGGATGCAAATTTGAAGAAGTTGGATGAGTAAAACCATATACTCTGAATATTCTTTGTTTTTTGATGATGGGGGAGTTATGAATGATAATAGAATTCGTGGCATGCAATGGCAAAAGATGGTAGGTGACTATTTTTCCCCAAAGTATGGGGGGGAACCATTTATGTGGGCAGAAGCTAACTTTGAATTCATAAATGAAATAGTAAAAGAATATCAAGAATTTGTTGGAGAGAGTGGTTTAGCTGATTATCACACATATTATTCAGATTTCGTCAAGAGATGGATCACCTCGATGTTTGATCATGTAGGCGTTGAACGCCCAGCAAATGAAGAGTATGGAAAAATCTACTTAGAAGTTGTAGAAATGATTACCCCCAATATAAGAGCTTCTTACTCTGGAGTTACTGATTGTATTAGAAAACTGCATAATCAAGGATTTAAATTATATACAGCTTCTGCTGAACATTCGATTGAACTGAGGGGATATTTGAGAGGGATGAGAGTTCAGGACTTATTTGAGAACTTTTATGGACCAGATTTAATCAACATGCACAAGCTTAATGAGTTATTTTATGAAGAAATATTCAACAACCTTAGGATAAATCCAAAAACAGCTATAGTAATAGACGATAAGCCTACATTTCTAGAATTTGCTCTGAAAGCTGGAGCTAGTGTAATCCAAGCTTGTTTAACTGGAGAACACGAACCAGTATATCAATATCATGTGAAACATATGAGTGAATTACCTGAAGTAGTAATTCAATTGGTAAAGAAGATGAAGAAGTAACTTGAATCTTTTTGCAATTTGATTTTTTGTTCCACCTTATTAGAAGAGTAAGTATATCAAAAAACAACCTTGTTGTTTAGGTCAACTTTCTTGTGAAGGGACCTTGATGCAATGTTGATATAACAGTATATATTTAAGAGAAGGCAAATTAAAGAAATAAGGAGATTATTATGACAAAAGCTTTAGTTGAAACTAATAAAGGAAAATTCACAATAGAATTTTTTGATGAACAGACACCAAATACAGTTAAGAATTTCGTAACATTAGCTAAGTCTGGCTATTATGATGGTGTAACATTCCATAGAGTAATACCTGATTTTGTTGTTCAAGGTGGAGATCCAACTGGATCAGGCAGAGGTGGACCGGGACATCAAATTGCTGATGAAGTCGATAATCCAGTTCAAAAACACGAACTTGGTCATCTGAGCATGGCGAATTCTGGACCAAACACAAATGGATCACAGTTCTTTATTGTTCTTAACCCAAATAATTGTAGACATCTGAATGGGAAACACACTGTTTTCGGTAAAATTGTTGATGGTATAGGTGTTGTTAATAACATAGCTCAAGGAGATTCAATGACAAAAATGACGATTGAAGATGAATCTGAAATTATCCAAAATCATCAACTTGTAAAACTTTAAAGCTCTAAATCTTTCTTTTTATTTTTCCCTCTTTTTAGAAAATAAGTCAGTTTTTTAATAAATATAAAGAGAATTGGTGGCTTGGGGGGGTCTCGATCCCCCGACTTCGAGATTGCTCATCTTCGACATTCTAGCCCTTTGTTATGCAAGATTATGAGTCTCGCACTCTGCCGACTGAGTTACCAAGCCATTTCTAAAACAGAACATGAAGTCTTATTTTTAATTCTTTTGTTCTTAATCAAGCTTGAGTTCATTGGTATTTATTATATTACTTTCAATAGTTCTAAACTATGCCAAAAGAAGGATATACTACAGGAAAAGAATCTAAAATTGTTAGAGACAAAGATGTAAGTGATTATTATGTTAT
>DAOVKB010000044.1:0-9591 GCA_030631995.1 archaeon | reverse complement strand
GTGTTAATCCGCAGATTAAGTGTTCCATGAAAAGGTTTGAAACCAAGTTTGGATGTAATCTCCTTGAAATAAGGAGCTCTTGATATATAGTATTTACCTTCTCCTAATCCTGAAAAAGCGACACCTCTTAATTTTATAGAATTTAAATCAGGATGAAGAGCCCTTTCTAGTTCAAAACGTAATTGATGCAGTATCGAATTCCCAGTTGGTGTCAATTGCACAAGTGATCCTTTAGGAGAAGATTTCCATAAAATAATCCCTTCTTCTTTTAGTTTGAGCAAACACCGCGATGCTGTTTGTTGGGAGATAGAGAAGAATTCCGCGATTTGTGTTGTTGTTACTTCGATTTCCTTGTCAATCGCCCTATTCTGAGCTAAGTAAATGAGAAGACCAAGTTCTCGGCTTGAGAGATTGTATATATTATCCATTTACTCCACCTTTTTAGAACCAACTAACACAATAGGTTTGGATACTTAAGCTTTTCAATAAGACATACAAAAATGAGTAACAGACACTTTTATTCAGATACAAATTTATATTGTGGAGTTGATTTGGGATTATGGTGGAAGAGCAAACAATAATTGAAGAGTGGGAAAGAGTAAAAGTTCCCACCGCTCCTGAATTGGAAGAAGTTAAGCTAAAATTAAGAGAATCTGCACTCTTGATTCTAGATATTCAAAATCAAAACTGCAATGAAGATAGAAGACCTAGATGCGTTAGAACACTTCATAATGTACAGATGCTAATTGAAAAGTCACGAAAGAGTGGAATGCTAGTTATTTTCAGTTTAACTAGTGCAGCGAGTAAAGCTGACATTAGAAGAGAAGTACTCCCAAAGAGAGATGAAACCATTGTAAAAGCTGGAGTAGACAAATTTCACAATTCAGAGTTAGAGAATATTCTTCAAGATAAAGGAATTAAAACTGTAATCATAGTTGGGACATCGGCTAATGGAGCTGTTTTGCATACAGCTACTGGAGCTGCAACAAGGAAATTTGGGAGCATAGTACCAGTAGATGCTATTTCAGCAACTTATCCGTATGAGGAACAGTATACAGTTTGGCATCTAATGAATTCACCAAGTACTCGAAGAAGAGTAATTCTAACTAGAGCAAAAATGATCAATTTCATCTAAAAAAATACATGAAGATAACCCTATTTTGAATAGTAGTTGATTTTATGAGGACGTATATTACCTTATCTAACGTGCTTAGAAGTGAAATTCCTGAGGAGTTTAAAGATAATGACAATCGTTTCGCTGAAAGTTTGGTAGAATACTTTTTAGAAAAATACACTAAAAAGGGAGATATTGTGCTGGATATTTTCGCGGGTCTTGGAACTACTCTTTTTGTAGCTGAAGAAATGGGACGTATTCCATTTGGAGTTGAGTATTCAGAAGCCAGATATATTTACATTAAAGAGAACTTGCAAAATAAGGATAATATCATTCATGGAGATGCCTTGAAATTATTGGAATATAATATCCCTAAATGCGATTTTTGTATAGCATCTCCAATCTATATGAATGAAGACGAAACTGAAAATCCATATGCAGCTTACACTACAGAGGGTACCTATGAGCAATATTTGGAGGATACAAGAACAATCTATTCTAAAGTTAAAAAGAAAATGAAACATGATTCAAAAATTGTGATTGAGGTTTCGAATCTAAAAAAAGATGGTTCAGTAACTACACTTGCATGGGATATTGGAAAAGAAATTTCTAAAATACTCCATTTTGAAGGAGAAATAATCGTGAACTGGACCAGCAACAATATTGAAAAAGCAGATGGTTTCTATGGGTATGGGTATGACCACAGTTATTGTCTCGTCTTTTCCAATAAATTGATGAAAAACGAAAGTTTTATTAAACGAGTATGATGAGAGGAAACGTGATGGGTTATTGGCTCAGCCAGGTAGAGCAGCAGGCTTTTAACCTGACGGTCGCCGGTTCAAATCCGGCATGACCCGCCACTCTTTTTTCTAAAAGAACAGATTCTTTTTATTGTGCCGACCTTTTTTTCAAGAAAAGAAACTCCCCCGGTGTTATATTGAGATCCTTTCAACCATTTTCACAGCAAGGTTTTGCACGAATTTTAGCGGAGACTCGAACACACTATCCTCTTTCACCGGGACTTATTTCAATAGAACAGCTTAAATCCATTGAGGGATATTCAGCATTTTTTAATTTTCCATTTCCACCTTCATATTCAAACATAGAAACTAACGAATATTTTCTAGAATGGATTCTTCCTGAAAAGAAGAAAGAAAAAGCACTGGCTAAGTCATTTACGCTTTCCAATCAACCGTTTTATCCATCATATATGTCTAATGAAATTTCTTCAGAGGATTTCACTGAATATGCTAAAACTTTCAGTTCCCTGCCTGAACAACATAAACAGATTTTTACTTTGCCTTTATCTTGGATTGATTCCCCTATTGTTGAAGAGGTGATAAAAACAGACGTTTCATTAATAGCACTTACAGGACTACCTTCACTTTTCAACAATCAAAGAAAACTTACTGAAGCACTAGTATTAATTAGAACAAAACTCCCACCAGATATTGCCATATATCTTCCAGGACATATTTCACCAGAACTCTACACATTTCTAGTCTATGCAGGCATTGATTTTTTTGATAATTCCATAGCTTACTTCACATCAAAAAGAGGGTATTTCTTAACATCAAAAGGAACTTTCAGTTTACAAAATCATCCCTCTTGCTACTGTAAAGATTGTATGTCATCACCACCAAACATCTTTGGTCACAATGAAACGGTACTTAAGAACACTTTAGCAGAGATAAGATTTGCACTCAA
Source organism: archaeon (assembly GCA_030631995.1). Lineage (GTDB taxonomy): Archaea > Asgardarchaeota > Heimdallarchaeia > Heimdallarchaeales > Heimdallarchaeaceae > UBA460. Next base: position 6,770 of record DAOVKB010000044.1, on the reverse strand, counting down.
CTCAGGAACTTTCAGATCCTTAGTAGAACAAGATATTCATAACTCAATAACATTCGCAGCAGCTCTTCGTCAATTTGATAGAAACTATTCTTCAGCATTCAGACTTCGCACCCCTGTTCTTTCATCTGCACCAATAAAATGTGTAGGGGAGGAATCACTTTTTCGACCAGAAATTGTAGAATTCAGAGAGAGAGTGAAAAAAAGATTTATTCCAGATTCCAATTGTAGAATAGTTATTCTTCTTCCATGTTCAGCAAGAAAACCCTACTCGTTTTCTCGTTCTCATATGTTATTTAGAAAAGCGGTAAAGGAAGGTGTTGGAAAGCTTAGAGGAATCATATCCGAACTAATCATAACATCTCCTTTAGCAGTAGTTCCTCGTGAACTTGAAAATATCTATCCTGCTAAATCATATGATATCCCAGTAGCTGGGCAATGGAATAATGAAGAAATTGAGGTTACAACTTCTTTATTGCTTGAAATTTTATCAAAATATAGCAGTGAAATTGTGATCATAAATCATACTCATGGGGAAGGATATAATGATATAGTAGAAAACATAAAAAACAAGATTTCTTCTCGAATAATCTCCACGTCACAAGAATCTTCTCCAACAAGTAATGAATCCCTATCAAAACTAACTTCAACTCTCAAGGAGATTGTTTCAGATTCCCAGAATACCCAAATACAGGGGATTCCAACTGTATTAAAACAGCTTCGAGCTGTTGCTGATTATCAATATGGAAACGGTGTAGGAAAAACACTGTTTAATGGTACCATCAAAATAAAAGGAAAATATCCTCGCGACAGGCAAATCTTCAGGAATAAAGAACATATTGCTAACATTCGTTCTAAAGACGGATTTCTTACAATTCAACCTCAAAGTGCACAGGAAATTGTTGATCTTTCTTACACTAATCTGGAATTTGGAGATGAACGTGTATCTGGAAGCAACATCTATGCTCCAGGTTGTCTAAAAGCAGACAAACGTATTCACCCTAATGACGATATCCTCGTAGTATTCAATAATCAAGTAATTGCTACAGGAACAGCAGTTGTTTCAGGAGAAGATATGAATAAAATGACTTCTGGAATTTTAGCGGGAGTAAGGAAGAAGTATAAGGTGAAAATATGAAAATCAATAAATCCTTAGCAGAAGAAATTCTGAAAATTCGAGAATCTACTCTACCAACACGCAGGCATTCTAGAAAGGTCACACATTGGAAAGAAGATCATCGACTTCGTTCTGGCAAGGGTGAGGCATTAGTATTCATTCTTCCAACAAAAGGATGTTCTTGGGCACTAGCAAAAAGCGGTGGTTGTTCAATCTGTGGTTATATCTATGATAATCCACAAGAATCGGATTTTGACATGATGGTATCATCCATTAAAAATTCGCTACGCAGAACAATAGAAGAAGGAAAATATTCGATAAAACTCTTTACTAGTGGGAGTTTCTTAGATGAGAAAGAATTACCAATAGAAATTCAAACAAGCATAATTCAAGAAATAGCGAAGTTTGAGCAAATTGAAGAAGTTGTTCTTGAATCTAGACCTGAATACATAACTGATAAAATCTTACAGAATCTGGCTAAACATATCGAAATAAGCAAAATCGAGATTGCAATTGGTTTAGAAAGTGCCAATAATGGAATCCTGAAGAACTCAATTAACAAAGGATTCTTTTGGGAGGATTTTGAAAAAAGTGTAAAAAGAGTTTTGAGTTCGGGTGCCAAGGTAAAAACGTATCTTCTTTTCAAACCACCTTTTGTTTCAGAATATGATTCAATTAAAGATATACTTCAAAGCGTTTCCAAAGTTGTAAGTATAGGTATAGATACTGTATCGATAAATGCAATGAGTATTCATAGAGGTACCCTTCTATCTGAGGTTTATGAACAGAAATTATATCGTTCTCCATGGTTGTGGTCATTGCTAACAATTTGTAAGGAAATTAAGCAAAAATATCCAAAGATACGAATTATTTGTGATATTGTAGCGGGAGGAAAAGAAAGGGGGGCACATAATTGCGGGGAATGTGATGAAGTGATTATTCGTAAGATTAAGAAATTTACGATAACTCAGAACCTTGATGAGCTTGAAGATGAAGAGGGATGTAGTTGCAAAGAAGAATGGAAAAGCTTTCTAATATCAGAGAAAATTAATATCTCAGATTATGTGTATGTTCCTTACTTAGAATGATAAACGTAGTTTCCTACTTACTTTCTTCATATTCCAGAACAACGTTCTTTATTCTGTTAGCTATTCTTTCAAAAATAGGTTGGAGCAAGACAGGATCTGCTACTTTTGTTGCGACAGCATACATGAAATTATCTTCGTTTAACGGAACAAAGATGATTTGATATTTTTCTGAAACTTCGATTGCATTTTCTGAATCTTCGTCTTTCATAATTTTTAGGATCTCTTCTAGAAATTTCTGACAAATAACCAGGGTTTTGTTAACTATTTTTTCGCTTAACTTGCCGTTTTGAAATCTAAGTATTGTATTATTTTCCTTATGTTCAACAAAGACTAAATGCTCAATACCTTCCATTGAATTCAGAATATTGAAAGTCACAGCACTTAGTTTTTGTTCTTGCGATACTTCTCCCTTTACCTCTGCATCCTTTTTATCTGTTTTTTCCTTTTTTTTCATTGTTTTTGCTACTAATGCAATTTCATCATATTGCATCGGCATATCAATGAGTTCCATATCTACAAGTACTTCTGAAATGGGCGTTGGCATACTGTCTCTTTCAGCTTTCAAACGATCATAATGTTCTATTACTACCTTAAACAACTCCTCAACTATTTCAGCGAATACCGCAGAAGCTCCTGCAAAAACTTGTCTAGGATCCTCACTATGAAATTTTGCTCTTGATTTCTCTTCAAAAATGCTTGATATGTCTCCTATCAGTTTGTCAGCGATCTGTTTTTCTTTTAACCCATGAACAAGAACATATGTTATGTCTTGGATTTTTACAAAAGAAATCTTTGATTTTGATAGTTCAATTGTTCCATTATCAGAAATCTGCGTCTCGTTAGCAAATGAACAAATAGCTTTAACTATATTTGCAAGAATTTGCTCATGGCATAATTCATCGTTGAATATTCTTTCCTTGTATATCATTCCCTCCTTATTACCAAGAAAGAAACCATATATTGATTCAACGTGTTCTGCAATACTAGTTAATAGTGCCTTTGCCGTTTGTATCTCCTCTTCTACTTTTTTTTACTTAATTCCAACATAAATATTTAGTGTTTGTATGCAGATAATTGATGAAAAAGGATTTGTGCCCTGTTATTTGTTTTGGAAGCTTTCTATAGGTTTATTATGTAGATTAGATTAGTTCGAGTATTCAAGGTATTATGAGAAGCAATCGCTAACCGGCTGTGATTAAAATAGTGGGCAATCAGATTGTTGATAATCTTACTGAATTCATAAAGCTACTTCTAGGTGGTGAGCTTGATGAAGACAGAAGAAAAATAATGATACTTCAAAATCTGTGCAAAACAATACTTAATACACTGAATCCATCTATTGTAATTATTAGCTTATATGATCAAGAAAATCAATTTCTCACCCCATTTTTTATGACTGATGATAGTTTGGATATAGAAATCCTCAAAACTGAAGTAGATGTATTTGACAGCGATAATCCTTACACAGAACTGTTTTCAACATCTAATGCAACATGGTTGAAGGTTTCAGAACTTTCCGATAAATTTCCAATAAAGAAAGCACTCAAAGATGCGGGAGTGAGTGAAGTTATTCTAACACCCATTTTGTATGAAAACAATAGAACAATAGGTGTTTTAAACACATTTCTCACACCTGATACTAAAAGATTAAATGTAGAAAATTACTTTGAAGTGATTAATGATGTTACCCAAATTGTTTCCGTTATTATCACATCATGGGTTGAAGAGTATAATTCTAAGCTAAAACAGAAACAAACTGAATTAGTAGTGGAAATGTCAAACCTGACCTTGGAAACAACTGAAATTCAAGTGATTTTAAATTCTATTTTACCCAAAGTAGAAAAAAGAACAGGAATAGATGGAATAGGTGTTTTTATCAAAGATGTGAATCAATTCTCATTAGTCCAACATATAGGATTAAACGATGAAATCGAAAAATACTACTCCTCACCTGATTTAGACATTTCAAATCTGATTTATTATAATGCTGCTAATGAAATAAATGAAGTGGATTTTGGTCTATTCACTAACCAGTATGGAGTTGTTTTGCCTATAGGTTCAACGAATTTGATGCTAGGTTTTCTTGTAGTTTTATCTTCCTCATTAGAGAAATTATCTGAATCTAATATCCATTTCCTTAGAATCGTCACAAACCAACTTTTTCTTACTCTTCAAAGAAAAAGATTATTGGATGATATTAGACAAATTACTCAAACATCAGAGTTCTCATCTTTCCCAATAATTTTAGTTAATAATAAAAACGAAATTATTTACCTTAACAAACAAGCAGAAAAAACTTTCAACATTAATCACGATGAATCAATAGGAGTGAAACTAGATTATTCTCTAGAATTGGATCCTGATAGAGCTAAAAGCATTATGCAGAAAACAAGAGAAGTCATAGCAAATATAGCAAAAGATTCCATGAAATTAGACATTGAAGTTCTTCAAGCTGGAAAAAAAGATACAAGAACTTTCTTTGTACAACTGTCTCCAACAATAAACAATTTGACTGGAGAATACTGTGTTGTCCTTTCTTTAGTAGACATTTCAGAAGCAACAAAGCTTCAATCAATAGCAGAAGAGTATTCGAATCGATCTAGAATGTATTTGAACGTATTAACACATGATATTTACAATATACTGTTTGGGATATCAGGTTACTATGAACTACTGAAAGATAACATGCCAGAAGAAGATAAACCTATTATAGAGAGAGTAAGGGTTTTAGTCCGTAGAGGAACAGGCATTGTGCAAGATATTCGTCTACTATCTAACGTTCTTGATATTACTACAGGTGCAGAACTAAATTTCATACCCTTGAGAATGACTTTATCTAATGTTATTGAAAAGATAGAGGAAGATTATTATGATAAGAAAATAAGTATTAGTGTTGAAATCCCCAGTTATGTCAAAGTAATAGGGGGGGCTTTTCTTCATGATATGTTCCTGTATGTAGTTTCAAGTCTCATTCAGAAAACAGAAAGAAAAGAAGTAAAACTAGAAATTACTGGTAAAGAACTTACAATTGAGGGAGAAGATTGTTTCGAAATAGAATTTATTGATAGAGAGGGCACGCCACCTCAATTAAAAGAAGAGATTCATAGGGCATTAGATCTTTCTCCATTTGATGAAACTGTAAGAAGACATCTAGGATTTATGATCGTTAATGAAATTGCTAAGAAATACAATTACCAAGTAACTATGGAAGATATAGACTCTTCAGATTGGAAAAAAGGAAACGCAATAAAAATTATAATGCCAATTTCAGTTGAAACTGAAAAAGAAGAATTAGATAATGGAGAAACAATTAAAGGCGAGTAACAAACGTCATTTGAATTGAAGATACTGCTTCAAGAGAATTCAGAAAATCTTCTAGCTCATCTTGAGCTCCATCCTCTTCTGGAATAATGAATTGTCCAACAATTCCAACTAATCCAAAAAACAAAGGTTTCTCTTCAGAATCATTTTGCATTTTGAACCTGGGCGAGAGGTTATCTCTTACAATTTTTTCTAACTCTTTTGGAGTAGTTTCTGGACCTTCAGGACGGATTTCATATACTAATAATACATCTGCCATAATAATCACTATTCCCTTAAGGACCTGCAAAACCACATTTTGGACAAGCATATGTATTGGCGAAGAGTCTACAATCTTTACATCGTATAATTATTACATCGTTACATTTAGGACATGAGAAACGAGTTTCACCCCCTTCGCTGGGGCTTATTATTTTGTTGCAGCTAGTGCATCTTGGCATGTCAATCATTTTGCTCATTGTAATCACAATTTAACGTCTATAGAGTTAGGTTTAGGTTAGTGTTTTAAGCTTTTTGACTTGTTATATTTTCAATTCTTAACTCAAAGGAAAATATTTTTCAACTTCCGACAAAGAAATTCTTATAACTATGACTAACACAGTTTTATTAAGAAACCTAAGTGTTTTACAAAAGGAAGATACTAATGAGTGGATATTCTCCAACCTGGACAAACAAAGGCAGTGATAAATTACGAGCTCTTCAAGTTACTAAAATTCTACTAAATTCCTTGAAGAGAATAATTTCATCCTTCGATATTTCAACAAAAGAAACAGAGGATATAATGATAACAGCCATTGCAGATGTTGTTTATAACAACTTCACACCACATAGAGATTTGTCAATAGAAGAACAATATGATCTTTTAGTAGAGGTTCTAGGGTGGAAAAACCTATCTATAGAAAAGAAAGAAGAAAATGCTGTAATTCAATTAGGAGCGAATAGGTTTGTATCTTCTGACACTAAAGACCGTACTTACATATTAATGGTTACAGGAATCATGAAGGCACTTGGTTACTTCTTGTTTGATTCTAATGTAATGGTTGAAACAATCCCAAGTCAATTTCAATCACAGCAATTGCAGATGGTAATTCAAAAAATTGATCAACCAATCCCATCTGTTGGTGAAGAAATCATTCCAATAGAAGCATCTGAAGTTTCTCCAATAACGGAACAAATTCAAAAAACCGTTAGTGAAGCATCAAAACCAATGTTGTCTGTAGAAGATGAGGAAATCAAACCTAGCATTG
>DAOVKB010000099.1:0-3721 GCA_030631995.1 archaeon | reverse complement strand
TCTAAGACTAAGATTGTGTTTCGCATCACTTTTGATAGAATGTAACGAATCTTTTCATCAGGAGCTAAATCGTGAACCTCTGTGAAAGGTATAAAATCTACTCTATACTTCATTTTATCGCCTTACCCTCTTAGCCATCTCGGCTATTTTATCATACAGATCTTCTATTCCATCTCCTAGAAGAGCAGATACTGGGATTACAGTGTAATCTTCGAATGCATCTCTTACGATTCTTACATTTGATTCAGGTAAATCTATTTTATTTGGAACCAGAATGAAAGGTTTCTTTTGATGTTCTAGATTACCTAAAATTGTGAAGTTTACTTGATCAAATGGTGTTCTTGTAGCATCAATGATTACTAATGCAACATCTACATTTTCTAGATACTTTATTGCTTCAATAATTCCTCTAGTTGCTTGTTTAGCTCTTTCCATAGCTTCACTAGCAGATAAGCCGTGCTTTATGAAGTCAGAAGGATTAACAGATGATGCTATTCCTGGCATATCTATTAGAGTCAAATCTAATTTTGTACCACTATTTGCAAAATTCACTTTCTCAAGTTTTTGTATATTTCGTGTTTCGTGAGGTATTTCACTAACTATACCCACTTCTTGATCTGCCCAATCTCTACCGATCTTATTTGCTAAGGTAGTTTTACCCGCATTTACTTCTCCATAGAACCCTAAATTAATTGATTTTGGCTTTGATTTTAGCCACAATCTCCATGACACTTATTTCACCTAAGTCAAGCATAGGAAAGAGCTACCTTAAAACGAAATAATATTGTCATCACACGTGGGTATTACTAGAAACAAATCTGATTTTTGTGTGGAGATAAAAATACTGTTAAAAAAACATAAAACAATGAAATAAAGGTAAAGAGAGGATTATAAACAAACCATCTCTTTTGGAGTAATAGACAATCTGATTGATCCTTCTTTTGTCACAACACAATCATCTTCTAATCTTACACCAAATTCCCCTTCAAAATATAATCCTGGTTCAACTGTTATTACAGAATTTTCTAGTAATGGTTTTGATGGTCTAGTTGGTGTTCCTCTAAATATTCCATGACCAATATCATGAGTTTCAATACCTATTGGATGGCCTGTTGAGTGCATAAAGAGCTTCTCATGATCATATCCGAATTCTTCAAAGATTCCCCTTACTACTTGTTCCACTTCTTCTCCTAAAACTCCTGCTTTTATTTTTGTATAAGCAGCTTCTTTTGCTTTATCAACTGCTTCATAAGCTCTCAAAACTTCTTCGGGTGGGTTAGAACCAATCCAATAAGTGTGAGTTATATCAGAATTAGCCCAATTATGGGTTGATCCATAGTCAATTAATAAAACTTGATTCTGTTCTATTTTTCCTCCACCTGATTTATGATGAGGTATAGCTGCATTAGGTCCAGAACCTACAATTGCTTCAAATGCAACTCCTCCTCGCTTATTACATTCGAATTCAATAATAGCTGCAAGTTCTTTTTCCATCATTCCAGGTCTTATTTGGGATTCTACAACTTCTACCATTAATTCTTCTGCTAGCCTAGAAGCAATCTTATGATTCTCAATTTCCTTCTTTGTTTTAACTGCACGAATATCAAAAATTATGTCTTTTGCGGAAACATAGTTTGGATTCTGGTTGAAATTTGTGAGAGCTTTAAACGTACCACTTGTAATAATATCATAACTCTGTCTTCGCAGAGCTTCTTCTTCCTCAACAAAATTCAAAGCTATCTTAGAATCTTTTGAAAATCCTTTCATCTCTGATTTCAATAATTCCATCAATTCGTCACCTTTCTTATAGCTCTGAACTTCATAGATCTCATCATCAACCATCATTGCTTCCATTACAGAGGCAATTACTTTTGGTGTACCTTCTTGAGGAACATTCACTAGAGTCGAGCTTGAAAGCCATTTTTCTAATAAATATTTAAGATGAATATCATAAGAATGATGACAAAAAACAATCCAATTGTCAATATCATGTTTCTGTAAAACTTTTTGTATTCTCTCAATTTTCTCTTTCATTCACACCACTGCATCCACTATTTTCTTTAACCAATTTGGAATAGAATCAATCCCCTTTATTTCTCTTAAATCTTTAAATGTGTCTATGTCACGATAGTGTTTTTCATGTTTCAGCAATTTGAACTTAATACCATTTTCTGTAAATATTCTCTGATATTCTACAGCTGAGTTATAACCAAAAACAAATTCAAAAGGTTCTTTCGAGCTAAAGCATAATAGACTCGTACCATTATCGGGAGAAGGTGCAACAATAACTTCCATACTTGTTTTGTGAAGATTTACTATTCTCTCCAAATCCTCTTTTCTTACCAAAGGCAAATCAGCCATAACAATAAGAATAATATCTTCTTTTAGTGAACTTATAGCAAATTTGATGGAATCATTCAACATTTCACCCTGATCCTTCAAAACTGTAAAATCACCAATAAACTTGACTGATTCATTCTTAGTCAGCAAATAAGTATTATATTCTTCACTCAGTGATGTACTAGCAATTATAATTTGCTGTGTCATTTGATAAAGCAATTCATCAACAACCTTGCTTGTAATGTTTTTACGGAGTCTGCTTTTGTCCAAACTAGTTCCACGATATGGAATTAAGACTCCAATTTTCATACCACATTTCCTCTTTGTAAGATATATTTAGCAAGATTCTTAGCCACATTTATATCTTTGAAAATTATATCCTGTGCTTCGACTATTAATCCAGTTTGTTGCTCAATTTCACTGATTTTTCCTTTATCCTGATTATCCACTATAAAACAAGAACAGAGATTTTTATACATTTGAGCTACTCCCAAAGCGGTAGATTCCCGATCTTCTGCTTTCATTAATTCAGCTGTAGGACCACTAAGCGGACTTCCTCCTACAACAGGACTTATTGCTATACATTTTTCTTTATTCTTCTGAAACCAGCTTCGTATTTGATCTATCTCTACTATTGGCCCGATACTCGTTATAGGATTACTAGGGCCAATGATTACTATCTCTGATTCATCTAGTGTTTCCAAAACTCCTGAAGGGACAATGGCTTCCTCTATCCCTTTTATGTAAACTTTGTCAATAGAAACATTTCCTCTATGTTTTACCCAGAACTCTTGAAAATGAATATCTTCTCCTTCTTTTGTTACAATTCTTGTTTCAATATGTTTTTCAGAACTTGGAAATATTTTCGCTGAAATTCCTAGTTGCTTTGCTGCCTGATCTATTATTAGAGAAAGTTTCTCTCCTTTTCTTAGTTTTTTAGTTCTAAATAAATGAAGAGCTAAATCTTTGTCCCCTAGATTAAACCAAATGTCTTCATTGTATCTTTTCAGAAAATCAAGTGTTTGATAGGTATCTTTCTTGATTCCCCAATATTTCTCCTCATCTAATAAACCACTAAAAAGGTACAAGATAGTATCAATATCTGGAGAGATATATAATCCATATAACCATATGTCATCTGCTGAATTTGCGATAACTGCTATATCTTTATCATTGATAATCTCTCTAAAACCTTGGATTAATTTAGGGGTTCCAGTTCCTCCAGCTAGGAATGTAATCATTTTGAACCCTTTCAACAAAATTTACTCTAATTCTAAAACTACTTTTTCTTTGTAGTTTTTCTTGGCTTTGCTGCATCCTTTTTGGTTGTTTTCTTCTTAGCTGGTGCTTTCTTTGCTGGTGTAGTTTTCTTAGCTGGCGC
>DAOVKB010000016.1:0-19703 GCA_030631995.1 archaeon | reverse complement strand
TATATATAAAATAGGGTCGAAAAGTGTTGTTTTAGAAGGAGTACATGCTGAAAGAAAGAAAGATGATACCATAAAGTACAGACCAATTGATTCGTTAGAAAAGATGAGGGAAGAAGAAGAATTAGTTAATGTAGATGGAATCCCCTATACAGAAGAAGAAATTTTAAACATGACAGAAGAGGAACTGCTTCTATTAGAGACAGATAAGAAAGAAGATGAAGAAAATTAGAAACTAAAAGAGGAGAAAGATATGATTGGACAATTGAAATTTGCCTGGATAGATTTTAGACGATCACTGTTAGCTTCAGGTTTCTCCTTGATAAGTCAGATAATAACATACTCTGCAATAACTATTAGTATTGGTCTATATTCAGCTTCCAAACACTTTCTTAATTACTCAATGAATTTGATATTCTATAATTCTTTTAGAAATATAACATTACTATTCATCGTTGTTTGTGTAATAATAGGGGGTGTAGTAACCTCTAGATCAATTGATCTAAAAATACAGAGTCAAAGAGACGACATTGGAATAATGAAAAATGTTGGGGGGAAAAGCAAATGGATATACAGTTACTTTATTTTCAATCAGCTACTCACCGCTGTGATTATGTTAGTATTAGGAATGATTTTGGGGATGATTTTTCTAACTGTTGTTTTTACTTCTTTTAAATTTCTAGTCTACCTAAAATTTGTGAAATTTATACCAATTTTCATTTCAAATATAGTAATTATAGTTATAACATACATTAAATCACATTATACAATAGTTAAATTCGTAGGAGAAAAGGACTTTGAACAATCTTCTAGTAAACTAAGTAATTACAAGAGTATATTTGAATTCAATAAAATAATGAAGAGATTTGGAGCTCCTATGAAACTAGGAATGAAGAATTTCTTAAGATCAGGAAAGATATTATCAAGTTTTATTTTTAGTTTCTTCTTAGTTTTTTCATTAGTTGCTTTCGTTATAAGCCCCCTTACAGTAAACGAAACTTATACCTATCATTTTGATATTAGAAACCAAGATTATTCATTAGTAATTGGAGAATCTGATTCCCTGAATTTTTATAATCAAAGTTTGTCCTTTCATACTTACGAAAATGTATCAAGTAATGGTAATCTGCCTCCTCTTAATTCAAGTTTCATTGAAGAATTAGACAGTCTAGACGTTGAATTTCAAGAAGTATTTGTTACAAAGATGTTACTAAAAACAATACCGTATCTTGAAATAAATGATGGAGTCTATGAATTAATTGGGTCTAATAGGACATTTTATGCGACTATTGTAGGATACAAAACAAATTTTTTACAGGATGAGCTATTCGTTTGGGGTTCAAACGCAGATCCTTCAAAGAAAGAAGTAGTAATTGGTGATTCTTTAGATCGTATATTGTTTGAAAATAGTTCAGTTGAAAAATTCAAGTTCTTGGGGAGTTCAATACAATATTCGATCAATGGAGTAGTAATAGATAGCTTCGCTTCAGGGTTTACAATCTACTTCCCAATAAATAAACTAAAGCAAGAATCATTCGTAAATGGACCAAATCTATTATTATTTGATGAATTAAATTCAACTACCTATAATACAATATTAACCATATCCAACAGCTATGGGTATAAAATACAAGATATTCAAGAAACACTACAAGAAAATCAGAAAACATATAGAACATTTTCACAAATGTTCGACACTCTAGGTATTGGACTGTTCACTATCTTTTCCTTTCAGGTTATAGTTTTCTGCTTCCTCTACTTTTTATCTTACATAAAGGATTACAAGTTATTAGCAAACTTGGGAATAAAAAAGAGAAAATTGCATTCTGTTAACTATACAGCAACTGTACTACAAACAATCCCAGGAATAATCTTTGGTGCTTATTTTGGTTCTATAATTCCTAGATATTTCCTAGTTCCGCATTCAAGGCTAACTTTATTTGGTTTAATTATCCTAGCAGTAGTTCTATGGTTTATTTTCTTAATATCATTAGGATCTCTTGCAGCAAGTAGAAGTGGATTAAAGAAAAACTAGTATATTTTTAAAATCAGGAAATTGGAACAAAATCTTTTGTTAGCATCTTATTTATTTCTCTTTGAGGGATCTCCTTACTTTTGAGACCAGCAACAAAGACGTTTAAGCAGTCTTTACAATATACTTTCTTGATTCTTTTATTATATGTTAGTGGAGACATAAATTTGCTCTTACCACAGATAGAACACCTATCTTGAATTCCTGCAGTTAAGTCAGCAGTACAATCTTCACAATAAGTAACTTGTACTTTAACAGGTCTCCCACATTTAGCACAAAACTTTACTCTAGTTACCATGCTATCGTTTTCAGCAAGGTTATATGGAGTTTTAAATTTATTGTTATATTTAGAATAGATTGACAAGTAGACACACTCCCCATCATTTCAACTGGAGAAAATATATATATGTACATATTTTTTAGATATAGTTTACGATGATATGTACATAGTCCCCCATCACAAGTGAAATGTTAATTATATAAATGTTTCTCTATAACTATAGAAAAACTTATATTCTTTCAAATAATTCTCGAGTGGAAGAAATGGGGTGGGGATCTCAAGAGAAGAAGAAAGGAAATTTAATACTTATACTTATTAAAGTCCAAAACTAGACTAACGTGATATCTAACTTTAAATATTCAAATTAGGTCTGATTAACTGTAGTAGAGTGAGTGTAATGCCAAAAGAGATCACTATAAAACTCCCTGATGGAACAACAATAAAGATACCCTCAGGAGATACTGAAAGTCTAAAAACTACATTAGCTTTAGTTACAGGAAAGGAAGTCGCTGCTGGCATAGAAGAAGAAAAAGAACTCAAAGCTGCAAGCATACATGATCTTCTTAACGCTTCAAAGGTAGAACGTGTAGCGAGCATTATAAGAAACCACTATCCTGAAGGGGATTGGTTTACTTCAAATGAGGTCTGCGAATTATACGAAATAATATTCAAGGAAGGAATTAAGATGAGTACAGTAAGTACTTATCTAGCACGCTTAGCAGATGAGAAATTACTAAATAGAAAGGGAAACGTATCTCAAAGATTGTATTCAGTAACAAAGAAATTATTGGAATCTTTTGGTGAATTGAAGGTTCTTGAAATCCCCCCTGAACTTTTGCGATAGCTCGACCAAGCCTCAGATTTTTATTTTTGATTATCTTACCACATAAATAATAATCTCTGTGGTAAGATTTTATTTAATCACAAAATATCTTTTCTTCAATTTCTTACCACAGAATCCAATTTCTATGTGGTAAGATTATTTTACTACCTTCAGCTTCGCTTGGGCTTACTTAGAAAAAATCCCCCTTCCCTTTTTTGAAACCGTTATATTTTTGTAAAAGATTCTACTGTTTCTCTATCAAGCCTTCTAATAAGTTCTAGAATCAATTTTATGGCGTTATCAATATCACTTAGATCAATTATTCCATTGTGTGCATGTATATGTCTTGTAGGTATTCCAATCACTATACTTGGGCATCCAAGTTCTGTTAGATGGATTACTCCTGCATCTGTTGCTCCTCCAGTTACTAGAGATAATTGGTGGGGTATACCCAACTCTTCTGCTATTTTTATTACGAAGTCTCTATACCTGGGATTAGGAATCATAGAACGGTCATATGTTAGAATACTGGGACCTTTTCCCATCTTTGTTGGAGCTTGTGTCTCATCTATGCCTGGAACATCACCTGCTATATCAACTTCAAGAGCTATACCTATATCTGGTTTAATCATCTGAGCAGCAGTTTTAGCTCCTCGTAAACCTACTTCTTCTTGAACAGTGGCAGCTCCAAAAACTACGTTAGGATGGGAAATGTTCTCCTCTTTTATCTTTCTGATGATCTCTGCTGTAATTACTGCTCCCGCACGATCATCGAAAGCCTTACCAACAGCAAGTTTGACATCTTTCTTTTCTTGAATTTCTCCATCTTTCTTCTTGATGCGTGTCCTGTTCCATATCTCAAATTTAGAATCAGGCATCATAGGATCACCTATTCTTAGACCTAATTCTTCAGCTTCAGCTTTGCTCGCACAACCTATATCGATGAACATCTTATCCTTAGTAACAACCTTCTTTCTTTCTTCTGGATCGACTATATGTGGAGGTTTAGCTGCTATAATACCAGGTATTAATTTACCTTCAGATGTTTTGATAAGAACTCTTTGAGAAAGAAGTGTTTGATCCCACCATCCTCCTAGTTGATGAAACTTCAAATAACCTTCTTTAGTTATTGCGGAGACTTGGAAACCAATCTCGTCTACATGTCCAGCAATCATTATTTTAGGTCCATTTACATCTCCTTTAGATGTAAAAATTAAGTTTCCTGTTTTATCTTGTTGAATCTCGTCTGCAAAAGCTTGCACATATTCCTTCAATTTAACTTGAACTTCCCATTCAAAACCTGAAGGACCAAATGCATTAGATAATTTTTCTAAAATGTCTACATTAAACTCTGTCACAAATATCACCTAATTTTTCAATAAATTAAGGTAAAGATAAAAAGTTCTTTTATCAGTTTTTCCAAACATACTTTTCTTGAATACAATGATACATTCTTGATACTAAATACATAATTTATCTTTGTATTTTTGATTTTCAGATACTTATAGTTCTACGTTTATTTCATTTGAAAATCTTATTTTTCCTTTAAAATTCACAAAAATATGTGAATGAGTTCCAATGGAAATTGACGGGTACAGTGTAATTCTACAGCTGTAAGGCCTTAAATCATGTTCACATGTTGTGAATGAGGTCGATTCTTAAGAATTGTTGAATTACAAGGTCTGTTCCAGTGGAAATGAAGGGGTGATAAATTTGAGTTCACAAATACATAAATCCGTACACAATGGTGATTTGCTAGTACTACTTTTTTTGTCGATACTTCCTTCTTGTTCACACGTATTTGAAAAAATAGTGAACGTAACTAATACAGATGTTCACATAGTGTTATAGCCGGCTAGATATTCTAGATATAGCCACTTTTGAAGGAAATAAAGAGTTAGTGAATCGCTGTAATTACTGTGTATACCGTATTTATTACGTATTACATTCTGTAATACCAAAAAGTGAACAAAGAGAAAAAGTAAAAACTAAATCCCTTCTAACCCTCTTAGTGATTTAGCAAATTTTTTCTTTTTCTTTTCAAGTTCTTTTATTTTATGACCAACTTCAAGTCTATCTTGTATTGATCCCGAGACTTTTTTACCAAGATATTTTTTATACTTATAATCTGGTTCTAATCTGAGATAATAGTAAGGACCATGATAGAACTTCTCACCATGAGCGCATTTACAATTCTTTTTCCCACATTTAATATGTTTCATGCTAACTAAACCAAAAAGAGGGTTCTTCACTATTAGTGAATCTATCTGTTTCTCTATTTCTTGTATATTATCTAATATACTAGTTTTAAGGTCAACTATATTATTTGATATCATTAGTGAGGTATATATAATTCCATGCTAAAAAAATATTAGATATTACTCTGATATTCTGTGGGTTATATTGAATTATATAATCGACAAAAATCCTCTAACTATGTGCAATAGAATCAAGAAGTGATAAAATGCAACAAAGCAAAAATCTACTTACAAAGAAAATAAGCGAGAAAACACAGATTCAAGGGATTGTTGTCAGTAGCAGAAGGGTATATGTTTATTCAGATGAAGTTGATCATGAAATTCAATTAGATAATCTATTGCTCAATTTACTTGAAGAAAATGGTCCTTTAACAAGAGGAGAATTAGTTGCTTTGACACATATTCCACGTTCAACCCTGTATGATAACCTTGCTAAGATGATATCAAAGGGGCTCATAATAAAAGAATCAGTTCCTAGAGACACAAGAGGACGACCAAAGGTTTTGTTCAAAAAAGCTTGATATTACTCTAGTTTACTACTAATTCAAATAAGTGTATATTCATTCATTTTGAACGTCACTTATCGACAAAGTTAAACATGCATTGAAAAACTATAATGGCAACGAGTGGTGATACACAACATGAGTAAAGATCCATCATCAAATATAGATGAAATATTCGACAGATATCTTGATGCGGATACAGTAGTATTCAAACAGAGGGAAGTTTTGAGTCCACATTATGTTCCTGACATTTTACCTCATAGAGACGATAAATTTGAAGAAATGGCAAAAATCTTAGCTCCAGCTTTGAGAGGAGGAGCTCCATCAAATATTTTCATATACGGAACTACAGGAACTGGAAAAACTGCTGTAACAAAACATGTTCTGAATAAACTTGAAGAAAGAGCAAAATCACGAAATCTAGCCTTCAAATACAGCTATATGAACTGTCAACATGTTGATACAAAATATAGAGTAATAACTCAATTGTGTGATGATATAGGAATAGATGTGCCATTTACAGGATTACACTTTGATGTAATCTATCAGAAATTCAAAGAAGCTCTAGATAAATTGGATACTCTTCATATTGCCGTTTTAGATGAAGTTGACATGTTATATCATAAGAGCTCAGAGTCATTATATGTTCTTACAAGGATGAATAGTGATCTTAAGAAATCAAAAATAAGTATAATAGGAATTACAAATGATGTGAATTTCAAAGAAACATTAGATCCTCGTATTCGCAGTAGTCTAAGTGAAGAGGAGATTGTCTTTTCACCTTATACGGCTGAACAATTAAATGATATATTGACCCAGAGAGCAGATGTAGCGTTTCATAAAAATGTTTTGGATTTTGGTGTAATTAACTTGTGTGCTGCAGTAGGCGCTCAACAACATGGGGATGCAAGGAGATCTTTGGATTTGCTAAGAGTATCTTCTGAGCTAGCTGAAAGAAATGGCGACGAGAAGGTAACTGAAATCCACGTAAGAAAAGCTCAACAAGTTATAGAGAGAAACACAGTAATAGAGGTTCTAACATCTTTACCTATTCAAACAAAAGCCGTTTTACAATCAATATTTATTGGTGAAGGAAAATCTGATGAAATAACTACTGGTGATGTTTACGAAATCTATTCCAAGATATGCAAACTTGTTAGATTAGATATTTTAACAGCAAGACGTGTTGGAGATTTAATTAACGAATTAGATATGCTTGGCATTGTAACAGCACGAGTAATCAGTAAAGGTAGATATGGTCGTTCAAAACGAATTCACTTAACTGTACCTCACAAACAGGTAAGAGAAGTTATCGAAAATGATTTTCGACTATCAAAGATTTTCGAAATGGATGAAATATAATCATAATTAGCATTTTAGAAGAGAAAACTTTTTCTTTTTTACTTACGAGTTACATTGAACACTAATGAGTGAACTATTCGTAGAGTGTAAATATATAATCTCAGGTTCTAATTGCAATAAGATCATAAAAAATGGTGCTCTTATTGTAGAAAATAATCAGATAATTAAAGTAGGTAAAACGGAAGAAGTAAAGAAACTATTAGCTGGTCATGATAAACTGGAAAGAACAAACCATATCGCCATACCTTCATACATTAACGCACATACTCACTTACCTGAAACCTTACTAAGAGGGATATGTGATAATGAGAAGTTGGATACATGGTTAAATGATTATATTTGGCCATTTGAAATGAGAATGACTTCTGAAGATGCTTACTATGGTGCATTATTAGGTTGCTTAGAATTAATAGAAGCAGGAGTAGCTGGATTTATTGATCAATATTTTTATGCAGAGTCAATAGAAAAAGCTGTAAAGGAAGCAGGGATTAGAGCTCTTTTGTGTCCATCTGTTTTTGATAATACACCTGAATCAGGAAGTCTAGACAATACTTGGAAGCACGTTCGTAATTTAGTTAGCAGCAAAGCATCAAACAAGAATAATCTAGTTAATTATGGTATTGGACCTCATGCTCCATATACTGTACCAGAGGATTATTTGTTGGAAATTAAGGATTTAGCTTCAAAATACTCAATACCAATTCACATTCATTTAAACGAGACAGTGGAAGAGGTGGAAGAAGCTAAAGAAAAATTGGGGGATACACCAATCGAGTATGTTCATAAAATCGGCTTAACAAAGGAGAAAATTTTAGGAGCTCATTGTGTTCATACAACAGATAGGGAGAGAGAGATAATGAGAGAAACAAACATTAATGTTTTACATAATCCACAGTCTAATCTTAAAATGACTAGTGGAATTGCTCCAATTTACAAATATCTGGATTTAGGAATAGATGTAGCTGTGGGAACAGATGGAAATGCTTCAAATAATGACTTAGGAATGATAGAGGAGCTTACTACTACTGCAATGTTACAAAAGTATCTAGCAAATGATCCAAAGGTCATGAAAAATGCTGAAGTTTTGAAGCTAGGAACAATAAACGGAATGAAAACGTTAGGAGTAGAAACAAAAGGGATATCTGAAAAATCAATAGCAGATATATCTATTCTTTCATTGGAGAAAAGTCATTGGTGGCCACAAAATGATCCATTATCAAATGTAATCTACTCATCTTCAAGCTCGGATGTAACAGATATGATAGTAAATGGAAGATTTGTATATTTGAATAGAGAACATCAGTTACTTGATAAAGAGAATATAATCGAAAAGTGTTCATCTATTGCTTACAAAATACTTACTGAAATGGGAAAATAGAAAAGGAATTAGGTGTAAAGCTTATTGGCAATGAAGAATCTAGCCCTTTACTGAAATAGATGTTGAGGATCTTGAGTTCGGAGCCACCATCCTCCGTTTTTAAGTTAAATTAATTACATTTAATTTATTGTCCCTTTTTTTCTTGTGGTCTTTTAGTAATTCCCTCTAATTATGTAGATAACAAACTATAAGTGATGCATGATGTACGACCCTGACGGCGATGGCGATGAAGATATCTTACCCCCTATGTGGCAACCTTAGCCACATATTTCTTTCTATTTTTTTCCCACTATCAAAGAAAACTGCAAAAAAACTGCAATAATTTTCATCACTTTTAATAAATTAGTAATTAAGATTGATTTAAGGGTGGTTTATTTGTCAATAGAAGATGTGATAAATAAAATAGATAATATTGAGTCTGATAATGATTTAGCGGTAATTGAGAAAATCATAAGAGTAATTGCTTCAAACCATCGAACTCTTGAAATTTATGAATTATGCGAAAAAGTAATTGAGAAATGCTTATTATTGGACAATAAGAGGTTGCTAGTTAATTTATATGGTTATCAAATATCAATCATTTATAATTTTAAAAACAAAATTTGTATTGCATCACGCTTAATTAACAAGATGATTCATATTTCTAATGAAATCAAATATGAAGAAGGCTCAGCGTGGGCATACTCCTATATATGGTATATTGAAAAATATAATGGAAATAAGCGTAAAAGTGTTCAAGCATTAAACAAAACAATTGGAATTTAAAACCAAATATCGCATTGTGATGAATTCATTTATCACTTTATACAATATTCACATGGTGTAGAAAGATGGATGGAAAGTAATGATGATAGTAGCGTATTAATTTTTGAAGAATGTGAGAATTTTATTACAGAAATGGGTATCATCGAAGCCTTGCTCAATCACTTTCGATGTTAATTGTTATTTACCTTCAAACCCAAAACAAAAGGAATGCATTGAGGGTTTCAAAAAAGCTTTATAAAAATATATTAATTGATGATAAAATACCCTATGATATCAAAGGATATGCAAATTATTTTATTGGAATAAACTACAAACTTCAATCCAGTTTAGAAATTGCTGAACACTATTTTGCAGAAGCTAATGAGATTTTCGCAAGAGCTTTCAAAAGAAGTATATATTCTGTATACTATGTTCCATCACTTTCTCATCTTGCAGTTGTTAAAGCGTTAAAAGGAAAAATTGTACAAGCATTAGAACTCATTAAAAAAGTTGAGATTTTATTGCAAGATAAATTTGTCATTAAAAACTTGGATTCTATTAGTAAAAGACAAATAATACATTCTTTTAATCTTGTAAAATTCTACGTTAACTCTCGTTTAACAGATTTTGATCCTAACAGTCATTCCAACCTAATTCAGGAAATATATGCTGGAATAGATTCAAATTATAGTAACGCAACTATGCTAACCGAATTCTTATTGAATTCTCAAATCTCAAATGATCAGTTAAAGAAATTAAAACAAATAAATAATGCAAGCATTGAAAGAATTATGCATATAATTAACTATTTAACTGAAAAATATAAGTGTGAAAAGGGAACAAGTGAAAAAGAACGATTTTCCAATTGCGTTAATGTGTTGCAAAGTAGTATTGGCATAGAAAAAATGACTTTTATTGAAAAAGTATACATTGACTTGCTAATTGCACAATCACTCTTCTCCCTTCAAAGGTATTCTGAAATTTACCCTCTTCTTAAGAAATATCAAAATAAACTTAATAGAATAGAGGTTTTGGAAATTCGAATCTTTATGGAGGCATTTATTCAAATTGGAGCTTTCAAAACGGGTAATTGTATGGGGCCTGCTCTTCAGTATATAGCGATAAAACGATGCAGACAAAATAGTTTCTCCAACCTGGAAACAAATTTACTGAGATATTTAGATTTACAGAGAGATGATATTTTGGTTTATTACTAACCATATTACTTTTATTCATCCAACCTTCATTTCTTTCTTTTGTATCCCTGAAACTCAAACTGCCAAAAAGCGTATCCTTCTGAGGCAGATCTTAACTCCGTAGCGATTTGTAAGGAAGATTCAACACTTATTTTCCCTGTTATTATTGTCCTTGAAACTAGATGTTCAGTATTATCTATATTACTGCCAAATCTCTGCACTACAGTTAAAACTGGACCTAGATAATGAATAGGAGTATTTATCGAAAATGAGTAAATGGGTTCATAGATTCCAGGATTTGCACTCATAACTGTTTCATGTAATATATTTCTCACTAATGGAATTACAATTTCATATCGAAGAGAATCAGGTGACAATTCCTCTATTTCTTCCACAACCATTGTTATATTCCTTATTGGAAAACCTTTCAGTGGACCTTTAAGTACAGCGTTTTGAAATCCAATTTTTAATAAATCAAGAATTTCATTATTCTTTTCTTCTGTATCAACAAAAAGACAATTCTCTCTATAGTCCGAGTATATACAACCCTCCTCAAGTTCATTTGTAGGTTTACATTTAGCTGTAATTTTCAATAGGTTCAGATAATCATTTTTTACTAGTTGGACTTCTTTTTCTATTTGTTCAGCTAAACTAACTTCAGGATCTGACACTTCAACATTAATACCTGCTTCTTCAATCTCTCCAACAATGATTTCCAATTGTAGCTCACCTATTCCATGGATTTTCATTTCTCCTGTATTTTCATCGGTTGTATATTGGAAATTTGGTTTAATAAGAGATAAAATATCCATCATTTTTTGCATTTTGGGTATATCTGAAACTCTACGTGGTTCTATGCGTCTAGATATAACTGATTCTTGAAGGTAAGGTATTTGCTTGAATAATATGTTTGGGAAATCAGTTTCATTATCCACAAATGTATCTCCAATTTGGATATCCTTCAAGCCAATTAGAATCGCTATGTTACCCGCACTTACTGAATCCATTTTGATAAGTGATTGCCCTTTATAGATGCATACTTGCTGGATTCTAGAAGCTTCTCCTGTCCGTCTATTTTTAAGAACAGTACCAGATTTTACTGTTCCAGAAAAAACTCTTGTAACTGCAATAATACCCCTATTATCTTCATATAGTAATTTGCCTAAGCACAAGATGGAAGGACCTGAATTATCACAATTAATAATGGCATCTCTTGCTTTTTTGTCAATGAATTGAATAATATACTCATAACGCTGTTCTTGAGCTTTTTTAGGATTTCCAATATTCTCTATTATAGCTATCATCACAGCTTCTTTTATTGGAAAACTAGCTTTAAGCTGATCTAGATCGTCGTTTTTGTGTAATTTAATTATCTTGTCAAACTGAGGAATTACACTTGAATATTTCGAAATTGCCCATCCATGAAGAGCGGCTCCTATTATGACAGTTCCCTCTTCAAAACTAATTTTCCACTTTTTCTTAAATGGTTTAGGAGCATATTGGTTGATAAGTTCACTAACCATTTGAATAATATTATTTAATCTAGTTTCAATCTCTTCTTTTGGTAGTTTAAGTTCATTAATTAAACGATCAATCTTATTGATGAAAAGAATCGGTCTTAAACATTCATTCATTGATTGCTTAATAACAGATTCAGTTTGTGCCATTACTTGCTCTACTGCATCAACAACTATAATCACGCCATCAACAAGTCGTAATGCTTGAGAGACCATACCTGAAAAGTCCACATGCCCTGGTGTATCAACTAGATTAATTAAATACTGTGAATCATTATAGTCATAATTAAAGGAAATATTAGCTGTTTTTATCGTAATTCCTCTTTTTTGCTCTTCTTCAAGGAAATCCAGAGCTCTTGCACTTCCAGCCATAGCTTTTGAAATAAGTCCTCCAGCTTGGAGTAAGTGGTCAGAAAGAGTAGTTTTTCCGTGATCTACGTGACTTACAATGCTAACATTACGTATGGTTTCTTTGTTTTTCATTGAAGAATAGATTTGATTAATGTACTTACTCATTGATGTTTGTCCATTGTTATTAATAATTTAAAGATTTATCCTCATGTTTCTTTTATCAATAACATAACTCATTATCGTTAATGTTTTAAGTACAAGACAGTATTATGGTATAATAAATAGTACAATCAATATTGAGTAAAAGAAATTTGATTAAAATTGGTGAGGTATGTTCGATGTATGAAACAAAAGTTCCTGGAACAAGATACACTGTTGAATTGATTAATGTAAAAGGACAATGGATGATTCAAATCAAACTTGTTGATGTCGTTGAAGCTAGTGTTGTCGTGAAAGACATTAGTGAGAGAGGAATCCGTGAGAATATCAAATCTGTAGTTTCAGAGGTTAATTTGTACATAAATGATTTTATGCTTGATCAGATTACTAAGGAAATTACAGAACAAGCTCAAATATTATTCAAAGAAGTAGTAGCAACAGCTTCGAGAGAAAGCCATGAAGAGATGACTGCTGTAGAAGAAACAATAATCCAGATGGTTAAGCGTATCGAAGTATTAGAGCAGAGAATTCAAAGACTAGAAAGTCTGCTTTCAAACAGTGAAAGCCCTTCTCCTTGAATTGTTTTCCATTTCTTCATTTTCTTACTAAAACGAAATCTTCTTAAAACCTTCTAAACTTTTTTCTCTAAGGTGAAACGATGGCTCAACGAGCTAGAATTAGATTAATAGGAAACGATCCCCATTCAATACAAAAGATATGCAATCAAATACAAAAGATTGCAGAAAGAACAGGAGTACGTATAAGAGGGCCTATTCCACTTCCATCAAAACGTATTGTTCTGCCTGTGCGTAAATCTCCATGTGGTAATGGAACTGCAACTTATGACCATTTAGAAATGAAGTTGCATAAAAGAATTATCGATATGGATGCAGAAGAAAAAAGCATGAGGCTTTTAATGAGGATTCATGTTCCTGAAGATGTACATATCGAGATAGCCATTGAAAGGAAGTAATAATCCCTATCCTTTTTCAGAAATTAATTATGTTTTTAATATAATCTAGAACTATAATTTGTATTCTGGATAGAAATTTCTTATTAACAACAAAATACCCTCTGGACTAGTAAAATTCTTATTTGCGTAGATATAATCTCTACAGAAGTCAATCATCTGATTAAAATACTCCTTGATTCGATGCTCTGGTATAAGTATATTATGGGGGAAAAATAACTCCCCTTTGAAGATTTTTGAATGTAATAAGTCTCTTAAAGCTACAAGTGAGGTTTTGGAAACATCTTTTCCGATATTAAATAGGATGTCTTTAAATGATTCATAAAAGGAATCAACAATTTTCATTTGATTATTCATTATTTGAAATAAACAAGATACATGCTTATGGGGGTTCTCTCTGGTATTCAGGAAAATATACCAAAAATGGTTTTTCGGTAAAACATCCACTGATTTAACACAAAAATCTGTGTTTGTTTCTTCACCTTCAATCTTGATGATAGAACCTTTTGTTAATTGATTAACCTTCAGTGTTTTTTTTGCGTCTCCAATCTTTTGAGTAGTTATTGAACATTGTATTTCCTTATTCGGGGGAAGGAATAACTCAATTCCTAAAACAGTTTCATCAAATTTATCATCAGTAGATATCACTAAACCTGTTATTGTTTCCATTTTACCTAGTTTCTTTTTAAAGTAACGATCAATTTTGAAAACTGTGCTAGCGCTGCCAAACTTGCCTTCTGTTACAACAATTTCACCTTTCTTGTTTCTTATACAGAAGCCATTCTTGATTATAAGATCTAAGCCAACAATTATATTTTTTGCAAACTCTGAATTTTTTAATTTGTAATTGTGGATTTTGTTTTCAACCTTTACTTTACCGTATGTCCCCCATTGACTGAAATGAACGGATACAATTTCTCCTTCCAAGGAATCAATTGTTTTTCCTGGTTCTAGATAAAAAGATTGTTGGGTATTACCTATATTCATCATAAGTTAATTGAAAGAATAATATAAAAACTCGCGAATGTTGTTAGGAAATTTTTTCATAATTCAGCTAGTTCAATCAATTTAACATTCTTCGAGGAATCTTTAAACAGATCAGATATTAAGATTTTGAGCTCTTTGGAGATTTCAACAGAATCTATTGAACTGATTTTAATAGATTTATATTCATTTTTAGTGATAAATTTATTCACTTCTTCTTTTGCCTTTTCCATTATTTCCACAGTTAAAATCTCAGAAAAAACAAATTGGCTGAAAGGATAGGTTTCCGCTAACTCTATTGGAACAACTCCAATAAATGGTAAAAAGATGACATAATCAGTGTCTTCTATTCTTTCTTTCAGCATCTTCCTGATTTTTATGTTTGATTTTATGATTTCCAAAGGACTTTTATTACCAGAACAAGCGAGAATAACTAGATTAGAACTTCCCGGTGTATAATTTTTTAGTATTCTTTTCCTCGCTCTTGTAAGTTCAGGACGATAAAACGATTTTTCGTCATAGATTTTTAGACCTATTTGTTTTGTTATAGGCGTGGATATTTCCCAAAAATCTTCTTGAATTTCTTCAGTTAAATATTGAAAAGCTTTGTATAAATAAGGATGAGATCGTGCTCTCAATTCAAGTAGTTCCCATAACCTACCTTCTTTTAATGCAACATGTATCCGTTTTATTTCAGCTGCAGAGACATATAGATTGTGCAAAGACAAGTTCCTAATTCTTGTTTTTTCTTCTTCTTCCAACAATTCTTTAGGCTTCCATTTAGAACAAATTTCACAAGGACATGGAAAATCGAATAAGTCAGTAAGATGATATGTACCTGATGTAGTCATATATCTTCCCTCTTTTGCATACAAAACATAAGCTGCACTATCGAAAGTGTCACAACCAAGAGCTACTATAAATGGAAAAATCATTGGATGCCCAGCACCAAATAAATGAAAAGGCACATTATGGGGAAGTAAACTCCTTGCTTCCTTTATCATAGCAAAAAGTGAAACATAATCATATTGTGCCATGATGGGTACCACACTTCCAAGAGCATGAAAGCCAAAATTGTCTAGATACCCTCTGCTGGTAATCTCCTTAATGTACTCATTAATTAATTGAACATTCTTCCCTCCTTGAATTGGTAAAGTCCAAATTACTTCCTTTGTTCTTTTTACGAAATCAAAGGACATTTTAATTCGATTAATGGTTTCCTCCATCTTTCCCTTAGCTTGAAGATACGTGTCTGTTGGAGGTGTTGGAACATCAAGTATAACTCCAATATCAGTCTTAAGATCAGTTTGTATTTGAAGAGATTGTATTGGACTTATATCGGCATCTCCATAAGCTAAGATTTGATATGCACCGCTGTCCATCATAATATTTCCTTCAAAACCCATGTGTTCATGAATACTTTTTATCCCATCGGGCATTCCATAACGTTTTAAGAATAAATATGCGCTTGTAATTATAAAATTGAACCCGAATTTCCTGTACATTTCTTCTGCTGAAATTATGTTGTTTTTTGGATCTAATACAGGAACAAGTGTAGGTGTTGTAACTTTGCCTTTTGGTAAATCAAGGATTCCTAACCTTCCATGTAAATCTGAAGCTATAATGTCATCCATTTTACAAACCTACGTTACACTAAAAAGAGTAAGAAAAAGGTATCTTTAACTTTGCTATTAATCTTTTTCTGCTTTATATTTATCAAATATTTTGCGGATTCTTTCTGCAATTGGTCCTGTTCCTTTAACACCTTCTTCACTTACAGTAAATCTATCTAAGACTTGAATAATAGCTGCCTCTTCGATGATTTTAACATTCTGAGGTTGGAACATTTGAGCAAGTTCACTAGCTAAGCCACTTAAATCAAAGGGTTCTTCTGCTAAAGTGATTTCAACAATGTTTGGACCGGTAATAAATACTCTAAAATAGCTTTCATCTTTGCTATTTGCTTCTGCTAAAACTACATTAAGAGAGCTGTCTTGAATACCACGTAGAACACCCGTGTATATCTTTTCACTGTTCATAGTAACCTTGACTCTTTTATTTATAAGTCCGCTAAGTTCTAATAGAAACTCACGATTTGGGTTTGCTGGCATATTTAATCAAAGCAAGCTCAAAGTATTTATAAAAAAAGGTTATGAATGTAGAGTTTAATTATTTATTATGTTTACTGGCTTGTATTTGTTGATGAACTTTATTTTTCATTCCTTTATGAACAACAGTAACAATTGGACATACATCAAAACAGTGATTACAATTCGAGCATAATTGTTCACTAACGAAAATAATGTTATTTTGAAAAGAAATTGCTTCATATTCACATTTTCCTTTACATAAGCCACAACCAATGCACCCTAATGCTCTTAAAATAGTATATATAAAAATGTTAATTGTCTCTTGAATCATGTCGTTTGTAAGTATCTTTTGTTTTTTGAAATTAATTTTAAAAGTACCGTCAGAATATACTAAAATAGATCTATTCTTATTTGAAATTCGAATAAAGTTCAACCTCTTATTATATTGAACTCTTCCCAAGATAGGCAGAAAATTTACTGTTTTATTTAAATTTACTGTTTCAGAAAAAGTCCCTATAACACTAATAGGTTGGGTTACACAATCACTAGTTTCAATTTGTAGCGATGAAAGTGTTATATCTTTTGAGGTTTCCATATATTCCTTTTTATTAATTGATAAAGCTGATAAAATTTTTTTTGGCAGTTTCTTGAATCTCCAAAGACCATATTTCCAATAGTCTTCTGGTAACATTCTTCTATCTCTCCATTTTTCTACTGCATTATACAATCGTTCATGAAGCTCTGGATGATTATTTCTTAACATCTCGAACTGAGCCATATCTGATGATGGACATACCCAACATCCAATTCTTTCATATCCAACATCATAGAGGGGATTATAGGGCAGTTCTTTCCATAATATGTATAACCAAATCATGAATGCAGTCCATTCTTGGATAGGGGAAACATTAATTTGATTCGGTATGTATTGATTTTCCCAAATATCTGATATTGCCCTTCTAAATGATTCATATCTTCTTTGCCCTACAAAACTTATACATTTGCCATTATTAAATTCTTGACTGATAGCTTTTTGGATCGGAGCCAATTTTGCAAACTTACAACAATGTCTAAAATCTCTTCCTGGAGGTCCAAATTTGTCAAATGCTTCCCAAAATAATTCTGATGAAACTTCTTCTGTGATTAGTTGATCTTTAAAACCTAATTCCACACTGGAATCTTTTACGTATTTTACTGTTTCAGGAAATTCAATTCCTGTATCAACAAACATTACTTTATATTCATTTTTTGAAAAAGCTTGTTGTATTATAGATAAAGTTACGAGACTATCTTTTCCTCCACTGAACGAAACCAACATCGGTAATCTAAGATCGTTTCTAATCTTTTGCACAAATTCTATGCTCTCATTTTCTAATTTTCGTAACCCTTCTATATTATATTTTACAATATCATTCCAAGAATATTTTTTCTTCGTTGGTTTGAATGCTTCTTTCACGGAAAGATAATTCTTAGCAAAAACTCCCTTTTCCTTATTCTTTCTCTCATTTTCATCAATTCTCGCAATTCCCCCAGCAATAATGTTCTCTTCCTCATCAATAACTGCTATATAATTTCCATTTTCAATCCCCTCATCAGCATCTAAAACACCCGGAATTAGAATATTTGCACCCTGAATAATCTTCTCTTTTGCTCCAGAGTCTATTTTGACCCAATTTTTTGTTATTTTACCTTCAAGTAGTGATAAACCATTAGAGTTGAGTTTAATTATCCATTTGCTTCTTAACAAATCATATCTGCGAATTCCTATGCTTTTTCCAAATAAGATAATTTCATCCATTTGATCTTCAGAGCCAAGATGATTAAGAAGAATAATATCGTCATCTGTAAAAATTTCACTCCCTTCTCCAAAGTTCTTTTTGATTAATTCTTGAATTTCTTTAACCTCATTTATCTTTGCAGGTCTCACATCAAAAGGAGGTGTTAGAGGTAACAGGTCAATTTTATTTGCACAAGCAGGACAAATGTGTGTTTGTATAACAGGGAGATCACATTCATAGCAATAAAATAGAGTATTTTTTCCTAGATAGGGAATATTTTTTTTAGATCTTTTTTTTGGAGGTGAAATCTTTTATACCCCCCATTATGTCTCTCTAAGCAGTCTCATTAGAACTCTTGGGATTTGTTTATAGCTTGTTACTTCGGAATATTTACCTTTTCCTAGTCTTGCTAAATCTTTACAAACTCTTCTCCCCCAATCGTGTTTGCTTGGTAATGAAATTACATGAAGCTTAGGGAAATACCTCAGATAAGGTCTGGGATCTCCCCCTCTATTGAAAGCTCCATCAGTTATTAGGACACCAAATTTGTTTCTTCGCTTAATTTTATCGAGCTCTAAACCTGCAAATCTTAAGCCTTCAGATATATTTGTATATCCTGCACTTTCGCTCTCCAAAATTCTATTTACTAACTCATCAGTTTTTATACGCTCTCGAATTCTTTTAATTGTATAGGCTTTTGTATTGAAAATAACTACACTGTAGTTATCTCTTGCTAGATTGTAAGCCATAACTGCAACAGTTAACGCAGCAGTAGTAAACCTTTCACCATAAAGAGAGCCTGATGTATCAAAAATTAATACTGCAGTTTTTGTTCTCGCTTTTCTTTCAAGACTTACTATATCTTCTGTATTCAATATTCTACTTCTATTTTGTAGAAATCGTTCCAATGTTTCATCAATATCAAATTCATCTAAACCTACTTCATACTCAGTTTGTTCAAATACTTCTCCTCGAATACCTTGACTTGTAATTCCAAAAGCAGTAGATAAGATAACTTGTCTTGCTAGTCTTCGAAACACTGGTTTCATTCTATCATCAAGTGCGGTTCTGAGCATGAAAAACAATTCTGGAGCACTGCTGTCTCCTCTAGATGCTCGTCTAGAAATTAATGTATAACCTTTCTTTGAGTCTAGTGCTTCTGCAACAGCAAATTTGTTTGATATAGCTAAACCCTGAATTGCAGGCATATTATCTACATCTAATGCAAGCTCTGTTTGTTTTTTAATTTCGTAATAATTCATACCCTCTGATAAGCTAGCG
>DAOVKB010000094.1:0-4099 GCA_030631995.1 archaeon | reverse complement strand
GAAGAACATGGGATTGCACGGGTGGATAGAAGCTATTCTGGTGGAACAAAATACTGGTTCCCAGGTCTTATGAGTCTATAATTAAAATACTTTATCAGCTTCAAACTGAATTATTGTTTTATCTTTATTTAACCATCTTGCAACTTTTTTCTCTACGAGCATTTCACAAACTAAAATCAAATCATCAGCAGGTAAATTACTCCACTTTTCTTCTAATTGGGTAAGATCGAAAAGGGAGTGAATTTCTACAACTCGACCTGTTTCAATCATAAAATCAAGTAATCCATCAGCCCATTCTTCGTTTGCTTTCCAGTAAATTCTTGCTCTTGTTTTTGTTTTTTCATCTAACCATTTAGCAATATTTTGTTTAACAAGTTGATCAACAATCTCCCTCACTTGTTCTATAGTCAACCTTTTGCTAATCTTTGAATTTTTAAATGGAAATTCAGATCTTATTTCATTGATATTAATGATATGGATAACGAATATTCTCGAATGATCTAAAATAATAGCGGACCAACTTTCCAGCCAAGATTCGACTTGAGATTCCTTTTTAGGTCGGATGTACATCCATGGTGCTTTGACCCATTTTGGAAGACTATCCTCGAATTCAACTTCTAAAATTGCACGTTGTTCTTTTGAAATATCTTCTTTTGAAGAAATTGTAACAATAGGCATAGTAGCCTTAAGATCTGCTTCTGTGATTTCCAATCCTTCAATACTAGCTTTAATTAACTTTAATTTTTCTTCAGAAACCTCTTTTTCTTCCTTCAATTGTTCTAGGTCGATTTTGTCGACAATTTCTTCATCTTCTTTTTTGTCTTTCTTTTTTTCAAGTGTCGACATTGAAGGAACTCACCTTGTTGCTAAGCACTTCCAAATTCTTCATTCCAATTATCGTATTTCTCAACTTCTTCATCGCTAACAGAGGGATTAATCATTTCTATTGCTTCTAAGAAATCGTTCTGAGTAACTGGACGTGCTTGTATAGAACTATCTGCTATTGCTCCTGTCATGTCCAATTCTCTAATTGGAGTCATAATAGCATCTCTACAGACCATAGCAATATCAGCACCTGTGTAACTATCTGTAATTTCTGAAAGTAACGAAAAATCTACTTCATCAAGTATATCTACTCCTCTAGTGTTATATTCAAAGATAGCTTCTCGTGCTGGTTCATCTGGTAGAGGAATATAGATTCGACGTTCGAATCTTCTACGGAATGCAGCGTCGATTGATCGAGGAATATTGGTTGCCCCTACAGTAACAATACGATCAGTCTCTGAGCTTGATAGTCCATCCATTGATGTTAGAAGTTCAGTTTTTACCCTTCTCATTGCATCATGCTCTCCACCCCTTGTTCCTGCAAGTGCATCAACTTCATCAATAAAAACAATACTTGGTTGCTTCTCACGTGCTAACTGGAATAAAGATTGAACAAGTTTTTCTGATTCACCTAACCATTTTGATATAATGGATGCAGCACTTACATTGAAGAAAGTTGCTTCAACTTCAGCAGCAGTTGCCCTTGCTAGCAGGGTTTTTCCGCAACCAGGAGGACCAAAGAGCAATATTCCTTTCCAAGGTCTTCTTGCTCCTGAAAAAAGATCTGGACGCATAAGGGGAAGAACTATTGCTTCTCTTAATGTTTGTTTTGCATTTTCTAGCCCTGCTATGTCTCTCAATTTAATATCAGGTTTTTCTGTTACTATTATATCGGCAATAGCACCTTCAAGTTTGTCATCCTCGTCATCGCTTCCAGCAGTGGACTTTCGCTCCTTTCTTTTTTCTAAAAGCTCCTTTAATTCTTTAGCTCTCGCTAAATACATTTCTGCTTTCTTTTTCAAAGATCTAGCAACTTGGGGATTACGTTCAAATCTTATAGCTTTCATTAATGCTTCTGAAGCATCCAAATAATACGGAATTGCTTCACTATAATTCTTTTCTTTATCAAAACTGTAAGCTTTTAAAGCAAATTCTCTAGCATGATCTATTAAGCCTTGAGCTGACACGGATGTCACAACCACCATTTTTTGGATTTCTATACTATTATTTCATTCATCAGATATAAATCGTTTTATTTAGATTCTATATAAGAAAAACTCATTTCAGTTAAATTCAGTGTAAATAAAAAAACCAAAAAAGAGGAAGATTTCAAACTAACCTTTATCTTCACTTACTTTCTTCTTTAAGCTTTGGAGTTCTTCTTCTAAATCAGATGTATCTTCATCTTTTTCTGTTCCAACAGGTGTACTTGGCAAACCAGTTACATCGGGAAGACTTGTTGTTGTACCAAGGTCCATTTCAGCTTCAAGTTGCGCAAGTTGTTCATCAATTGCTGCATCATCCTCAAAGTCCAAAATTCCTTCTGAAAGGCTGGGATCTGATAATGCTTCAGTCATCATTTCAATTTGATCTCTCTGTTCCATAACAGTATCCATGACTCTCTCTGTTCTTTCTGGAGAGACTGTTTTAATCTTTTCACCAACTACTTTGGTACCTAGTTCCATTGCTTGAACTGTATCAGCTGTTGATGTAGCAGTTTGAATACTATCAATCTGAGCTTGTAAATTCATTGCTGTGTTATGAACAGTGTTTAATCTTTTCATGAACACTGCTCTTCTTTTAAGAGCTTGTCTTGCTCCCGCTTTGTTACCTGCTTGTAGCATTTTAGCTGCTAAAGCTTTCTGTTCATCTGATTGTCTTTCCAAGTTTCTGGATTCTGCTTGAAGTCGATTCTGTTGAGCTTTGAGTGTAGCTAAAGCATCGGCATCTTCCTTTCTTTTCTTTCCAAAAAGCCAATTTTTAACCATAAAATATCACCTTTCTAATCTTCTTCTTTCCTTCTTAATTTTTGAATCTCTGCTTCTAAATCGTCTGTTTCCACTACTCCAACAGATGGCAAACCTGCTTGTGTAGATACACCTAATTCAACTGCAGTCTGTTCAATCAATCTATCAACTTCTGCTGGGTCAGTATCTGTAACCAATAAGTCATCAATTCCATCTTCTATGGTTCCAGTTGAATCTTCAATTCCATCTATGGAACTCTCCATATCTTGAATTACTTTGTCTAGATCGGGAATCTGTAATTGTGCATTCGCGGCTCGTAATGCTGCAGCAATTCCATGCATCTCTTCTGCCATATTAGCTGCTGTATCCGCTCTTTCCAATTTGAAAATCAATCCATTCATTCTTGAAACAAGTTTTTGGTATCCAAATTCCCATCGTCTACTTCTCACGATATCGGTTGCAAATAATCTTGCGGATTCTAAATCGCCTCGTTGAATGCTTTGTTTCATCTTCAATTGCATTTTCGATTCATCACGTGATAATTTTCTCTGAGCTCTTTCCAATCTTCGAACTGTTAATCGAAGATTTATGATGTGATCACGTGGGCTTTTTTTGGACCCTAAAAGCCATCCCATAAAGTTTCCAAACATCTAACTCACAGTTTAGTTTTTTGACTATACCTATTTAAGCTTTCGTAGTTATTATATGTATTGTTTTATTCCATACTGTACCTTAAGATGATGTCGTTTCGAAATTCTTAAATTATCAAAGTGAGAATTAACATTAAATCTTAGGTGTTAGTAAATGTTTTCAAAAACTAGAACAAACAAAATCTTCATTGTAATTGCAATTCTAATAACTGTAGTAGTATTAACTTCAAATAGTGTATTTGCAGCAGAACCTGGAGACTTAACTCCATTAGGTGCAGCACTAGCTGTAGGTATTGCAGGGTTAGGAGCATCTATAGGAATGGGTATGGCAGGAAGTGCTGCTGTTGGTGCAATAACTGAAAAACCAGAAATCTTTGGAAAAGCTTTCTTGTTTGTTGTGCTTATTGAAGCTGTAGCCATTTATGGATTGTTAGTAGCAATACTCTTAGTATTCTAATACCTCTCTTTTCATTTTTTTAGTGATGATTATGACAGAAAAACAAACTCCACTTCGTCCTCCAGTAGATATGAAATTAGCTTCATTAGAAGATTTAGTGAAACTGGTTATTTCAAGTATAGGCCCTGATAGGTCGGCAGGATACATCGGTCATTTTGCGGAAGCGAACCGTTCAATATTTTTTATCTTTAACACAAGCT
>DAOVKB010000013.1:0-20982 GCA_030631995.1 archaeon | reverse complement strand
ATAGCATAGTCAGGAAACGTTATATCCTACATTCTCCGGGATGTAGGGGAGTTGAACTTGAACTACTGACTTTGTGCATTGGTACGACTTACCTCTTGCGAGGGGGACACCCCCTGCCTGGCAGTTTCACTGGGGCGGTAGCCTCTTGAAAAGATATCAAGAGGGCCCAATGCCGAGCTCAACCGGGACAGAAATCCGGTGTAGAGTGCAAGGGCAAAAGCTCGGTTGACTGTGAACTTAACAATATGGTTCGCAGATGTTAACGCAGGGCCTAGCGATCCTCCGTATTGTCCTTAGTAGACGACGGAGGTGGCAGAAAAGTTACCCCAGGGGTAACTGCGCTTCGAAATAATCACGTAGAAGTGCTCTCAACTGGGTAACGCTTATATCTATTTCCATCTTTTCAAAGGCGGAGTTAAATAGCTCCTGTCTTCAAATTTCCGTTAGTGAGGAATTCAAGTTTTCGCCATATTGGCCAAATAAACTTGAGCAGAAAGGATCCTATATCTGTCTGAAATCCAACCATTATATACTAATGGAAATCCCTAATGAACATGATGGAGAGCCAATAAGCGTGAGAAAACCGATAGATCGAAGGATTGGTAACTTGCCTGAATAACAGGTTTTACAACTGATCCGGCAGATCGATGTGCCTTCTGGCACAAGCGCAGCCCCGAACGGAGTTGTCGTGGGTAAGAGTTCATATCGACCTCACGGCTTGCTACCTCGATGTCGGCTCTTCCTAGCTTGGTGGTGATTCAGCCGCCAAGAGTGGGGTTGTTCGCCCATTAAAAGGGAACGTGAGCTGGGTTTAGACCGTTGTGAGACAGGTCGGATTCTATCTGATGGTGCTGACGGGTGATTGAGAGTAAAGTCTCCACAGTACGAGAGGAACAGGCGGCTGGGGCCTCTGGTGTACCGGTTGTCCTTCCGGGCATTGCCGGGTAGCTAAGCCCTCGACGATAAGAGCGGAATGCATCTACGCTCGAAGCGTCTCTCGAAACGAGTCACCCATTCTGCAGCGATATAAGGGGACTGGCGACAGTAACCTTTGTTGTAGACGAGGGCGCGGAAAGAAGATCCGTTTGATAGAGTGGGGGTGTACGCGTCGAGCTTCGGCGAGATGTTTAGCCCACCACCACTAACTGCTCAAGCGTAGTTAGGCCAAATAGAAATCGGTTCGTCAGATTCTTGGAGAGTTCTTGACAGCTAACTTTTTTTTTGATTTTTTTCTTAATTTTGCTGTGCTTTTATACTGTGAAGCAGTTAATTTTCTGAGTGATTTTTCATTTTGTTCACTCTTTAAGAGGCAGTCTCAATGAGTAAAAAGAAACGATACACGGGGAGTTATAAAAAAACTAATACATCTACTAAACCAACCGTTAGAGTATTGAGAAAAATTGCACCTTATTTCATTACAGCTTTAGTGGGTTTTATTTCTTTTTTATTTATATTTCCTGAAGTGATAAGCTTTATTCCTTTAGGATTTTTTGTTTCAATATCCTCTTTTAGTGAATCACTCGCTTCAAACTTAAAAGATGTTCTGAAATCTTTGTTCTATAATAAATATTTCTTAATTATAGTTCTGGTTTTGATTTTGTTATCTCTTATTATCAAATTTTTACCCTATTACCCTATTTCAGACGATCAATTCTTTACACTCAAAAA
The DNA here is from genome assembly GCA_030631995.1 of archaeon. GTDB lineage: Archaea > Asgardarchaeota > Heimdallarchaeia > Heimdallarchaeales > Heimdallarchaeaceae > UBA460. Next base: position 19,314 of record DAOVKB010000013.1, on the reverse strand, counting down.
ATTATTCTTACCCTATTACCGTAAAATAGGTGTTCTTGTAGTTTCTTCATCGATAACAACCACTTCTACTTCCTATCCATACAGCATACAAGAAAGTAAAATTCATCAATCCTTTATCAATAGCTTGTTCTTAAAATCAAGAAAACAACACATAGCACTCTATAAAAGTGGAGAAAATATAATAATATTTTTCCCTGTCATGACAAAAGGTTGGAAAAATAGCAAAATGGAAAATCAGCTAAAAAAAGAAATCATTTTTGTTAGTAATTCAATTGATACTCACTATCAATGTAAAGTTAGAAATTTAACTAATGAACAAGTTGCTAAACTAATTCTCAATCTAGATAAAATGAAAATAAGAAATAAGATTGATCTTTCTTCCAAGAATGTTGAGAACATACATCTGATTGATCAGATGTATAATATCCTCCAAAAAGAACGATTGGGTGATATTTGTTTAATCTTTAAAGCACATAACCTAAAGAAGAAAGAAGATAGTTTCTTCATAGATTTGTTTGTTATAGCTGATGAGAAGGCAATTGAAACTTTTGTTTCAGATGCCAGTGGTTTAGCTGTAAAACGTGCAACATTGAGAGTAAGAATACAGGATTTTTCCAAATTTATTTTTTCTAACAAACGAAACCAACATTCAATAGCTTTAGAAAAACTATCATCTTTTATGCATATTCCTTATAATTACAAGGGTGGGTTCTTACCTTTAAAAACAGGAGGGATTCAGGGAAATTCTGTTGATTTACTTAGTAGTAAAGATAAGATTCTGATTGGTAAAGGTGTTGATATTGAGGATTTAACTCAAGATGTTACTATTAATGTCAAAGATATATTGCTAAATGTGGAAATATATGGAATGATAGGAAGGGGAAAAACTAAGCTGGTTTCATCAATCCTTGGTCAACTGTTGGACAATAATGTCAGTTCTATCGTTTTTGACATTAAAGGAGAATATGCTAGAACATTCGTTGATGATTCAAGAGTAGAGATTTTCACAATAGGTCGTCCAAGACCATTGTGTATTAATATTTTCGAAACGTTAGATGAAGATGATGTTCGAAATACTTTGTTGATTATAGAAGAAATGATGGTTTCTTCGAATCAAGATTTTTCTCCTGCGATGAAGAATCTTTTCGAAAATGCATTGTTCTTAACTCATCGATCACAGAAACGCAATTTGAAAACATTTGTTGAAAATGTATTCAAAGCATCAAAGAATTTACAATCTTATTCAAATGTTTCATATATTCAACAAACCATTGATGCTGTATTAAATCGACTTAATTTCATTTTTAATCCAATTAATTTTGAAATACTTGGTACTTCGAGAACCACTCTTGATTTATCATTGCTTGATAGAGGAAAAAGTATTATTTTGGATTTGAGCCAATTTCAAAAGAGAGCTGCTAGACCATCAGATATCTTCCTGATATGCAATCTAATATTGAAAATGCTCTATAGACAAGCTTCAGCAAAAGAGATGACAAATAAACTAAGATATGCTGTAATTCTAGAAGAAGCGATTAATATCATTCCAAACTTCTATCGCTCTGAAAGTTCAGCATCACTTATTACTGCAGAAAACAATTTTTTGCTAGGAAGAAGCCTAGGTATCGGTCATATCACAATCTCACAGTTGTGGGATAGTGTTAGCAACGTTGTTCATGGAAATTCAGCAACAAAAATAGTTTTTCGTTCAAGTGAAAAAACTGAACAAATAGGAAAAGCTTTGAATCTAGAAGATGATGAAACTCCTAAAATTCAAAGACTCCCAACACAACACTGTTTTCTTTTCTCTGAAGACGTAGAGCTAGCCATTCAGATTCGAACAATAGATTTAGTGAATGATCCAATAAGCTACTCAGAGTATCAAGCTAAGATGATAAAAGAACATGGTAGAACTATTTTTCCTCTATTGTACAATAATTTCATAGATATGAGAACTGCACTATATCAGAAAAGTAACAAACAAACATTAGGAAAATCGGACAAGAATTCTAACTCCAGAAATGTCACGCCAATTCAAAATAAGTTGGAACATTTCATCCCAGAGGAGAAAAAAGTTGAATTCAAACAGAAAAACAGCACTATTAATTCAGTAGACCAAGAGGTCTTAGATATTAACGCTTCTGTAGATTTGATACCAGAAAATCTAATATGTGAGAGACTGTGCCCTGAAAAAACAGACAATAGAGAATGTTTGAAATATAAAATTGGAGCAAATATAATAAAAACAGCACTATCGAAACAAAAGTCTCATCAAGAGATTGGTTTCTTCTTAAATAATGAAGATAAGCTGTTTTCTGAAGTCAAGGAAATTGCAGAGAAACGCAATATGGAGTTTAATTCCTTTTTGGTTTTTTGTGTTGCAAGGAGCTTAGTAATGAATTTATCTTCTGAAAATCTAATAACTCCTGAGGAAGCATACAACTTTCTTAAGAAATATATCCCAAAGAATCAAATTTCATTAAGATGACAAGTATTTTATTTCATTTTATACAGGATTTAGTTAACTCTCTTATTTAATAAAATTTAAAAACAATCATTAGTTGGTTGAACTTAGTTCTGACCACGTTGACCGTTGGTTCGATCATCGGAAGTGGTAGAGGATGATATTATGTTTGAAAAAGAACTTACAGAAGCAATTGAAAAAATGAAAGAACAATCTCCATCTCGCAATTTCCTGGAATCTGTAGACCTTTCAATAAACCTTCGTGACATTAATCTACAAGATCCAACGAAACGATTTCAGATAGATGTTCAGTTACCAAATCCCGTTGAGAAAGAGGTAACTATATGTATCTTAGCAGAGGGTGCACAACTTGTTGAAGCACAATCAGCTGGAGCTGCGAGAGTGATTGATAAAGACGAATTAGAAAATATTAGCAGAGAACCAAAACTAGCAAAAAAGCTAGCTCAACAATATGATTTTTTCATAGCAAGTGCTCCTTTGATGCCAATAATAGGAAGAAGCTTAGGGAAATTTTTAGGTCCAAGAGGAAAAATGCCTAAACCTGTTCCACCATCAGCTTCGCTAGAACCTCTATTACAAAACTATGGTTCTACAATACAGATACGACTACGACAATCTCCGGTTGTTAAAGCTAGAATTGCAACCGTAAAAATGGAAAATGAAGCTATAAGGGACAACGCTGTTACTGTTCTGAGAAATGTTGAAAGTAAGCTTGAAAAAGGAGAAAACAACATTCGATCAGTATATATCAAAACTACGATGGGTCCTGCAATAAAAGTCAAGTAGGTGGCCAAATGTCTTCTACAAGAATTTCGGAAAAGAAAAAAAGCACAGTTGAAAAACTGAAACAAGAACTTCAATCCTACCCTATCATTGGACTAGTAAGAATAGATAACATAAATGCTCGAATTGTACAACAAGTTCGGAAAGATTTAAGGAAAGAAGCTAGGATAATTATGGCTAAAAACAGTTTAATGAGAATAGCTGTTTCAGAGGCAAAGAAGAAAGTTAAAGGAATAGAAAAAATAAACGAATATATAGTAGGATCATGCGCCTTCATATTGACTGAAACTAATCCTTACAAACTTGCTTCTTTTATGGATAAAAACAAAGTTCCTGCCCCTGCTAAGGTCGGTCAAATAGCTCCGAATGACGTTATAATTAGACCTATGAATACTGGAATACCTCCTGGACCTGTCATAGCAGAACTTCAATCTCTAGGTTTAAAAACAAGGATTGAAGGAGGACAAATTCGTATAGTGGAGGAAGCTGTTGTTACAAAAGAAGGAGAACGTGTTAACAGAACCGTTGCTCTTCTTCTAAGAAGGTTGAACATAGAACCTTTTGAAGCTGGTCTAAAGTTCATAATAGCATTTGAAAACGGAGTTATAATTCCTGGAGACTCTCTTATAATAGATTACGATTTCTACGAACAAGGAATAAGGTGGGCACATACTTCAGCATTGAATCTTGCGATGAATGCAGGTATTGTTACAGAACAAAGCTTACCCCTCATTCTTACAAACGTCCATCAAAGAGCGGTAAATCTTTCTGTTGCTGCTGGATTTTTAACAAAGCAATCTTTACCATTGATTTTATCAAAAGCAGCTAACAATGGTCTTTCGTTAGCTAGCCAGGTTGTTAATAAAAATCCCGAAGCTGTATCAGAGAAGGTTCAAGGAAAAACAAAACAAACAGCTTCTTCAAAACCAGCCAAACCGGTTGTTAAAGAAGAGAGCAAAGAAGAAAAGATAGAAGAAGAGCCCGAGGAAGATTTAGGGTTAGGATCATTATTTGGATAGGTGAAAAAAAATGGAATACGTATATGCTGCATTAGTACTACATGAACTTGGTTCAAGTATAACTCAAGCAAAGGTAAAAGGAATACTTGAAGCCGCTGGTGCAAAAGTAGATGAATCTCGTGTCAAAGCATTAGTTGCAGCTTTGAAAGAAGTTGACATAAACGAAGCTTTGAAAACAGCTGTTATGGCTGCTGCTCCCGCAGCAGCACCCGCAGCAACTAAAAGCGAGAAAGCTGCTCCAGCAGCAAAAGAAGAAAAGAAGGAAGAAGAACCAGAAGAGGACTCTGATTTAGGTTTAAGTGCCTTATTTGGATAATTTCTTCATCTTTTTACTATTTTTTTAATTATTATTTATTTTTCTAATTTTTTATCATAACTTACATCATTGTGAAATCATTCATCACAAGGTAAAGTATTTTTTAGATAAACATTGAACGCGTCGACAAGATTATTACATTCTTCTAAGACAGGATAATCTTGAAAGGAGGGTATGCTGGTTTCTTTTTTAGCATCTGAACTAAGAGAAGCAACCCTTGATCTTCTGATATTTCCCCTACTATCAATTGATAAGATAAGTGTGTGGTCATCAGCATGCATTAATACAAAGTTAAACAACTGACTTTCTTTTAATTCCTCAATCTGTTTTTTTTCAATTTTACATTCCACCATTCTTCCACATTTCTCACAACTGAATGCTTTCATGATATACCTATCTTTGTTTTCCATTCCAATTCCACTGATTATTTTGTTAGTTACCCGAATATTTTGAAACTAGTTCATCGGCTAAATTGCTTTCTTTGTTGATTATCTGATCTACTATATACTCAAATGGCTCTGATACGTTTACAGAATAAAGACCACTAACTAGAAAGTGTTTTTTAATGTTATAATTTTTCATAAAATCATGAACATCCTCTATTGATACCTCAGCATTTTCTATATCTAGTTTGTTTCCAACCAATATCTCGGGTATTGTTGGATAAAAGTGGTTAGCAAGATAATTTCTTGTTAGGTCGACAAACTCGTTTAGATAAACGAGGGTTTCAATATCAGTAACATCATAAACATAAATTACTCCTTTTACTCCACGAAGAAAGACATCTATCATGAATCTAAATTGCTTTTGACCTGCAAAATCCCAAATTTGAAGTGTAACTGTTTTACCACAATGAACCATTCTCTTCACTGTTATGTCTACACCTTTTGTCATAGATATTTGATTAAGATCGGAAATCTCACCTGAATAACCTTTTGAAATCGTTGTTTTTCCTACAGAACCTAGCCCTAAAACAGCTATTTTGAGAATGTTTCCCTGTTTTGTGTTATGTGAGTATAAAGTGCTCATTATAAATCATATCCTAAAAAAGATTTAAAACACCACATTTTTTGTATTAATTGTGGGTTCTCCTGCAACAAATCCATGAATGGAAACAGCTGAATAAATCGGTTTTCGGTTTATTAGAGAAAATTCCCCTCCTGAATAAAGCGTGATAAATGGAACATCTTCTCCTACTGCTTGTTCAATCAGCTTATTTTCTTTATCAATCTTGTCTCCTGCTATTAATAATCTATTGCTGCAATTTATGAAGATTCCAAACCTTATATCAGTCAGACCTTGTATTAGGTTGTTGGCACATTCGAAAGCAGATTTTTGAATTCCAGTTCCGGATTGTGTAAAGAAATCAGCTTTAATATTATTACTGTTTAACGATTTTTCTGGAACTGTAGCTATTACTCCATCAAGTATTGGGTGGCACACGGATACAAAAGGAACATAATCTTCATACTCATTTTCTAAAGCGGATAAGTATAACAATGAAGCATATGATAACTTACCAAATGCTTCATCATACAAATCTCTAGATATATCAATTAACTCCAAAAATGCTTCATTTGCTGGTTTTTTGTTTATTTTCTGAACATATCCACTGCTTTTTAAGAATTCAGTGAGGAAGAAATTTCTACTATGCTGTGATTTGTCAAATGTCCAATTGTTGTTAAAACTGAGCTTATCGGATGAAAATATTGTTCCAACTAAAGCATTTTGGAATACTTTATCACCACTGAATTGATAGCATGATTTCATGTCCAAATCTATTGTGGCTCCACCTAATGCGTTCTTTATTCCATCTTCTACTAGAGTTTTTAATATCGTATCGGCGAATAAAGTTGAACCGTAACCATTCTTACCCATATTTCTGTTAATCATCCTCCCAATTAGATTAAACATTTTCTTGAATTTTTTCGCGAAAAAAGTATCTAGAACCTTCAATTGCTCGAATGCATCAGCTTGATAAAATGGACCTGGTGTTAAGAAAAATCCTAACTTTGATAATTTGTTTGTAACTTTATACGCATTTTTTATTTCTTGTGCACCTTTTTTAGGATTTATACGTACATTAGTATAATCAAAAGGGGGTTGAAATTGAACCTCATCGCCTTTAAATCCCATAACTGAACAGCCTTGTGTAGTTGGCAACCCATTAGATGTGGCTACTCCTGGGAAGATACCACCAATTACATTCCTTGTTCCACTTTCCTCACAAATCTTTGCGAGAGCATATTCGTAATCTCTCTTACTTTGGTAATTAGGTGTAAAAGCAACTAAAAGAAAATCAGGTGTACCGTTTATATTATTGATTACGTCTCTAATTATTGCTTTTGTTGCTTGTTTGATTGATCTATGGCTAGTTGTCCCTGCTGTTATTTGCATATAAAACCCTCACAAGTAATTAGCTATGATTTGAGATTTTCGTTTTGCTTCAATTGACAACAGGCTAAGGTTCACATTCTGATTTGCCAATGTTGTAAGAATTGTTACACTATTAACAACAAAAAACAGAACACAAAAATCATTTAGTTCATATGTCACTTTGTTTAGATTATTTGATCTCATTTCAAGTGAAACTTTTTCTACGTTAGCTTTACACCATTGGACTGTTCTCAACAATTCCTGCGAATATTTCTCATTAAAACATGATTCTACAACATTTCCATCAATTCTGAACAACATTGAAGCTTCAACATCTTCTAAAAAAATGAGATCTTCCAATTCAGAAGAAATTCCTTGAGTGTAACTCATCTCTTAACCTCTTGCAATATTTGAGGATCGGTTAAAACGTTAACAAGTTCAATATTCTCCTTTCCTTCTCTTTTCTCTCTTTCCCCAAGTAGATTATTTGCAATTTGAGCGATAATCTGTTTCTTTGGATCTTTGTCTTTTGACATTTCCTTAATTTTCTTCTTTAATTCCAAGTACCTTACATCATTAGCTTTAGTATCTGTAATTACCTCTGCAATGGAGCTAGTATCTATCTTTATACCTTGTCCATAAGCGAATTTCAAGGGATAAATCCCTTCATGATGAGCAGTTCTTCTTGACTTAATTATTTTACATGTTCTATTGTATTTACCCCCCAATCCTAAATTCTGGATATGGATTACACTGTCCGATAAGTATATTGGTACTCTTGTTTCAACAGCACCAATATCTGTTTGTCCAAAGGCATTTGGTTCTTCAATTGTCTGTAATACTGTTCCTAGTGAGCTTAAGTGGTGATATATTTTAGTTAATACTTTTCTTTGATCTTTCTCAGAAGGAAATTCCCAGAGAATGGGTGTTAGAGGATCTAATATGATTCTGGTATGTTTTACGTTTTTATATTTGAGCTTCTGTGCCAAGGCAGGCAGTATATTAGTCATAAATTCAACGATTTTTTCACTTTCAACAAGATGAATCAAATCATTGTAGTTTTTTGCAATCTCTTTTATCTTTATTCCTAGTGATTCTGCTTCTGCCATAAGCTTTGAAGGCGTTTCTTCGAAAGACAGATATAATATATGATCCCCCTCGAGTAATCCTTGATAAACATAAGATAAAGCAAATGTTGTTTTTCCAGTCCCACTGCTTCCTACTATGGAGTTAATTGAATTTTTAATTAATCCTCCTTGAAGAAGCACATCAAGACCTTCCATACCAGATGATATTCTTTCTGTATGTGTCATTTGAATCTATATTGATACTCAAAAAAGCTAAATAAACTCCACAATTTCTTTTTTTGAACTCTTTGAAAATAAAAGCAAAGTGCAATGTTTTATAAATAAAACATCATACAAACAATCGAATAACATGAGTTCCCTCTTAAAAAAAGTAAAAGAGCTTTTCATATCAAAAGAGAAAATCTTCACTAATACGTTAATTGAAGAACTGGAGAACAATGATTTCATTAATTTAAGAAAACTAACTTCTAAGCTATCTATTCAACAACGATATAAAATCACAAACAAACTAATATCCAACAGTAGTATAAGTGGAATTCTTTTACCTGAAACAACATATTATTTCTCAATACAAGAAGAAGATTTGACAAATATCAGGAATCAGCTTAAAGGAAAGGGAAGTATAGATTTATCTATTTTAAAAGAAAAGTGGGAGATTAAGAACAAGTATCTAGAACTGCTTTTATTGCATTTTGAAAAAGGTATTCTAACACTCAAAACTTATTACACTATGCGATACCTTCGTGAATATATTCTATCTGCCCTTAATAAAGAAGAAGAATATGATATTAATTTGTTCAATGAGAAACTAGGTGTGGAATTAGATGATTTGATCAAGATTATACTTGGTTTAATTGATGAAGAACTACTCCTTGGTGTTCTGCAAAATAATGAAGCATTTCTAAATGCAACAAAGTTTGAGGAGTTAATTTCTGAATATACTGAAGAGAAATATGACTTAGCTGATGAGATCGAATTCGATGAGATTTCTACTGATTTAAAGGTTTCACAAAATTATATTGAGAAGTATTTAGTTAGTATTGTGGAAAAAACACCAGGAATGTATGCTGTATATCCCTTGGAAAAAAAGATAAGATTCAAAAAATAAGGCAAAATAGGTAAGATGAGAAAACCAAATGTATTACAGACTAGAAATTTAATATGCTTTAATATCTGTCATAGTGCGAAATCTTTAAAATGGTTTGTTTTATTCGAACGATAGATTAAAATGGTTAGGAAGCTACCTTGGGTTTTTCCTGGTATTAGGAGACCTAATTTTAGTTTGCATCAAATCTCCATTAGAATACCTACAAGAATTCCACGAAGCGTTCTGTATATAGTAATTTATGGTATAATCTTCTACATCTTTAGTGGAGGAGCTTATGATATTGTAAATCAAGAAAATCTTGTCAGTATTGGACAAAGAGGAAACGCTCCACTCTTCCTTGCACCCAGTCTACACGCACAATATCTAATCGAAGGTATTGTAGCTGGTTTTGTATTCGCTTTTGCAGCTTTGAGCCTATATCTTTTTGATCATGCAACAAGGTATGCATTTGATGTCAGCACAGCTCAAAAGGTTGAGTTAATTGCAACCGTCTTAATTGTCATATGGTATGTTGCTATACTTCTCTTATATAATGCAAAACTGCCTGCTGGGGCTTAATAACTATAAGTTACCTCTTATTTCTTCAATTCCATTGGAAGAGAGAGAGTAGTATAGTTCCTCTTCTTCATATTTGGCTTTCCAGAGTTTTTTGTTTATGTATCGAAAAATGATGGTTCTGTCAGAGTAATTGCTTATTACGGCATTAGCAATAGGTTTAATCTTTTGTTGGTCATCATCTCTGAAAATACTCACTTGATTTGTTATGATTATAGGTAAATCTTGTTTCTTGCTTAACATCTTTAAATATGCCATTTGCAAAGCCAAAATCCTATGTGTATATCTTTCACTTCTAGTTTTATTGCTGAATCTGAAATGATCTGTTATACCATTAATTGCTATAAAACTATATTTTTTGCTTTTTAGAAATTTATGTAGCTTCATCAGAATCTTGATTTGCTGTTTTTTATCCACAATTTGTATCACATAAATATCTTGAAGACTTATTTTTGTATTAAGAATTATTTCTTGTAATCGTTGAGCACTGAAACTCATTTCACAGTCAAATATTATTACTTTATGCTCTTTTTTTATCCCCTTACAAAGTTGATAAAGTAGTGTGGTTGTACCTGAATTAGGTGATCCTGCAACATGTGTTATGCCAGGGGGTATTTTTGACTTGTTGATAATTTGTGAAAGCATTCAAACACCAGAACGTGACAAGATTTTGTTATATCGAGAGATTCTTTGTATATATATTTTAAGTATAGAAATTAGAATTTAAGTTAATAAAAATCAGAAATCAAATCAAATTTCATGAAATTATGTTTACTTTAACACTTAAACTAGAATAAAATACAAGATGATAGAAAGCAATATCATGATTATTCCTTTTATAATTGTAGCAAATTTATCTCTCCGTCTAACTTGCGTAAATAAGTCTATTACCTGTTTGGAAACTATCATTAATCCTATCCACATTACAGCCTTTGCAATATAAATTAATACATACTGCATTATAACAATAAGCCGTTGAAGGAAATCGTTTCCAATATCAATCGCCATAAGACATTCATACTTGTATTATCAGATAATATTAAATACTCAACGAAAATTATTAGTGATCCAATAGAAGGGCTTTTTGGTATCACTTTATGTTATGGTTCTCATTCTTCTATTCTATATGTTTTTGGCATTTCTCTTTTATGTTGACTATTTTTTATTAAATCCTTGATTCTCTTAATTTGATCTGCATTTAAATTCAAATCTTTGGCAAGGACACCCTCGTCTTGCTTAAGCTCATACCCCCTTAGAAAAGAATCCAGTTTTTCATATGATGTTCCTATTTCTTTTTCATCGGTTTGATTTGCCCAGAGTCCTGCAGTAGGAGCTTTAGTTATTATACGTTGATTAATTTCGAGACATTTTGCAATTTCAAATATACGGGTTTTATAAATATCCCCCAAAGGAAAGAAATCTGCAGCTAAGTCTCCATACTTAGTACCATATCCTATAGATATTTCAGATTTATTTGATGTTCCTATGACTAGTTTATTTTCTAGGTTTGCAATAGAATACAGAATTATAGCTCTTATTCTAGCTTTTAAATTACCTTTGGCTAAAAGATTGTTTTCTATTTCAGGAATTGTATTTGTTATTTCTTTAAGCATAGATGTTATGTTTATGATTTCTAATTCTGTATTCAATTCCTTTGCGATAAGTTTAGCATCTTCAGTATGCACAAGCTCTAATTCATCTTCAGGAAGATGAAATAATGAAACTTTTTCATTACCAATTGCACGTATGGATAAATAAGCTACTACAGCAGAATCAATACCGCCACTAAGACCACAAACTATACCGTTAGTTCTTGATTTTTCAACCTCCTGTCTAATGAAATCTACAAGCTGTTTAATAATTTCTTCTTGGGAATCTTTATAGAGTTTCATAATTTACAACCGCTTATCCCTGAGAACAAATTCCTTGAGTTTTTTAAAAGTTTGACATATGCACCCTAAAGCAGTTTGGAGCCTCGAAGGGGGATTGAACCCCTGACCTCTGCCTTACCAAGGAAGCGCTCTACCAACTGAGCTATCGAGGCTATTTAGATAACCTATGTAAAAAACTTTTAAGATTTGTGTTTTGTGTAGATAAAATTTTAATAGTGAAAATCCACTAAGGGCGAAAAATCTAAATATACTTTCTTTAACATCCTAACAAATCGCTTAAGACGGGATAATATGAGGAAACATTCAATCATTCTAGTAATTTTATGTTTTATGCCAATGTTATATGCACCCATTTATCAAAACATTAGTGGGGATACAAATCTGAAATATGTGGTGCTATATGATGAATCTCATGGACAATATTACAATAGAACCTTAATGAATGGGGCTCTAGATTCTCTCAATTCTCTTTTACCACAAAACATTACTCCTAATATTGAGATTGAATTATTATTTAATCAAGAATCCGAGTTTAACTCAACTAACCTACAAGGTGTTGATTTATTAATCCTAACAAATCCAGGAATTAAGGAAGAAGATCAACTCACAACTTCGGAAATGGACTCTATTCTGGATTTTGTAGAACTTGGGGGCGCATTATTTCTTCTATGTAATCCTTTGACTCAAAATGTTAACATTACAGGTCACGTAGAATCGATTAATGATTTACTTGCTAGTAGAAATAATAAAATAAGTTCAGCTCGAATAAGATTTGCTGTAAACGCATCTTACTCTGATGTGATAGTTGATGATTTTCTAAGTACCTATGACAATGACAGTTACGTTTCTCTCAATTACCCAGAAGAAACTGAAGAGTTTATTATGGACGAAGCAACAATCAATGAGACACTTTTTAACCAGGAAACGAAAATAGAAGACTTGCTAATCTATTCTTCTTCAATAAGCTTAGGAATCGAAGAACCAGAATCTAGAAGAATAGGAATAGCTACAACTCCTGTGACCTCATATGCAGTAGATGAAACTTATCATATTTTTAGAGACCCAGTGAACAATTTTCTAACATGGCTCCTAGCTAAGGAATTGGATAACTCCCGAGTAGTTTTATCGGGTTCAACGATAATGTTTAGTAACCAAGAAATAATAGAAGATAATATTTGGCTTGATCAATTGGATAATCTTAAACTATGGAAAAATATCATCCTATGGTTGTTAAATTATACACCCCATCCTGAAGTTTCTCCTCCCGCTATCTGGGCTTTTAGTTATTACGCTTTAGTTATTGCTGCTTTTTCGATTGTAGTTTTTGGGTCTGCATTCATTCTTTATAAGTATAAAAATGCAAGAAAAACATCAATTACGATAAAACAGTAAAAAGTGGTGTATAAATATTTAATTTCAATTGTTCTATTAATGATTCTTAGTGATAACTATGATCTCAATAGTAACGTCTTACGTTTAATTAATGAATTGCTGAGTGGTGTAACAGAAGCTAGTGATTTTCGACTTAAAATCAATCAATTCTCAACCACTAAAGTCAGAAATTTGTTTCGTGATAGTTTACCTCAATTTTCATCTAAGCTTAGAGATAAATTTGTTAATATTTTTTTAAGATATTTTTTTAATAATAGACAAATTGAATTCAATGTTCTATGGAAATTTGTGGGCTATAGAGATTTTTGGTACCAAGTTAAAAAATTTCACGATTTCATTTATTCAAGAGATATGAATTTTAATAATGTAGTTCAATATTTTGAAAGAACTCTACTAAGGGGAAACACTAAACCTCGTTTTGGTTATTTAGAAAAGAAGATTATTGAATGGATAAATAAAGACCCGTCTATATTAAACAAGGAAATAGCAAGCAAACTTGATATTTCACAGAAAAAAGTGAGTGTAATTATAAAAAATCTAAAAACCAAAGGTATTTTTCTTGGGAGCTTAGTTGATTATAAAAGAGTTGATTCTTATGAGTTCTTCTCTTTTAGCAATGTATCTAAGAATAAGGAGGATATTCTTTTCTTTGATGAATATACTCTTTTTCCAAATTTTAAACTCGCACAAGGTGTTATGGTCAAAAAAATTAAAGATAATTCACTTTTCTACGTTTTGAACAAGAAGATATCTTGTAATGTAAAAGCATTGAATCATGGTATTTCAATACAAGATTGGCAAGAGCATGTAAAAATCGAAAAAACAAAAACAAGTCCAAGTATTTGTAGTAATAACAACGTTAAACTTGAAGCAATCGTGAATAAGGAATATGTTCTTCACCTTATGAGGAACTGCGAAATTGATTTCAAAAAACCTGATATTACTGAAATATCGCAAAAATACAGTATTTCTACACGAACCTTGTTCCGTGCTAAAACTAAGCTTAAGGATCAAGGAATTATCGATCCACGCATGGTGATTGAAAGCGACGAGTTAATGACTCTTCTAGTTATATCTGATAAAGAATTATTGGAATTATACAACAAAGTACCTTATATTAAAACATATCAGATTCAAGCTATTGGCGATGGTACTCGTTGGATATCTTTTCTATCCATTTTTATTCAAGATTTCAAATTCCTATACCCACTGATTAATAAAAAAGCAGAAATATTTCAAATTATGACCAAAAAACGTAAAGAACTATTAAAAAGCGATAGTTTCTCTACAATTCAATCAAACACAAGATTTATACAAATTAAATAGAGTTGTTTAATGTATGTCAAACCAGCGATCCTTGAAAGAGATTATAGAAACCATATCAATAGAAGCTGGAATAGGAAAAGAGGAAATCCATCAATTGATTAATAAAAAGATGGATGAACTAGGTGAATTTGTTACGGAACTGGGTGCAGCACACATCGTTGCACGAGAAATGGGTGTCGATTTATCATCTGAACCTCCAGTAAAAGAACAGTCCGTAATTAAAATTGATCAGCTTGTACCAGATCTTAACAATGTGAGTCTTTTGGGAAGAATAGTAAGATTATATGATAGTCATTCCTTTAAAAGAAAAGATGGAACAGACGGTGTATTACAATCGATAATTATAGAAGACAAAACTGGTTCTATCAGAATAGTTTTCTGGGATGAAAAAACTGGAGAACTACAAAATAGTAATTGTAAAACGGGGGATCCAATTCGAATTTTCAATGGATATACTCGTCTTGGAAGGGATGGTTCTACAGAAGTACACCTAGGGACTAGAAGCCAATTACAAATCCGACCCTCTGGAATTAAGGATGATGAATTGCCTGACTCCAAACCAACGCACACTAAAATTCAAGATATAAAAGGAAACGAAATAGATGTTTCTATTAGAGGGAAAATAACTCAGATAGATGATAAGCTGGAATTTGAACGTTCTGATGGAACAAAAGGACAAAAGCAAGGTCTTGTTATTGGGGATGAAACGGGGGAAATTTACATAAATTTCTGGAATGAAAAAGCGGAAAAACTCGATGCTTTTGTATTGGGGGATATAATTGAAATTGTAGGCCTTGCCACTAAAATTGGATTAAGAGGCTTTGTTGAGCTCCATTCAAACAGATATAGTAGTATTTCGAAGATAACTGGAATAGCAGATATTGTTGTCAAGAAGGGTTTTATCGGTTCTATGAAAGGAGTAGAAAATCAGTTATTAAAAATCAATCAGATAAGTGAACTTAACAAACTAGTATCAATAAAGGGTTTAATTGCTGATGTTAGTTCATTACATGAGTTTTCTAGAGAAAATGGATCTAAAGGAAAAGTAAGAAATTTAACAATAACAGATAGTTCAGGTATCATTAGAATTGTTTTATGGGATGATAAAACACAATTAGTAAATGAAGAGGATACTGACAAACTTTTCACCATATTCAATGGTTTTACTAGAAAAGGTAGATTTGAGGAAATTGAAATCCATTGCGGAAAGCAAACCCAGATTGATATTGAAGAAGGTGAACTTGATCAGTTAAAACAATATATTGTGGAATTTTCAAACATAAATAACTTATCTGAAGAAGAAACAGAAGTAAATATCAAGGGTATTATTACTGAATTGGGCCCAATTCAGGAAATAGAGACTAAAGAGAAGGAAATGGTGAGAATGCTAAACTTCAAAATTGAGGATAATACTGCTGATATTCGTATTACTTGTTGGCGAGAGAATGTTGACAAACTCCATGATTTATCAGTTGGAGATACTATAGAAATCTTGCATGCTAGAATTAAAGCAGATACTGGATATGGAATAGGGCTACTCATCGCACGAAATACCATTATCAAGAAAGCATTGGACAATTCTTCAAATCCGCAAGGTTTTGTATCAAGTCTAAATGTGTCAGATACTAGTACCTACGAGCAGTCAATCCAAGATATAGAAGATATCAATGAAGGTGATGATGTAACAATACAAGCAACAGTAGTGAAACTAGTAGAAAAACCATTTGTATATGAATTGTGTCCTTTGTGCAAAAAAAAGGTTAAAGATGAGAATAACCAATATCTTTGCGCAGAACACGGTACTGTAGAAGAACCCATAAATCGTATTCTATTCACGTTTGTTGTTAATGATGGTACTGGAAATATCAATGTTTTTTGTGCAGGCAAATTAGCGGAGATAATTCTTGGTTTATCTGCAGATTCAGCTTCGAGAATGGTGGAAGAACAGGAATCAAGTAAGGTTCCCTATACACATCTTAAAAACAAAGGTTTCGTTAATTCTGAACTCCTAATTAGCGGTAAAGTAAACAAAAACCCTTTTCTTAACAGTCTAGAAATTGTTGCTAAATCTATTGAAAAAGTAAAATATAAAGATGCAACTAAAGGACTTGTTAAGAATATATACGTTGATTAGAGGTTCTGATTTTACGAATTATAAATCTAAGAAAATTGTATATTTGATTCTTTAAAAATCACTTAACATAATCTACGAATGATTAAATTTGTGAAATCACATTTTGGTCGAAAAGCTTATTAATGGAGATAAAGCTGCTTCACCCGATTACAATGGATTTCAACGTCATATTTACCTTAACGATAATTGCTTTAGTAATCGCTGTAGTTTTTGGTTTGTTCTATCACGCATTTAGTGTTGGTAAAGAAGAAAAGGAAGCATAATAATTATATTTCCAAAATCATTCCCTTCTTCTTATTATAGATTTTAATGACTGTTGTTATTGCACCTGCAAGAACCCCTGAACTTGAAACCAAAGGTATTACTAAATTGGTTAAATTGTTTGCTCCAGATAACTTTGTTCCTACTAAATCTAAAATTAGATAGCTTCCTTTTGTTATATTTATATTCGAATAGTAAACATAAATGTCATTAATTTGAAGATTATAATTTTCGGAGACTTCTTGGGATGTACTCGAAAACAGTTCCCATTGATATTTGGATGAAGTAAAACTGCCATTTAGGTAATAAATTAAAGAAACATCGGAAAAACTCTTTGTTTGAGAACCAATTATGAAATGACACATTATTTGATTTTTTTCTTCATCTAATGATACTTGTACTTCTGGTCCAAGAGTTGTAATGATTAACTTGTGATTATTATCATCTTCACCTGCTTGTACTCCCCAGTAAATGATACTAGATTCAATATGCACAGGAATACGTGAAGAATCTGTTTGAATATAAGCATCCAGTACTGGAAACATCTCTTCATTGGTAAAAGTATACCACTTATCATGTGAATTCATGTAAAGAACATCATAAGCAATTGTGATATTTGGAGAAATAAATACATCCTCACTATTTCTAGAAATTTCCGCTTGCAGGTGTTCAAACACTATTTCAAATGTCTCCGAGGTTAAAACAGTATAGAGTTTTATTATTGAAAAAGTTATACTAATAACTTGAGATGTAGAAGGCAAATTAACTTCACAAGTATATCTCCCATCCATATCCAAAATCCCTGTTAAGGATAGATTTGCACTATTTTCAATCATTACTGGGGCAAAACCTACAGGATAAGAATCTGATAAGACATTAAACGAGAGTAGATAATAGGTTGGCATCGCTAATTTTTCATATAGAAATTCAATTTCTATTTCACTTACATACACATGAACACCCACTGTGTGTATTATAGAAGAGTGAGTCGTTGAACTAACCCAAACTTCCAGCAAGTAATCTCCACAAGATAAATAATATGAAGAAACCAGAAGTTGAAATTGATTTCCATCTTCTATTACGTTTATACTTTCATTATTCAGGTATGCAATAATGCTTCCCTCCTCAATCTCAATTCCTGAAATCAAGCTTTCGTAGCTAGCATTAACTATTATGATAGCATAGTGTGGAATCACAATCTGATTTGTAATTTGTAATTGAGCTGGAAATCTTTCCAAAAGAAACGTTGCATTTGTATAACCAATTCCATTGTGATCAGTTATTATAAAAACAATATCTAAACTACCATTAGTTATCCAAGGGGGAATGGTGAAAATCAAGGTTTCATTCTCAAAAAGAACAGATGTCCCTCCATCTTCATCAGAAAACCATAGAAGATTAATTACGTTATTCGTATATTCATAGTTGAAACTAAAAGTTGCATCTATAGTTTCAAAAATTGTTAATGAAGAAAAATCTGCGCTTTCAATTAAATTAGGTATAGCAAATTCACAATAGAGAAGATCACTTTGATTTGTATTATTCAAAGACAAAAGGTTATATTCCCCATCTAAGCTTTCATTGGCTAGAATATCAAAATTCTTAATTTCACCTATAAGAGACCAAAAAGCTGGATAAGTTATATTTATGATACTAGCAAATATACTCAAATTAGTTTTCGTAATTATATAAGTTGTAATCTCGTTTATGGAAGCATGATTTTCCGTTATAATTTCAACTGTACCTGAAATTAAAACGCTATAATTTGCATTAATAATAAAACTTGAATTATGACTCCAATAGATTGCATATTCAAAAGAAGATACACCATCTCCTATCTCAACATATAGATTAAAAATTCCTGAATTTGAACTTGTTGAGGTTATAGCTATTCCATTCGTTTTCAATTCTATATAATCTGCTGATACCGAGGATCGTATTTCAAAATTATCAATCAACAGAGAACATTCTGAAAATTCAGGTGATATCACATATATTCCTACAGATTTTATTGTAGTGGGGATATAAGGATCATTTTCATTAAATAATTCAGATAACTCTAGAGAATAATTGTTCCATTCATTGTTCCAACTACTATTCTTTAACAATCTATATACAATAAATGGGGAAGTTGTGTTTTCTCCAATTAAGGGGGGGTTAATATTAGTATAATGCCAATGAATTACCATTATTCTACAAGTATCAAAAACTAGATCAAAAATAAGGGATGAATTTACTACGTTCTGAATGCTTGAATTTGTTTCTAGCAAGTAATTATAGCTGATTCTTGTATCAATATCATATAAATCAATATCTTGTTGATATAACGCATAGCTCATCGTTTCAGTATTGCTAGAGAAGAATTTCCAAACATATGATCCTTCAAAACTTCTGCTTTCTTCCACTCTTTCTAAACTTAATCCTGCATTTATAGCATCTACAGAATAAAACCCAACTTCATTTTCAGCACCTGAATTTTGAATATATTGTGATTCAATTTCTGAAACATTTCCTTCAAAATTATACTGACCTTGACTAGGTAGTGAAATAGTTAAATTTCCGTTGTTGATTTCTTCACT
>DAOVKB010000115.1:0-1800 GCA_030631995.1 archaeon | reverse complement strand
TCTCTGTTCTTCACACTTTAGAAGACCGGAAGCAATTACATCTTCTTTGATGTTGGTTGGTTCATTAAGCTTAAGGAATCTACCTCCAATGGTTACTTCTTTATTTTTAATAGGAAGATAGATACGAGCTTTGTGGTTTTCTTTCAGAACGGCAGGAAGACCTCCCATATGGTCAGAATGGCTATGAGAAATGAAAACAATGTCAGCTGTACTTAAGCTGATTCCAAGCTTTTGTGCATTATCTAAAAGAATCTGACCTTTTGTACCAGTGTCAAAAAGTATATTGTAATTATTGTATTCAATAAAACAAGAAAAACCCAAATCAGCTTTTAGATCAGGTCGTAGGGAAGTGTTGTCATAAATAATAGATAACTTCAAGTTAACCAATGAATATTTGGTAGTCTAATATTAAAAAATAATCGGTATGTAAAGAGGTCAAGTTCTTTCTCTAAACATCATAGATCCACATTTTGGACATTCTATTTGTGTACATGGAGTGCCACTTTGATGAGGGATTTTGTTTCCACATTTTGGACATGTACACATACCTCCAGGACCTGCACCATATTTTCTTCGTTGTTGACCTTGATTGCTATCAATTCTATCATTTCTTCTATTGGAGCTCAAACTAGTCATCTCTCAATCAAGTTTTTTTGAGCTTAACCTTTATCATAAGCTCTAATTATCTAATGGAAGAAGTATTAAAAAACTAACTGTATATCCGTATAAAAATATAATTTTGATAATGTTTCTAGAATTCTTGAATTTATCTGGTCCATAGTGAAGGATTGAAAAACATCTGCATCTTTTACAATTCAGTGATGGAGTAATGGAAAGTCTTCCTCAGTGTATAGATTGCATCGAAAGAGCAGCTGAAAGAATTTTTTCGATAATTAAGATACAAGGCGATGAAAGGCAAATTGGAATGGGGAATGTAAAGAATTACCTGAATAATGTAGATACCAAACTCACACCTATGGAAGTAAGTTTTGGGATTAATGAGATTATAAGAGAAGCTACAGGTATTTATGATCCCTTCAAGCACATCAAGGAAGAATCTAACAATAATGCAAAGAAGCTTCTAAGCAGAGCTACTAAAATCATTGAGGAAAGTAGTGAGCCACTATATGATGCAATGAAAATAGCGATAGCAGGAAATATTATCGATTATGGGATGAAATCAGATTACAATCTCTCCAGAACTCTGGAAGAAGTGCTTACAAAGAACCCGTTTATTAATGATTATAAGCTTTTGAAAGAAAGAATAACAAAAGCTGAAACTCTTACTTTCTTAGCAGATAATGCAGGAGAGATTGTTTTCGATAAGTTGCTTATAGAACAAATAAACAAGATGTTCAATATAGATAAAATCAATCTAATTGTAAAAAAATATCCCTTCATGAATGATGTTATATTAGAGGATTTGGAAGGATTAGGATTTGAAAAAATCCCTAATCTAGAAATAGTTGCACTTGAGAATTTAACTAGTAATGATTATAACAATTTGATTGAACCTTACTTACAACAAGCTAATGTGGTTATCGCTAAAGGGCAAGGTAACTTTGAACTATTATACGATAAAAAACTGGGGTTGTTTTACTTATTTATTGTGAAATGTTCAGTAGTCAAAGACGTTTTAGATTCTGAAGAAGAAGATGTAATAATAGCTTATCACTAATATTATCTTCTTTTAACTACTGATTCTAAAGTTTAAATATCTCTTCAACTAAATTTGTTTGAGATAATTATTATGTCAGATAAGGTTTTAGCTGATCTTGAACCTCAAATCGTTTGGAGTAT
>DAOVKB010000064.1:0-7081 GCA_030631995.1 archaeon | reverse complement strand
TGCCTGATGTGTATCCCTCAAAGTTAGCTTTACTTCAACTGGTGTCTTAGTAACAAGTGGTTGAACAGTTTTTTCACTGAAATTGGAATGAGCTCTATTAACTGCATCTCGTAAATCTTTCTCTATTTTCACCAAACTTGGACTTATCGCAGAAAGTCTGCTAAATGATTGTTTGAGAGAAACAGTTTCTGACCAAGGAGCATGAGTTTTTACATCATCCTCAAGAAGTTGTCTGTCACCTGCCACAAGAATTACGGGAACATTCAGCTCTCCTGCAACGTATGCATTTAAAATAAATTCACTTGATTCAACACCATTTACCAAAATTTTGTGTACTGAACCTCCACTGTAAGTATGATCAAATGTAGAGTTTTGAGTTGCTGCTTTTGCATGGTAACCTAAAAATAACGCCACATCGCATTCTGCTACACCTGCAACCATACTTGTTGGTCTCAAGCTTCCTCTAATAATTTCAACATATTCAGGTAAATCCTCAACAAGTAGATTTACACAGGGACCATGGGAATCCGCAATGATAATATTATCAAAACCATTTTTGTGTAACTGATCTGTTACAATTAAGGTAATCTTAGTTGCTATTTTCCTTACCTCTTCGTATTGAGCCCCTTTAAGATTAAGATGTCCAGGAATAACCACATATGGCATTCCTTCTAAATCAACGGAGATAAAAGCTTTCATTTAATTCACTTCAGAGATAATTGTAGAAAACTAATTAAAGTATTTCCCATAAAGTTAGGTTTGCAGCTAAATCTACAAGCTTTGATGTGATTGTTTGAAGGTAAAAATCAAGTGTATCTATGATAGTAATATTCGTCAAGTAGATAATTTTGGATCCTTTAACGGTGTATCCTTTCTTCTGGAAACAAACAGAGGTAGAATGCTATTTGATGCAGGCTTAGTCTGCTGGAGATTACTAAGAAACCTGAGGAATTTTAAAATTTCTCCTGATAGCATCGATAGAGTTGTAGTTTCACATGGACACATGGATCACGTACGAGGTATCAAAGCTCTCGCAAAAGTCCGATCAATAGATAAGAAACTGAAGATTTTTGCTCATCCGAATATTATGGAGACAAAGAAAGCATGTCTTTATGGAATTAAGCTTTGGAATGCAGGCTTTCCAAAAATGACATCAGAACTTATGGACAAACTGGATTTTGATTACAGCAAAGAATTTCGCGAGATTGAACCTAATATATTTCTGTCAGGAGAAATCCCGTTTGAGAAAAGAAAGGATGAACAGAATTTATCTCAATTCTTCTGGCATAAAGTCAATGGAAATTGGAAACACGATCCAATCATTGATGAACAATGTATGATAATTAAAACTACTAAGGGATTAGTAATAATTTCTGGAGATTGCCATCCAGGGTTAAAAAACACTCTATTCAGGATTAGAGAACTATTTGATGAAGAAATTTATGCGTTTCTTGGAGGAGTACATTTAACAAAAACAACTATTAAAAAAATTGATAAAATTTCCGAGGATATTATGCAGAACTTTAGTCACATAAAGTTTTACCTTAATCATACTTCAATTATAAGAGCAATTAGTCATTTCAGAAAAAAGTTAGGTGGGGATATCATCAATAATTTCCATTTAGGGTCAGAATTAATTTTTGAATATTAAAAAAAGGAAAGGAATTATTTTCCTACATCCTTAAGTATCAGGGGGATCAGATTTCTAAAATCAGCAGTTTCAGGTATTCCTTTGTAAGGATCACCCTGTCTGACGACATTCAATATTGCTACATCAGCACCGTTGAAAAAAGCAGAACGAACCTCTCTTGGTTCTAAACCCCCAGCTACAGCTATGAATGAATCAAACTTAGAACGTATTTTTGCTATGTCTTTGTATCTTATTAGCTTCCTTCTTGTACTCTCTTCATCTCTCCCTTTGTGAATAACAACAAAATCTGGTTTATGACGTAAAGGCATGAGATTTTTTAGGGGATTCTCAACTCCAAGCATGTCAACCATGGAGTAGATACCTCTTGAAGTACAGGTTTTGTTAAAGAGATCGATGGTTTCAGTAGGAGCTGAACCCATAACAGTTACTGCGGTAGCACCAGCCTGTGACGCAAACATCACTTCATTCACAGCTCCATCTGTTACTTTTAGATCTGCTACAATAAATCCTTTCCACATTCTTCGAATGAGTCTTACTCCAGCCATACCTGTCAGTTTAATATAAGGTGTTCCAGCTTCAATGATGATTCGTGAATCATAGGGTATCTTGGGTAGTATTCTTCGAACCTGATTTGCATCAGTATTAAATGCTATTTGGAGATAACGAATATTGGGATCTAACAATTAACTCCCCTTTATTTCTTTATTTTCTTTACTGCTTCTGTTATCCCTTCAGAAATATCATTAGGCATGAAAATTACTATTTTCTCACTAGGATCTTGAGCAATATCTCTAATAGTTTGAAGTGTTCTTAGAGATAAAGCCCCCCTTTGCTTAGATAATTTTTCTGCAGCATCGGCGAGATTTTGAGAAGCTATAAGCTCACCTTCAGATTGAATAATAACAGCTCTTTTATCTCTTTCAGCTTCTGCTTGTTTAGCAAAAGCTCTTTTCATTTCTGCAGGTAATTCTATCTCTTGAATTTTAATACCCTGAATATCAATTCCCCATTCGCTAGTTTCTTTGTCAACAATTTTTCTGATATCTTGTGCTATTTTGTCTCTTTCAATTAGAACCTGATCAAGTTCCATGGTACCCATAGTGTCACGAAGAGCTGCTTGAGTATATTGACGTACAGCATAAACATAGTTTTCAATTTTAATTACTGCATCAGCAGGTCTTTCAACCTTGAAATAAACAACTGTATTTGCTAAAACAGGGATATTATCCTTAGTCATCACTTCTTGTCTAGGGATATCCTGAGTAATTATCCTTAAGTCAACTTTCCTGGCTGATTCCGCTACTGGTAAAACGTAGACCAATCCTGGACCAAGAGTTCTTTTGTATCTTCCTAATCGAAAGACTACCATCCGTTCATATTCCATTGTAACTCTTATTCCTGCTAAGAGCATGATTATCATAACAAAGGCGATAATAGAAACAACCACCACTACAATAGTCATATAAAATTCCATTTTTTTTATTCTCCTTTCTAATTTAAGCTCAATTTATCAAGGAGCTCTATTTAATCTTTTGTAAAAACAAAAAATCTGTGAATACATTCTCATGGAACTGCCAATGTAGAACGCTTATGATAGAAAAAGTTTCATAAGTGCATGATATCTTCAATAATTATGTCAGGCTACATATTAAAAAAGTATGAAGAAGGATTTATTGAAGAGCAAGTAAAGGTAGGAACTGAAGCTGTTAAAGACTGGAAGTATTTTGGTCAGACACAGGCAAAACAATTGAAAGAAGCTTATTCTAGAGAAGATTTCGATCCTGAGACTAGATTATATTGTTTCAAGGATGATAAATTGGTTGGTTTCCTAACCGCCAGAGTAGTTGAGAGAGAGGATACTAAATTTGGTTTTCTAAGATTACCTTTTGTTTTACCTGAGCATGAAGAAGTAACAGAACTATTATTCAACGAGATTGTTAAAGTTTTCAAGAAAAAAGATGTAACGAACATTAGGGCTGAAGGAGCAGATGCTTGGGGAAATACCTTGGATTTGATAAAGAAATGGAATTTCAAAGAAAAAGAAACAAGTTTCTATACTTATGAGTTACAGCTTAAAGATTTGAAGGATTTTGAAGTAGACGAAACCATAGAAGTGGTTGACTTTGATTATGATAAAGATTTAGCTCAAATGGTTGAAATCTTCATGAATGAGTTTGGCTATACAGAGGAACAAGCAAAACAGAACTTCGAGACTATCAAGAACTTCGAAGGAGTTTACGCTCATTTAATTGTTAAAGAAAATGATAAGATAAAAGGCAGAGCTTTGGCCTACTTTACTGATGATCCCAAGTTAGCAATCAATGGCTACATGTATGGAGAAGCTAATACACAAAAAGCACTTCAAAAAGTTATTTTCGAAAAATCCAAAGAAAAAGAAGTAGAAAGAATGCAGATGTTCTTTAATCCTCGTAATGAAGCCATAATCCCATCCTACGAAGAATATGGATTCAAATTGGGTTGTAAAGGAATAATATTTGAGAAAGATATCTGAATTATCTTCCTCTTTTCTATTTTTTACTATTCAGGAAGTTTGGTAGGGATACTAGAATCATCTTCAGCAGGATTCATCTTTCCTTCTCTTCCAAGAGAAATTTGCTTCTGATCCCTAAACATCTTACACCATCCATTCTCAATAGTTATTACTTCACCAATTTTATACTTCTCGCCAGTATCCTTACCCCAGAGTGTAAGAGTAGTAGATCCTGTTTCATCAATTACTAAGACATCCCAGACATAGAGTAATCCTGAACGTCCTTGGACCTCTCTTGGTCCTTGTTTAGAAATTACTCTTACTTTTAAGCTATCGAAATTTGATTCAGGTTGCAATTCTTCAACTTTCAAATTAACCACCACATATTATAATTAGTATTTTGACATTTAAACACTTAAGTTTTACCTCTCAGTATTCAAAGAAATATATGGAATTTATTTTATATACTTGTCAGTATCTATTAATTAGAACGTAGTTGATTAAATGCAAGATGTAGAGACGGCTCTAGACAAAATCCCAAATTATAGAGATTTAGCTAAGTATACTAGTAAAATTAAACCTAGAATGATTTATAGAAGCTCTCATCTAGCTCCTCACAGTTCTGAAGATTACTTCGGTGAGTTGATTGAAGGTTTTGAAATAAAAACAATAATAGATCTTAGATGGCCTACAGAAACCAAAAGATTCCCATACTCTGAGGAAACGATTAAAGAAATAAATTATGTGAATGTCCCTCTACTTGACACACTTCTAAATAAGAAAGATGTGACAAGGTTTATTCCATATAATGAGAAAGGAGGATTTTATGAAATCATTCCAATATATTTCAAAAATCAAATCAAGAGTATTTTCGAACAACTAGTTTATGTGGAAACTCCTATAGTGATTCATTGCTGGTCAGGGAAAGATAGAACTGGAATGATGGTAGCACTAATTCATCTGCTTCTAGATACCGCAGAAGAAGAAATCCTGGAAGATTATTTAGCAACGGGAATGACAACAAGTAAGGAAAAAATCCAACCATTTCTTGATATCATTGCTAGCCATGGAGATGTTAGAAATTACTTATCTTCAGCTGCATTGACGAATAGTATCTTGAACCAAGTAATACAAAAATATAGTAAATAAAACAATAATTCCATTTACTCATTTGGAAAGTTCATCAATGATTTTGTCTGTCTTTTCCTTTAATTCATCCACTTGTGGATTTTGTTCTACTTCATCTAGAAGAAGTCTCGCTTCCTTATAGTAAAGCAAAGATTCTTCGTTATTACCTTCTTCTTCCAGTACTTGGCCTATTGTTGTAAGGTTAGTATAATGAATTCCTCGATGTTTCTTTGTAAAATCAGTTCTATCAATCTTCCCTGGAGCAAAATTCTTGAGGTAGTCTAGATTTTCTTTTATCAATTTGTCTGTGAACATTAGATCATCATGCCCAGATAGAATAATTATTGGTTTTCTAGATATATAGTCATCTAACGTTTCTGAATATTCTTTTAGATTAAGCTTTCTTAGATAAGGGAGAGGAGTCTCTATATTATCTCCAACAAATAACACCTCATCTATCTGATCATAACATGAGGATGAATCTTCAGTATGTCCTGGACTATGGAAAAACTCAACTCCTTCTTCTACGAAGATCACTTTCTTTGAAAATAGGACATTAGGAAGAGTGAGTTCTACATCTCCCTTCTTATGATCCACATAATCCTTTAGATCTGACTCTCCGATTTCTTCTATTTTCTTTCGACAGAGTTTATGAGCTAAAATGATTGAATCCTTGAAACACTGATTTCCCCAAATATGGTCATAATCATGATGAGAATTGAACACAACAATAGGTTTTGAAGTAAACCCCTTTTCTTCCAAAAACCCTAACACTTCTTTCATTGGATCAGGACCTAAAAAGGTATCACAAATAAACAGATATTTTTCTCCGTTAATTGCATATACATTAGTTCTATAAGGATCATCAAAACTGAAGAAGAATCCTCTCGTTCCTACTTCCTGAACTTTCATAAAATCTGGTTTTTTGATAACTTCCCCATTAATAAAGTTTAGGAGGGGTTTGATTTGGAGTTAGAACTGTGGCAGAAAATCTTCTTTAATTGAATCCCATATATCATCTTGTGTAATTGATTCTTTTGCTATAATGGATTTGAGTATTTTCTTAAGAAGAGTATGATGTCTTAGCTCATCTTGATAAATTGCTTGAACTAGCATTTTTTCCTCTTCGTTTTCAAGTTGATCAATCAATGCCTTGTATGTCTTAATTGCTTCCAATTCAAGTTTAATATGTTCCTCTATATTCTTAACAAGTTCATCATATTTCTCTTCCTCAATAAATGGTTGAG
This sequence comes from archaeon, assembly GCA_030631995.1. Lineage (GTDB taxonomy): Archaea > Asgardarchaeota > Heimdallarchaeia > Heimdallarchaeales > Heimdallarchaeaceae > UBA460. The sequence goes on along the minus strand of DAOVKB010000064.1, from coordinate 564 downwards.
TTGATGAATTCATAGCTATAAGAGAGTTGATTATACTTGCATGTTTCTTTGAATCCAATGCTATAGAATGAATCAGTTCTTTTATCAAATCATTTTTTACGCTTTTAACTGAATTCTCTGCTGTTTCTCCGATACGTTTTTCCAGATTTATTTGCTTCTTATAAAATTCAATTTTCTCTTCCTTAAGCATAATATTCCACCATGATAAGTAGAATAAGTTAATATTGAAAATATTTAATGTTTTGGATGAGAAAAATGAGAAAAAAAAGTAGGAAAGCCTACTTAAATTTCGATTAAACTATTTTTTGTTTAGCCATTTGTCTATGTTAAACCAATCAACTAACAGTCTGTAAAGCCAGGGTTTGTCAAGTTTTTCAGCAACGAATAAGTCAACGCTTAATGCTTTGGATCCAGTGCTTATTAAAAGAATCAATGTTAATATTGCCATTATCCAGTTTATGGATTGTGTTGAAGCACTTAACCAACCAGCTGCAAAGTAGAATAACAAGTTCATGAAGACACCTGCTAAAGCTGCGAAGTTTAATAAAGCTCCAAAAATGAAAG
>DAOVKB010000108.1:0-2697 GCA_030631995.1 archaeon | reverse complement strand
TGTGCTTCCGATTCCATAAATAATTCTGCGTATTCTTCAGGCTGTTCCATATTGTATCCTGGAACCAATGTTAACCTAACTACTTTTCTTGTATCTAGTGATGGGAGCAATTGTATTGTGTCCTTTATTTTGTTCCAAGCATTGTTTGTTGAAGGTCTTGCAGTCTTTTCAAATAATTCTTTATTAGGTGCAATCAAGGTTACGTATAGTTGAGTTGGTAGAGGATCCAGCTTTTCTAAAACCTCAGGAGTAGTACCATTTGTCACTAGAAAGGTAGTCATATTTCTTGAATGGAATTCTTCAATCAATTCACTTATTTTTGGATAGAGGGTAGGTTCTCCGCTTAATGAAATTGCTGCATGCCTTGGATTGAGAGATTCCAAGTATTTCTCATTTGGAACTTTTGGATGAGCATTATACCCAGCAACAAGCTTTCTTTGCTGCTCAATCATTTTGTCTATAATCTCTTTAGGTTCATCAACCTTACAACTCATGGGTTCTTTATTATACCATGAAGCGCTTCTCCAGCAGAAAACACATTTTAGATTACACCAAATAGTTGCAGGAGTGCATTGTAAACATTGATGGGAAGTTATACCATAGAATTTACTCTTATAACAGACCCCTTCTCCCTTTAATGAATGCTTTAACCAAGTACAAGTTTTAACGGCGGAATGATTCCCAGCTATCCTATACTGTTGTTTCTCCAATTTATCTTTAACATTATCAGGAATAGAACAAGGAATAACAGTCATCTAAACTTCCAGAAAATCTTTCCTTCTTTATTCTTTTGATTCCACTGAAAATAATCAAATATTCGATAAAAGGAGGAGATATTAGTTGTAATCCTCACTCATCCACTAAACTTTCTAAAGTTATCTCATCAAGAAATCCAAATCTACTCGCATCGCTCAAATAAGATTGTGCTTGAAAATCACTATCAAATACTTTGATTCTATCTTTGATTTCTTTATTTTTTATTTTCTTCTTCTTTGTGAATAAGAAAGCTATATTTTGAACAATTTTCCCTCTTTCAGCTAATTTGTTTGCAATTTGATTAGCTACTTCTTCTGATTCCTTAACATCATAATGTGTGACATCAATCATGTAAAAGAGGGGTTTTTTGGCATTTTCATGTTGTTCATCTAGACATCTGTCAAATTCCTTTACCATTTTATCGTTATATTTTCCTTCAAAACTCATTTTTACTATTACTTGAGAGAGGTATCTCACATGAATTGTCATATTATCACAATTTAAACGCTATCTTACAACTTCCTTAAAATATTTAAAAACGTTGTTTTTTGACAGCTTTTCTAGAATCATAAAATTTCAATGCATTACATTTATTAAATCTCAAGAAACTAATTGTTTGTGCTTTTGAAATGGTGAATGAAGATAAAGAAAAACAAGCTGAAGTAAGGCAAGAAGATAAGACTTCATTCATCGATCGAGCTAGACAAATAAGACTTGTGAAATTTGCTATAGTTAGTACAGGTGGATTTGGTTTGACAGAGTTATTTGTCTTTCTTTCACTTTTGGTTTTTGACTTATACTTCTCAAGAGAAGAAATTCTTTTTAGATTCTGGGTATTTGATGTCTATACTGGTCATTTTGCTCTTCTCGTAGCAATAATTATAGTAATGGTATACAACTATGCGATTAATAAAATTTGGACTTTTAGAAAACAGGAACAGATTGCAGATTTCAGAACCTCAGTTCAATTTGTTAGATTTGCAATTGTTGGGGCTTCAGGAGCTTTAGTTAATTATGGGTTATTTCATCTATTTTTTGTTGTGATAGGTTGGAATGTTTTTCTTGCCACTGCGATCGGTTTTGTGGTTTCTGTAATAACAAATTTCATCTTCAATGATCTTTGGACTTTTAATCCTAAATTCGGCAAAGAAAAAGATTAAGTGTGATTAACTGAGTTCATAACCACAATTTACACAATAATTCGATTCATATACAACTTTTGCTCCACAAAAATTACAGAAATTTGGTCTAACACTTGTAACAGGAGAGCTGTTTGTTATTGTAGGAGTGGAAGCTTGTTTTTCTGTATAACTAGCAGTTTCTTCTGTTCTTTCATATGAATCTACGGATTTATATGGAGAAGGAGTTGGTGTATAGATTTCATATTGCTTCCTTTCATAGCTTGGACGATTTGTCCTTCTATGTCTTCTTGAACTAGTAATTGCGGGTAGGATGAATAGGAAGAACACTAAAATAACCATAAGTGGAACAAATCTAACATCAAACCAGGTGAATTGCAATAGGAAGTAAATTCCCAGCCCTAATATTATTATTGATAAGAAGGATACCCTTCTTCCTCTATATCTCGTTTTGTGCATTTGTTTCTCTAAGCTAATTTTCACATCCACGTTTATAAACCATTATAAATAAAGAACAGAAAGGTTAGGAAAATTCGTATTCTTCTCCACAATTTGAACAAAATGTAGCATCTTTGTCGATTTTATGTTTACATTTTTTGCAGAAGTTAACAGACGATTTCTTGTAACCTGGTTCTTTCAATTTACTTACATGATAAGAATGTAAATAACCATCCACGTCTCGTGAATATTTTGTTTTTCCTCTCCTCATTAGGAGAGTTACTGTTAGTAAAAGTGAAATTATAACAATAGCAACAATCATGAAAACATTTCTTTCAGGAAACAGAAAATAGTAAGCAATAAT
>DAOVKB010000070.1:0-6592 GCA_030631995.1 archaeon | reverse complement strand
TCTTCCTCCTTCAACAGAAGTATGACATAAAATAATTAAGAAATGCTTCAATTTCTCTCCTGTTTCTTTATCTCTTAATATCTCATTAAGCACAGCCTTTACTCCTAACCACTTTACTTCTAATCCTGTTTCCTCTCTAATTTCCCTAATTGCTGCGCTTTTTATTTCTTCATTAAAGCACATCTTTCCACCAATAAGAGCCCACTTTTGTTGATAGTCCCCCCTCGCTCTTTTGATAAATAACCACTTATCGTTTTTCTGAATTCCTGCTATCACTACATTCAAGATAGTTTTTTCTTCCATATTGGAGCCTATTTTTTCCAATTCTAAAACCTTTAGCCTACTTTTGATATTTATTCAAAGTCATAACATTCTTAAATATTCATTATGATGCTCTTTAGCGAACCCCAATGACTAGCTTTATCCGAAGAACTATTCAAGCAATTCGTAGGAAACTTGGCTATCCTGAAGTATCGATTTTAGTAGTGGGAGATGATATCCCTGCAACAAGAAATCGTGTTCTTCTTATTAGGTCTAGTACTTCGCTAGATGAATTCATCATAGACAGTGTTTTAACCAAACTACCCTATACTAGCAAATTTAAGTTTAAGCAGAACCAGTTCGAGCCTTTTGAAAGTATTCTTTATCTCATTGATGCAACCAAAGAAGAAATGATTAAACATGAAAGAAATTATTTCTGGGAAAAAATCGTTTGGGATGAAAAAACACAGAAGCTTCCAATTGCCGTATGTGCTTATAATACTAATCTTCAAGGAGCCTTAACTAGAGGTGAATTAATAGAAAACATGTCCTTAATAAGGCTAACAGATCGTTTATGGAACCTTTTTGAAGTTCCAGATGTACCTTCTATAATCACCGCAATGAAATGGTTAAAAAGAATAATTCATATGGGTTATGTAAAGTCTTGGGAAGAGAAAGAGAAATTATTGGTAAAAATTAAACCAATTCAAATTCAAATACCTTCAGAAGAAGAAGATATACAATAAAAAATAAAGAGGAACTTACCATGTCACTCACTATTGAAAAATTAATTAAAGATGGATATAGAGGATTTTCTGTTAGATCAATTCTAATGAATCCAGACTTTCGTGAGAGAGTTATAAAAGATGTTAGTGTAAGAGGTAATATAACAGGTAAAAATCTGGTAATGGATAAACTAGCGGTTGGTGGAAAAGTACTCCTAACAGGTCCAACAGGAGAAGCAAAAACACTTTTCGCAAGAATTCTTTTGGATCATGTTGTTAGAGATATAAACAATTTCAAATATCATATCGAAGGTTGTCCATTCTTAGAAGACGCGGGTTATATTAAGGATATAATTGATAATTTTGTATCTAATCCTTTTGCAGGGATAAGAGTAATGCAATCCCTTTGTCCATATTGCAGACATAGCATCGAGGCAATTTTGTCTAAAGATGGAACTTCAGTACAACTAGACAATACTAGCAGCATGCTTGAAATTCCACCTAAAGAGGTTGTCAACCGTTTGGGCAAGCTTGGTGCAGTTAAAACTCTTGTAAGAAGATCACAGCTAGACCCAAGAACTGATCCTGAAAGCTTATACATGCTATTAGCAGGTGTTGAAAACTTAGAGGAATTGTTTGGCAAAGAAACAACCACTACATATGCTGCTACCTCTCACAAAGTTGGAGTTCTATCCCATGGTTTTATAGTTGTAAATGAAATACAAAGACTTCCATTAACTCTTTTAGAATCTCTAATGGGTTTTCTAGAAGAACCTATGGGAATAAAATACAATATACAAGGGGAACCAGTCTATATTGATGGCGCGGTCCTTTTCACTTCCAATGCTCCTCTGACTGTCTTTGGAGAGGAAAGTCAGCCTATAATTAACCGTATACCCGAAGTATTATGGCCTGCACGTGCAGTTGAAAGCAGAGAGCAAATCATTAGAGATATGTTCGAGGAACAAATAATTCTATCAAGACGAAGCATTACAGCAAATCCATCAATAATTCAACTCCATGAATTAGAAAAAGAAACCACTGATTTTGTTAGTAGATTGGCAGTAGATTTCTTAGCATATTTGGGAAATAATTCATTACCTGACTCGTTGAAAACCAAAGGATTGCGATCAGAAAGCAGAGTAGCAAGAAACGATTTCTATTCCGGTCTTGATGAGATTCATGATCCACAAAGAAATCCACATATTGATTTACGTACTATGAATAATATCATTGGAGAAACTGTTCTTCTTCAAGCTAGAGAGGCTGAAGAAGAAGATGTTAACGTTATAACTTTGGAAAGGTTACGTGAAACTATGACTGCATTTGATATACCTGTTTCAATGGTTAATGATGCTTTACAACAAATCAAGATATTGTTACGAACTTCGATAAAAGAATCAGAAGTTTCTATTAGTGTTCAGGACATCTCTGATGATATCTCAAAGATGAAAGCCCTAAGTGATGATGAATTAGCAAATCTTGTGGTTAAATTCGAAGGGTTGGATAAATACAAAGAAAATATTAGGACAATAATAATTGAAAAACTCAAACCATCCTATGAGCAGTTACTAAAAGTAGACTACATCTAAAAAACCTTGAAAAAGCTCAAAGGAGATGAAAATATGCCCCATCGGATTTATTTCGTAACAGAAACAGAATTCACCGATCCCTTACAACACTATGGTGACGTAGAGTTTGTATTAGATTTCGAAGATGCTGCACAAGTTTTGAGGCTTTGGAGAAACCCTCATTTAGGGAGAAGTTCTAGAGAGGGGGCTGTTCTTTCTATAGCTTCAAAAAATGCAGTGGCAATAGAGAATATAATTCAAAAGATAATGAACACATATCTCACTCCTGAAGAGGAAGAAAGATTAGTTAATGAACTTAAACTTCTAAGATTCATCGGAGATCAAATATTACCTGATGTTCTAGAAAAAGTTAACAAAAATGAACTCCAAACTATTGAAGACATTTTGAAATATATTCAAGATTTGTTAAGGAACTTAAAACATGAGGGAACCGTTGATTTGCAACAACTTGCAGAGAAACTTAACCAGCTTAAAGACATTGTTGACATTGAAATAACTGATGCTTTCGGGAGAAAGAAACGCATATCTCGTGAAAGTGTTATGGATTTATTAGGGAAGATACTAGGTCGTTATTTGATTAAACAAGTATCTGTTGCTCCTATTGATGAAGTACATAGACGTCCTAGAGGGACTATACGCTTAAAAGAGACATACAAAAGCGCTGTATTAAGCTCCCAAACTATCCCCCCGACATCTGTTAAACAAGAGGATATTATCAGAGTTAAAAAGGATCGTAGATCACTTGTCTATTTAATCGTAGATATGAGTCAATCAATGAGAAAAACAGTATTTGAAGGGAAAATGTCAAGATTGGATGGAGCTCTTTTAACTAGTTTAAGTTTGTACTATTATTTCAAAATGATTAACAGAAGGAAGAGAAAAAGATATGACATGTTTAAGCTTGCAGTTGTTCCTATCAGAAGAAATCCTTCTGTAGTTGATGATGATCGAAAGATGGAACACTTGCTATTAACTGCTGAAGCAAGTGGTAAAACATACATGGTACAAGCAGTTCAAGCTGCTATTGAGCACGCTAAGAAACAACATAAAGACAAGAACATAGATGTTCAATTTACTATAGTTACTGATGGAATGCCTAATGTTCCTTCTTTTCCATTCAACTATAGAATTAGTAATGCATTGAAAAAGTATTTTGTAGAAATCCAAACAAAAACAAAACCAGAAACAATAGAATGCTTAACACAGTTAAATGCTATGTTTAGCAGTCTGAAGAATGATCACTCAAGAAAATGGAACATGTCTTATTTTCTTATGGGACCTGAATCTTTGAGAAACAAAGAACTATATATTCACACTAAACAAATGCTAAAAGGGATAACACGTCCCATCCTAATTGATCCTGCTCAAATCAAAAAACTGGGAGAACAAATACTAAAGGAGAGTATCTTATATGCTTAAAGCTGAACTTGGGGACATAGTGGAGACCTATCTAAAAGCTAGAAAAGATTTTGAACATCTAGTTGGAGGATCCCCAGAGAATTACCGAATTCTACTTTTTATCAATCCAGAGTTACATATATCAATAAACAGGGTAGTAGAAATTACTGGGACACCACAAGCGATTCTTACTGCGGAACAAATAACTAACCTAAAATCAGCTAGAATCAGTGATTTTCTCCCAATTGGAAAGGAAACCGTATATAATTCTCTACCAACTCTAATTTACCTGTCTGTTCCGTCCTATGAGCTTAATGATGAACAAGAATTAACTCTACGTGTGATGTTAGTCCATGCATTAGCGCATGCTTACATGAATGAAAAAACTGAATCTAATTCTGCAAGAACTCTCGCTCAATTGTACCAAATAGATGTCATTCTGAAGGAATTAATGACAAATAATGTTTTTAAATTAAATCAAAACTCTGCAAGCAAACATGTTTGGGCTTGGCAATACTTTCAAGATTTGATAGGTGTCATTCGTTTATTTACTGAATGTGGCGTAGAAGATTTTTACACACCTCCTGAAGATGCAAGAAAATATACTCTCTTCAATAATTTCTCCATTGAAGCAATAAATCTCATTTCTGAGCGTGCTAAAATATCTAGAAGAAAACACCTTCATGAACTCATTGATGAAGGTTTTGCACATTATGTTCAAATGAAGGAGTTGGAATATTTACTTGAAAAAGGAGAATATAAATTCATTAAAAAAGAAGAAGGAAAACAAATAAAATACCCAAATGATTTGAAAGCATTTCTTGCTCCACCTATAGGAGAAATCAGTATTGCTGTGATGAAAAGATTGGCAACAAAGATTGAAAATGAAAAAGAAATGTTCGAAAAGTTATTCTCTTACAAATCCGATTTAGAGCTTTTAGAAGAATTTACTTGGGATGAAGTAAAGGATTTACTTGCAGTTAACAAAAATCTTCATTCAGAACATGTTGTTGAAAGTTGGCATTCTTCTAAGAGCAGATGGACTGATATTTGGTCAGTTTATGCTTATGGTTGGAGAATGATTGAGGAGTATTCTAGAAAGATATACAGAAAGAAATATACTAATTTTGGTCAACTTATAGATGATAATCCCGCAATAACAAGTAAGGGATACGTAAGAGTTGATGAAAAGAAGGTATATGTGTTTGAGGTGAATGATTATGGAATTGGTATTGATCAATTATTAATACTTCATAACCATATGTCACTATATAGAGACGATTTTCGCACAATCTTACCTGCATTTGCAGACATAATTGTTTTTAAGAAAATCGGGGGGATACATGTTGCAACCTTATTTGCAGTTCATAAAACTCGACATCAACCTCTATCACCATACAATATACCCGTTATAACCAGAGCAGTTCAAGTTACAAAACGAAAAGATGCGTATAGATTTGATTTAGACGAGGAACAAGAAGACAAAATCGATGTGAGTAGAATAGACTACAATTATTTAAGAAAACTCACACAACCACAAAGAGGTGCTATTAGCTATCTTATCAAAGAGGGGATGTTCGAATTATGATGGATTTCTTTAGAGGTTTATCAATCAATAAAAAAATAAAAAGCAACGAACCTTTAGATCGTGCTTATTACGCTTTATTTTTGCAGAAAAAAGGAAAAGCCAAATCTATTAAAAAGCTACAACCTCTTCTTGAGGACTCAGATTGGAACGTGAGGAATGCAGCAGTGTCAACAGTTGTCTATCTAGTAGAAAAGTTCCCTGAAATAAAGGAAAACGTTCTAAATCATCTTCACAAACTTGTTGATGAGAGTACCTTAGCTGTTAGACTCTCGATATTGGAAGCCATTGGTCAGTTGAAAGATTATGCATCAAAACCTTATCTTGTGAAGATTTTAGAAGAAAGTGGTTATGACTTGCAGTATGCTGCTATAAGAGCCATTGGGTATCTGGATGATGTTGATGTACTATTCCCATTAGAAAATGTTGTTTATGCACGTGATTATATCACTAGAAGAGCAGCAATTTTATCGGTAGTAAGAATTTCAGAGTCTGCAAAAGAAGAAACAAAGATAGGAAAATTAACACCTCACATCCATATTATTATAGAATCTTATATTGAGATAGAAAAATTAGGAAATTTGATTTGCAGTATCATGGATTTTGGTGAACCAGATCAGTTTCCTGGGATGAAAGGTTATACTGAATCAGCAATAGTCAAACTTGAAGGACTTATAGAGCAAAAGGATTATAGTGTGGAATTATATCAAAATTTTGCTAAGCTAATCTTCCCACTGTATTTCCCAATAGATGAAAACGTAATTTAGGTTATGCTGCAAAAATTTCTCTGCAATGCTCAACAAAATTTTTTTTGATGCTTTTGAGATTGGTTTCTTGTTTCCATTTTTCTTTAATATATTTTTGGACCTTTTCAGTGCAGTAATGGAAACAAGTAGTTAATAAAGCATAACCCCTCATTCTTTCCTCTCTCTTACTAGATTCGATTAATAAAAGAGCTCGTTTTCTATAAGGAATGATATCGTTATATCGAATAGGATGAACATGTCCTTTGTTTGATGTTGATAACATAT
>DAOVKB010000087.1:0-4635 GCA_030631995.1 archaeon | reverse complement strand
TTTCTCTCTTCTTTACAACAAGAAGAAGAGAGGGTATCAAGTAAAGTGGTTGTACCTATACTGAATAAAACAAAGCTAGGGCTAGTAAAGGTGCCAATCCCAAAGCGAGAAGAACAAATTATAATTTCAGATTATCTTGACAACGCAACCGAAAAAATAAACAAAGTAATTGAAAATAGGAAGAAACAGATTGAGTTGTTGAAAGAAAAAGAAAACGTTGTGGTTAAAGATTTAATTACAAAAGGAATTTCCAATAAATCAAATTTCAAAGATTCAGGATATGCTTGGATAGAATCAGTTCCTTCCGAATGGAAATTAAGAAAAATACAAAACACAACTTATGTTAAGGGAAGAATAGGTTGGCAAGGTTTGACTTCAGAAGAATATCTGGAAGAAGGCGAATATTTACTGGTTACTGGTACAGACTTTGATGACAGAAAGATAAACTGGGAAACTTGCCATTTTGTAGAAAAAGAGAGGTATGACGAAGATCCCTATATCCAACTTCAAGAGGAAGATGTATTAATCACAAAAGATGGCACAATAGGAAAGATAGCATTTGTTGAAAATTTGCCAATGAAAGCAACTTTAAATAGCGGTGTTTTTGTCACACGGCCTCTTAATAGTTATTACAAACCAAAATATTTGTTTTGGGTATTGTCTTCTAATTTATTTGGATCATATATTGAGTATATTAAAACAGGATCGACTATAGCCCATTTATACCAAAATAAATTTGTAAGATTTTATTTTCCAATTCCTTCACTTGATGAACAGAAACAAATTATCGCATATCTTGATGAAAAAACATCAAAAATTCAAAAATCAATCAGTATCGTTGAAGATGAAATCTCCAAACTTGAAGAATATAAAAAAATCCTGATCAACGATGTTGTAACTGGTAAGATGAAGGTGACTGCTTAAAATGGTGAGACCAACTGAAGAGAAATTTGAAGATCATTTTTGTAAGAGATTGGAAGCTCATCAGTATAAGGGAAGGCAGAATAAAGATGTTGATTTAAAATTTAATATTGATGATGCTCTTTTATCCGAATTCCTTGAAAGAACACAGAAAGATGAACTAAAAGAGATCAAAAATATTCTTGGAACTGGTTGGCTGAAGAAGGTTAAAGAAGCTATAAAAGAAAAGCTTGGAAAGAAAAAACTCTTTGAAGTATTAAAAGAAGGAATCTCAATTGAATCCATTTCCTTAAAACTAATTTATTTCAAGCCCGAAACAACATACAATAAAGAACAATGGAGGAAATATAATTCAAATATTTTCAGTTACGTTAGGCAGTTTCATTTTAGAGAGTCTCAGGAATCAATTGATATTGTTTTATTCCTTAATGGAATAGCTCTGATAACAATAGAGCTTAAAAGCCCATTTAATGGACAAGTAGTAGATGATGCGGTGGTGCAGTATATCGCTGACAGGGATAAGTCATTACCTATTTTTAAGACCCCTATCTTACATATTGCGGCTGATACAAAAAAAGCAGAAGTTACAACCGAATTTCTCAGGAATTCTGTTGAGGATTTTGTATGGTTTAACAAGGATCTGGAAAACCCAATAGTGCCAGATGAATTCCAGGTTGAATACTTATACAATGAAATACTTGTTCCTGATTCTTTAATTGAGATTATCGAGCATTACCTGTTTTGTTTTGATTTCAAACCACCTGATGGAAAAAAGATCCGGACCTTCTTTTTTCCAAGATATCATCAAAGAAGAACCGTTATTAATCTGACAGAAGATATTATCAAAAAATATAAGGGGACTAACAAGCTAGACCTGAAATACCTAATCCAACATTCGGCAGGTTCAGGGAAAAGCTATACCATAGCAGTTGTTCAGAAATTTTTAAGATATTTACATATCAATAATGAACCAATACTTGATTCAATTCTTATTCTGACAGACCGAATTAACCTAGACTCGCAGCTTAAAGGCACAATTGGAGCAGCAGAAACACAAAAAGATATCGTTGCCTATGTCGAAACTACGAATGAACTAGCAAAAGCCCTCAATAAAAACACAAAGGTAATAATTTCAACAATACAAAAATTCTCTGTTAAAAAATTAAATGCGATCCTGGAAGAACAAAAAGGGAAGAAGATATGTTTCATAATAGATGAAGCCCATAGAAGCCAATCTGGTAAATTACAAAGACACCTGCTCGGACATTTTGAGGAAGAAGACACTGAAGAAGATAAAAAATATTTTCAAACCTTCCTAAAAAGAAAGTTTCCAAGTTTTATATTTCTAGCATTAACCGCAACCCCAAGTTCTAAAACTATTACAATGTTTGGAGAGCCTTTTGATGTTTATAGTATGGATCAAGCTGAGCAAGAAGGATACATCCTTAATGTTTCAGATAATATTGTTACCTACTCTACTTTATTTCAGCTTTCTGAAAAACTTGAAAGTGAAAACGAATACCCTCCTCTAACTGTTGCTAAAAAATTAAGGAGTAAGGCCTTTGAGGATAACACAGTAATAAACGACAAAATAAGTATAATACTTAAAATCTTTGACGCACATACGAAATATGCAATAAGAAATAATTCTGCTAAAGCCATGATTGTTACAAGCAGCAGAAAAAGTGCTGTAAAATACAGGCTAATACTGGATAAAATAGTGAAAGAACGGAATCTAGGATATAAGGCTCTTGTAGCTTTTACAGGTAGCGTTTCTTTGAATAAAGAAGACTTAAAGGGTTTAGAACCAATCGCCAAAAAAGATTCATACACCGAAAAAAATATGAATAATATCCGGGATTATATCGAAGAAGAATTTAAGAAACCAGAATATCGATTCTTAATAGTAGCTAACAAATTCCAATACGGATTTAATGAACCTCTGTTACACACAATGTTTTTAGATAAAACTGTTGCTGACATTAATGCAGTGCAAACTATCAGTCGATTAAATAGAATTTACCGGAATAAGAATGACACTCTTACCGTAGACTTTACCAACTCCTATAAAAAAATCATCAAAGCCTTTCAAAAGTTTAAGAAGGAAGTTAATGACTACTCTGGAATAAATGTTAAAGAATTACCTGAACTGTATAATGAATTATTGAAACAGAATGTATTCACACGTAAAGACAGTGATGGATTTAAGAAAGCATATCTGGAAGGTAAGGATTCTATAAAACTTGATAATATCGCATCAAAAGTGGAGCGGAAGTTAAATATTAAATATCTTGTGGACGAAAGAAGAGCATTTAGAAGCAATTTGAACAAATTCAATAAAACATTCAATTATCTGAATAATCTAGTCAGAATAAATGACGATGAACTAAAAGATTTTGCATTATTTAGTCATTACCTATACAAATATCTAAATCCTGAAGGAAAGAGTAGAAAACTTGACGAAGAATTAAAGAAGGTTTTCCTTAAAACACACAGAATTAAATTAGAAAAACCGAGAATGCTACCAAAAGACTCTCTTTCTAGGTACGGAGCAAAGAGGGAAGTTAGATATGCGACGGTAAAAGAAGTAGTAGACGCAATCAATACAAAATACAAGATGATGACCACAGATAACGAAAAAGCAATTATTGAAGATTACATTAACAAAATCATAAGAGATGAAGAAATCAAATCTGATTTAGAAGGAAACAAAGATAAAAATTTAGATAAAGTCTATGAAGCAATGATTTCAAAGAAATTAAGTCAAAAATTTATTGATTTCTTTATTGAACATAACCCAGAGAGATTAACTGAATATCTACAAACAGGAATAAGCAAATTTATTAATCTAGAAGCATTCAGGTTGACTGCTAGATCATTAAGTATACTATAAATTAGGTTTTCACACCCCCTATCAGTCCATCAAGGCTACGAAACCCCCTCCTCTTGCAGGGAGTGTTTCCATTCCAGACGCTCCTAGACCGGATTTGATAAAACTCATTTTAGGAATACATGGGGGGCGACAATATTGAAATCAGAACAAGCGTTGAGTGATCCATAGGATACCTATCTATCCCTCCAACTCCACCAGCTGCTGTTTCCGATAATAATATGATCTAATAACTCGATTTTCAGAATCTCTCCCGCATCGAATAGTTCCTCTGTTATCTCCACATCCTCCTCCGAAGGACTCGGATCCCCTGACGGGTGATTATGTAGCAATATAATCCTCGACGTTGAGTTTTTTATCGCCAGTTTGAATACCTCCCTTGGATGTATTACCGATGAATCCAGTATTCCTTTACTTATGGTTTCTTCCCCAATAATGTGATTTTTTGTATTGAGAAGTAAAACGATGAAGTGTTCCTGCTTTTCGTCCCGAAGTCGATCTGAGAATAGATTAAATACATCCTCTGCGCAGGTTATTTTCCCGTTTGTTTTCTTTGCAGTAGTATGCCGTTTATTGAACTCAAATAGAGCCTGAATCTGACACGCCTTCGCGAAACCAATACCCTTAATCTCCTGCAACTCCTTCAACGAGCACTCAGAAAGCTTATCGAGACCATACCTCTGAATCAACCTACTGCTCATATCAACCACATTCTCGCCGCATGTGCCCTGCTGAAGAATAACAGCCAAAAGCTCATCATCAGAGAGAGCCCAAACACCCCTCTTACCCAGCTTCTCCCTCGGCCTGCTATCATTAAGCATATC
>DAOVKB010000095.1:0-3878 GCA_030631995.1 archaeon | reverse complement strand
CCTATCATATGTATATAATCCTACAATGAATAATATTGCACCTAAAAGGAACATTAAGTAATAAGTAACGTAAATCTTTAGATTGGAGGTTCTTCTGAATTTTTTACTCATTGAAGTAAATTTCATTCAAACGCTGAAAAACATTGCGTTCTTGTTTGACTAGCTATTATCTACCAGAAGATCTTCTTCTGTAATTTACCATTGCTGATGCAACTAGTGCTGTAACAAACTCCCCTACTCCTTCACCTGTTAAAGCTGAAGTCTCTCTATATCTACATCCTAATTTTCGACTTATACGCTCTGCATCTTCTCTGCTTATCTCACGAACAACATCTGTTTTGTTTCCAACTAGAGTAATATCTACTTCACGATCTTGTTCACGTAGCTCTCTTATCCAATTAGCGCATTCTCTAAATGATTCCTTACTTGAAACATCGAAAATAATAGCAGCAGCATTAGTACCTGGGTAAAGAAGTTTTCTTACAACACCGAATCTTTTCTGACCGGCCATATCATAAAATAAAGCTACGGCTTTCCCCTTTTTTGTTTTAAAAGAATATGAGTGAAATTCAGCTCCACAAGTTGGTTTATATTTTTGTGAGAAAGAATTTTCCGTTAATCTTTTACAAATTGACGTCTTGCCAGATTTACCAGGACCACAAATAGCCAACTTATAGATATCATAATCTCTGAATTTTACTTGTATCCTAGAGCCCATTCAATGAGCACCATTTAAAACCCCTCAGATTTGATTAAAAGAGGGTGTAATACTAAGCACTTACGAGAAAAGTATCTTACTTCATTTAGGGGGATAATATTCTATACGTAAGAAATTCACTTCTTCCATTGGTATAGAAGACCATAAATTATACTCGGTGGTTAATTCTTAAATATGAAGATTCTAATTTAATAATATGACAACAGAAATCACAAAAGCTGCTGTAGTAGGAGCGGGGACAATGGGGAGTGGCATTGCAATGGTTCTTGCACAAGCTGGAATAGAAGTTAACTTAGTTGATACTGAACAGAAATATCTAGATTCAGGAGAAGATAGAATACGAAAATTTCTTGAGGGAAGTGTAAAAAGGGAAAAGATGACACAGGAAAACGCAGAAAATATAATGAATCATATAAACACAATGTTGGATTTACCAAAAGCAGTTGAAGGCATTCAGATAGTGATTGAAGCAATCGTTGAGGATGAATTAGCAAAAAAAGCACTTTTCGAAAAACTCGATGATTTATGTGATGAGGGAGTAATTTTTGCTAGTAACACTTCTGCTATCAGTATAACTGAATTAGCTTCTGTAACAAACAGAAAAGGAAAATTTGTTGGAATGCACTTTTTTAATCCCCCAACTCTGATGAAGCTGGTTGAAATAATAAAGGGTGAACAATCAGAAGAAATCTTTATTGAGAGAATAAAATCACTCTGTGTAAAATTAGGTAAGATTCCAATAACCTCAAATGAAGCACCAGGATTTATTGTAAACAGACTATTATGGCAATTTCTAAATGAAGCATATAGACTTCTAGAATCTGGAGTAGCGGAAGCAAAACACATTGATAAAGCAATAAAACTTGGATTGAATCATCCAATGGGACCTTTTGAGCTTTCTGATTATATAGGATTAGATGTATTATTGCAAATTGGAGAATATATTTCTGAACAACTTGGAGATGAATATGCTCCAGCTAATTTGCTAAAATTGATGGTTGAAGATGGAAAATTAGGAAAGAAAACTGGAAAAGGTTTTTATGACTATTAAGTGCTGACTTAAATTTGAAAGAAATAGATAAATTAGCTATTTATCTTCTTCTTATATAGAGGACTACTGAAGCAACAACTGCAGCTATAATTGGCGTAAATGCAAAAACCATCCATCCCCAACCGATTTTGATTTGTTTCCCTAATCTCCAATTAGGAATAGAACTATCCCAAACATCCTCTTCTGAATAGAATTCCAGGAGCAAATCAAGTTGACTCCTGATTTCATTCAAATCTGGATAATAATCATAATATGTCATATCTGCCCTTGGTAAACTTTTAGATCCACTTTCACTACTAGTTACATTATAAAAGAAAATGAATTCCGTACCATTTACTATCTGTGAAATATTTAATGATAGTACATCTTCTGTTAGATAACCATATGTTATCTCCATTGCAGTGAATCCACTTTCTGATGACGATTGCATTGGAGTTTCTAATGTAATGTTACCGTCATCAAGGGAACCAAATTCACATGAAGTTAGTTTTAATGATTCTATCTCAGTAAGGTTTAGTGTTACAGTCACATTAGTAATTGTATAGTTCAAGAAGTTTTTAATAAAAATGCCAACAGTAAAATTCGAATCTACTGGCACTCTGTCCTGCATTTTTTGCTGGCCAAATACTAATTCATTCGAAGGAATGTAACTGTTAGTTGGTTTTATGAATAGCATAGTCAAGATTAATAGAGTAATTAATGCAACTTGGGTGTTTCTTTTCATTGTAAAACTCCTTGAAAGCATAAAAAGTGAGTATATTTTTAACTTTAACTCTTCATGTCAACGAATTTTTTGCTGCTTTTTTAACTTCTTACTAAAAGAGAACCAATAAAATATCTGGAAAAATGATTTGGTTACATGAGATCTAAAGTGCTTTGATATGCCCTCACTATATCTATGCTCTCAATAACTGTTGATTTTGCTACAAGTTCAGGAAGCTGGGAATTTAACCAATTCATTGCATCTTCCATTTGTTTTCGCATATTTGGATCTGTCTCTCTAAAAATATCAACCAATAAATCAAAATCAATCCTTTGTTTTTCAGATATAACTGCCAACCAAGATTTTAGTGTCTCTATTCTTTGACTTGGTAAAATGAATTCAACGCTGTTGTTATTTCTGTATGTTACAACAATCCCTTTGATTCTAACTGGCATTAAAGGTATGAATTGACCACCTAATTGAGTTCGAAACAATAGAGACAGTATTTTAGTTTTATCATTAATTCTTAATCTCTCGTAAAGCTGATCGTAATCTACTAATGTTGCTCCAAAGAAGATTTTTGTATTTTCATGTTCTATATTTAATGCTGCTTTAGATTCAAGAACGTTACTATAATCCTGATATCGAAATCGAATTGAGATGATTCTTGGTAAATCCTGAGTTAATTTTTCCAAAACCTTATCTATCTCACCTTCTATGACGAGATCATCACCGGAAAAAGAAAAGCGAGGATCAAAAATACGTCTTATTGTTATTAATTCTTCCTCCAAAGCTGAATACAATTCATTTAAGATTTCAATTTTTAGCAACTTTTGTGAAACTCTAATCATTGTAGTTTGAATCATCATAGATCCCCTTTTAGCTAAACCAACTATCTAGCGATTTTTGTCCTTCAATAGATTCTTCCCAAGATATGCCGATAGTATCTAGCAACTGTATTAATGTTGATTTTAGTAATTCTTTTACTTTTGGAATGTCCACGTCTGTTTTTTTAGCCAGTTGAATTGGCTTCACAGAACATTCGTTGCTACCACTTATTTTATCTGATAATTGAACAGATTGCGTCTGAACTTTAAAGGGTTTTGTCTTTATGAAGCTTATCAAACTACCCTCTGTTGGCTTTTTCCTATCTGGAAATGCAAGAATTAATTGAACAGCTGCTTGTAAGGGCTGTGTCCAGCTATCATATTTATTGAGTTTTTTGGAAAGAGTTACCTTAATAGCCAAATCTTCAAGATTGAATTCTTTTTTTGATATTTTCTGATTTTGTCTTTGAATGATTCTGATGATTTTTTTCTTCGTTTCCTCTAATTCTTCCAAATTTTGAACCTTAGATAGAATATCAAGGGCCTCTTCAAAAGGTCTTTTCGCTAATTCTGGAGTAT
>DAOVKB010000073.1:0-5790 GCA_030631995.1 archaeon | reverse complement strand
AATATACAAAAGAAATATTATGATTTGGAAAAAAGAAAAAAAGAAGATAAGATGATTAGAAGATTTTCAATTCTTTTCCTAATTTCTCAAAAGTTCCTAAAGCCAAGTCAAGATCGTCTTTTGTCAAACCTGCATTCATCATAACTCGGATACGTGATGTGCCTCTTGGAACCATTGGAAACATTATTGGTAAAGCAAATATGCCTTCTTCCATTAATCTATTACTCATTTTAGTAGCTACTTCGTTCTCACCACAAATGATAGGTACAATAGCAGTAGGACATTCAGCAGAAGCTGCTGTAATTGGATGGTCGAAGCCTATGTTTACGATCTCATTCTTGAAGTAATTACAATTCTCGAGAAGTTTCTCAACGACAGGAATGAAATACTCAGATTTAGGGTCAAGAAGTTCTAACGAACCAATAGCTGCACCAGCAACACCAGGTGGTTGAGAACCACTAAGCAAATAAGATCGTCCAGTGTTTCGAAGATAATTGACTAAATCTTGTGATCCAACAATTGAGCCACCTACGACGCCCATTGCCTTCGAATATGTATTCATCTCAACCTGAACTTTGCCTTGAAGGCTAAAGTGATCAACAATACCTTTACCCTTCTTGTCACGACCAAGAACACCGTCTCCATGAGCATCATCAACGAAAATCATTGCACCATATTCTTCGCTAAGTTTTTGAATCTCATCTAGTGGTGCCATATCTCCATCCATTGAGAAAACACCATCTGTGATAACAAGTATTCTCTTTTCTCCGTTAGGATCAGCAGCATCTGCTTCACTTAATTTGTCTTCTAAACTTCCCATGTCGACATGATCATAGATTGTTCTAACTGTTTTTGTTAATCTTACTCCATCAATAATCGATCCATGATTTAATTGATCAGATATTATGAAATCATCTCTTCTAACTAAGGTTGGAATAGCTCCTTCATTAGCAATAAAACCTGACATCCATACAATTGAAGCCTCTTGTTCTTTGAAATCAGCGTGTTTTTTTTCCCATTCTTCATGAATGGCCATATTTCCTGCTATAGCTCTTACTGATCCTGAACCAGCACCATATTTCTCCACAGCTTCTATTGCTCTTTTCTTAAGATGGGGGTGGTTGCTAAGATTAAGATAATTATTAGAACATAGCATCAAAAGTTCTTGACCATCAACAACAACTTGTGTTTCTGAAGGAGTTTCAAGTTTTCTATGTACCCACTCTCTACCTTCAGCTTGAATTTTTTGATATTCTTCTTTTAAAAATGCGGTTGGATTTCTTTTTACCATATTAGCACCTCTACAGTCTAACTTCATAACTTTTTGTCCCTTTTTATCTTTTATCCTCTGGATTATAATTTATCTTTTCCAAAAAAAGTTGCTTTTTCCTATTTTACCAGCAAAAAGATTTTTATGTGATTTTTTTTAACAATTCTCAAGCAATAAAGTGTTGAGAATAATGGTCTCTGTTAAGTATGATAAAATAGGATGCGCTTATGATGATTTTATAGTAGTACAGGATTTCGATTTAGAGATACCTGATGGAACTATTACTACTCTCTTAGGACCTAGTGGTTGTGGAAAAACAACAGTTCTGAGAGCTCTTGCAGGTTTTGTTGAACCTTTTGAAGGTAAGGTCTTTCTAGGTGAAAAGGATATAACCCTCCTACCTCCACAAAAACGAAATACTGCTATGATATTTCAAAACTATGCTCTCTGGCCACATCTAACCATCTTCAAGAATGTTGAATATGGATTGAAGATGAGAGAACCTGAGGAATTAGCAAATCTGGAATCTCCATGGTATAGTAAAATATACTTCTTCACAAAACTCTATTTCTGGATTAGAAATCTAATCAAGAGAAAAGATAAAATCAGTTATGATGATAAAAGAGCTGAATTTGACAAAAAGTTTGAATACAGAAGAAAAAAGGTACTTGAAGTATTATCGTTGGTTCATTTAGAAGATCAAGCTGCAAAACTACCAACACAACTCTCAGGGGGGCAACAACAAAGAATTGCTCTTTGTCGTGCAATTGTTGTGGAACCTGATGTTCTATTATGTGATGAACCTTTGTCAAATCTTGATGCAAAATTAAGGAAGGAAATTAGGACAGAAATAAGGTCAATTATAAAGAAAATTGGTATTACAGCAGTTTACGTAACACACGATCAAGAAGAAGCACTTGCAATTAGTGACCGAATAGCTATTCTACATGAAGGGATAATTCAACAATATGGCACTCCATTAGAAGTTTTTACTGATCCTGCTACACTTTTTGTTGCACAATTTATAGGTACTTCAAGCACTCTAGTAGGAAAAGTTACAAAACCGAATGTTGTAGAATTAAAAGGAGGAGAGCAAATAAGAACACAGATCAAGGAAAATATTCCTATTGATACTGAAGTAAATCTTGTTGTTCGACCAGAACACGTAAGTCTTACAAATGAAACTGAGTGTCAAGTAGAATTTGAAATCAATACTATAGAATACCTAGGCACTGAAGTTAAGATGACTGGCACTCTCAAAGATGAAACCATTTTGCTTTTAGATGTAACTGAGCAGCCTGAAGAATTCGCAAAAATGAAAGTAGGAGATATGGTAACAGCTTATATCAAACCTAAAGAAGTATTTGTTTTCATTGGACAAGAAAGAAAATACTAAATCTTCTTTTCTTTTATTTTCTATAATCTTTATATATGATTAATTATTGTTTTTAACGATTAACATGTTTGAATATGAAGGAATAAAGATACATTGGTTAGGACATGATGCATTCTGGATAGAAGCTAAGGACAAAAACATCTACTTGGATCCATTCAAGTTAGGAAAAACTGATTTACCCTCAGCTGATATTATAATAACTTCCCATGAGCATTTTGATCATTGCAATGCAGATGCAATCAATTTGATAAGCAGTGAAAATTCTGTATTGATAGGACCAAAAATAACTCAAGAGATTCTTAATAATCAAATTACAGTCAAAAAGGACGTCAAAGAATTAAATCCAGGAGAAATGGTAGAGATTGAAGGAATTAAGATAAAAGCTATACCAGCTTATAACATACATAGATTTCGAGATCCTGAAACAAAAACACCTTTTCATCCAAAGGAATCTGGTCACATTGGTCCGATTATTGATATTGATGGAATAACAATCTATCATGCTGGTGATGCTGATATGATAGATGAGATGGTTGATTTGCAACCCACAATTGCTCTAATACCCATATCTGGAACATACGTCATGGATGTACCAGAAGCAGTTGAAGCTGCTAAATCTATCAAAGCTAAAATTACTATACCTATGCACGTTGGAAGAGGAATAGGTGATCTTTCTTTCTTAGAAGATTTTAAAAACAGTCTTCCAGAATTAGAAATTGTTCTACTAGAATTGGAAGAAGATTAAAAGAGAATTATTCTTCTTTATCCTCTTTTTTCTCATATTCCCAAGGCATGATAATATCTACTGTGTTCTTTGTTAGAAACGAAGCAATAGGTCTGTTAGTATAACACCGTATATCATCGTAAAAAGCTAAAATAGTTCCATATTCAGGAGCAGTTATTGTTTCTTTAACTTCCCCAAATATATTGTGAACAACCGCTATAGGATCATTTTGATTCACAATCTCACCTGCTTTTACCAGAGGGATGTAGAGTCCTGTTTCTTGGACTCTTATTGCTATCTCTCTCCAAACTTCTTTATTTATTTCTGGATTTGTCTTTATCGGTACTGGTTCTCCTTCCAAATTTTGTGCCCATTTCAGAACATTGAGAACTGCATTCTTTGCTGATTTAATTATATCCATAACTACTATATCTGAAGCTCCAAGTTCCACAGTGAAACCAGGTTTTCTTTGCTTGTTTGTGAAACTACCAGTTGTGGAACGGTGAAGATTTTGTCTAAAATAGTGTCTTGGAGGATCTTCAAGAACAATTGGAAATCCAAATGCCCTAGCCATATCTAGAGTTTTATCAAACAGTTTTTGCGATTCCTCTTTCTCTCCTTCTTTTTTCTCATCATAATAGACTCTATCAACATATGAGAAAGGAAAAGAACGAACTGAATGGCAGTGAAGATCAATAAAATAATCTACTTCAGAAAATATTTCTGCTAATTTTGTATAGAATATCTCTTGGACACTAGGAAATTCCAAAGGATCAAGATTTTTATCATAAGGATCTTCATACTTTAATTTAGGTTCTTTCTTTGGTTTAGGATCTGGCCATAATCTATTAGGATCAGAACGATCATAGAATGGAGATCTAGTTAGTGTGAGTAATCCTGCTGGATTTAGAGTAGGAATGATTATCACTGTTCCTTTCACATCCTCGGGTTTAATAGCCTTGATTACCTCCTGAAGTGTGACGAGTCCATGTACTTCATTGCCATGTATGTTGCCAGTTAACAGAAAGACAGGTTTTTCTTCTGCTCCTTGAATTATAACAATGGGCATCTTTTCCACTGTTCCATGAGGGTACTCGAACATTTCTACAAATTCGAATATTTTTTTCCCAGGTACGCTTTCTATATCAAATATTTTCAATTGAATCAAGAGAAAAGTGATTAGTGAGTATAAAGATTTTTCTTATTTTACTGTATTTCCTTCTACGAGTTTCAAACGAGTATTTATATATAACATAAAGACTTGAAGATTTGATAAATATGGGAAAGTCTGCTGATGTTATAGAGCTAGAAGCCCAAAAAACAAGTTACAGAAACGTATTTTTGTGGTCAAGTTATGATGCTGCTGATACACTTTTCAGTCAAGCAATCATAAGTATCGCTTTTCAACCATTTATACTACTTCTTGCATTGGAAAATGGGATTACTGATTACTGGTCTGCTTTTGCATTAATGTCTGTTTTTATGGCAGTTTCGAATCTATTAGTTGCACTATTGGGTCCTTTTATTGGTGCTTTAGCTGATACTATAGGTAAAAGAAAACCTGCTGTTCTGATATCTGCATCAGTGATGTGTATTGCAACGCTTGGTTTTATGTTCTGGAAGAATGTCTGGTGGGCTTGCATCATGTTTGTCATAGCAAATTTCGGTTACCAAGTAGGTAGAATGTTTTATGATTCGATGATACCATTCATCTCTAAAACTGAAGAAAGAGGAAAAACCTCTGGAATTTCAGGATCCCTAAGCTTCCTTGGAACTTTCGCTGCAATAGGATTATCTATGGTTGCATATGGAATCTGGGACAGATATAGTGAACCTGGTAAAGTATTTGCTGATCCCGTAGCAAATCCTCCAGAATATAGAAGTGTATTCTATCTTTTCGGTATTGCAGTTGCTGCGATTGTTTTATTCGCTATCCCCTTCTTATTTAGTAAGGAGAAAGAAAATCCAAATCTAAATGGATTCCGTCAAAATCTTAGCATGGCAAATAAATCATTTAGAGAAACTTTAAGAGAAATTTTCGTTCATCGATACAAAAATGCCATTCTCTTTATACTAGGTTGGTTTTTCGTTACAGATGCTGCGAATACAACAATTCTCTATATGCAATTAGTCATGGTTGATGGAGCGGGTGCTAATCCAAGTCAAGCTTTGTATGTTATAGGAATAGGAGGAGTACTAGCAATGATTGGAGCAATAGGTGTC
The DNA here is from genome assembly GCA_030631995.1 of archaeon. Lineage (GTDB taxonomy): Archaea > Asgardarchaeota > Heimdallarchaeia > Heimdallarchaeales > Heimdallarchaeaceae > UBA460. Next base: position 177 of record DAOVKB010000073.1, on the reverse strand, counting down.
GGATTACTTTTAGATAGATGGGGACCTAAAAAGAATTTTATTATTAATATCTTCGCTTGGTTTTTTGCTGTTATTATTTGTATTTTAGCTTGCATAAAAATCAATGGAGTTCATATCCTCCCCTGGCAAATAATGTATGCTGTTGCTTTCTTTATAGGTCTTGGGTTTGGTGGTCTT
>DAOVKB010000109.1:0-2546 GCA_030631995.1 archaeon | reverse complement strand
TATAATTTTGGCAATTACAGAAGGCGATGTTGAAGAACTTATTGAAGCGTTTGAAATATCAATAAGTTTAGCAGTCTCCGCAGTTCCTGAAGGGCTTATAGTTGTGATTACAGTAGTTATGAGTATTGGAATGAGAAAAATGGCAGATAGAAACGCATTGGTAAGGAAACTAACTGCTGTAGAGACACTGGGAAGAGTAAATGTTATTTGTTCAGATAAAACAGGTACTTTGACAAAGAATGAAATGACTGTTGTAAAAGTGTTTGTAGGTGGTTTGGAATATGTTGTAGAGGGTGTAGGTTATGCACTTGAGGGTAAAATTATTAATGATAAAGGTAAGCAAGTTCAAATTGCAGATAATTTAAGAAGATATCTAGAAGTATGTATGTTTTGTAACAATTCAAATGTTTCACCTAGAAATGATGGGACACATGATACTGATGTAGTTGGAGATCCAACCGAAATTTCAATGAAAGTCTTAGCTATGAAAATGGAGTTGGATACTAAAGCAGAGAAAATTGATGAGATACCTTTTAGTTCCGACAGGAAAATGATGTCAGTAGTTGTAAGAATCGATAATAAATTATATTCATTAATTAAGGGAGCTCCAGATGTTTTGTTGATTAATGCTAGTCATGCTGTTTATGATAATCAAGTAAAACCAATCAACGAAGTAAAAGATATAATTCTCAACAAAAATGAAGAATTTGCAAAAAATGCTTTAAGAGTCTTAGGGGTTGCTTATAAACCTCTTAATGAGGGGTATAAGGAGTATGAAATAGAAAAAGACTATATATATCTTGGTTTGGTAGGTATCATTGATCCTGCGAGAGATGAAGTGAAAGATGCTATAGAGGAAGCCAGATTGGCAGGAATAAGAACAATGATGATTACAGGAGATCATAAAATTACAGCTATCGCAATTGCTCATGAGATTGGTTTAACTAAATCCGATGAAGCAATTACAGGAGTAGAATTAGAAGAAATGAGTGATGATGAGCTTAGGGAAAGAGTTAAAACAGTAGATATTTTTGCGAGAGTCACATCAGAACATAAGCTAAGAATTTTAAGGAGATTAAAAGAATTAGATTTAATAGTCTCAATGACAGGAGATGGAGTAAATGATGCACCAGCTGTAAAAGGAGCACATGTAGGCGTAGCAATGGGGCTCAAAGGAACTGAAGTGACTCAAGAAGCTTCTGAAGTGATATTAATTGATGATAATTATGCTACGATCGTTAATGCTATAGAGGAAGGCAGAGGTATCTTCGAAACTACTAAAGGTTTCTTCAGATATATGCTAAGCACTAACTTTGATGAAATATTTTTAATTCTTTCAGCTTATATCTTTATGAAACTTTTCTCAACTGTGTTTCTTGCACTTCCTGTTACTCCAATTCAGATTCTCTGGCTAAATATAGCCACAGATGGAATTCCAGCTATGGTTTTAGGACTTACTCCGACGGATCCTGATGTAATGAAAGATAAACCGCGAAAAGGATTTACTTTGCTTCCAGAGATAAAGGGGCCTGTTCTACTCCTTGGAATATATACTGCGATAACTGATATAACACTCTATATACTTCTATGGTCTGTATTAATCCCAGCATGGGCGGAAGCGGGAATTGATCCTAAATTAACAACTGATTTTGTAACTGCGGGTACTGATGCAAATTTATATGCGATGTCATTAGCACAAACCATATTGTTTACCAACTTAGTTATCTGTGAATTGCTGTTTGTTTATTCATGTACTTCCAATATAAAACCATTTTATCTCTTTCCAAATAAACATCTATTCTGGGCTACTGGTCTATCTCTTGGGCTACAAATCTTAATTCTCTTTACACCATTAGGATTAGCATTTCATGTAGTTCCACTATTTCATCCTTATTATTGGATTGCTCTTTTCCTTGGAGCTTTTAGTGTATCTGTAATAGATGAAGTAAGAAAGTGGAATATTAGAAAGAAAAGAGGATTCACGATACGGAAATAAATTAATTATTTTTATTTTATCTATTTTTTCATAATTATTATTAAAAAATTTCGTCAGTTCTTGTTAATCCATCTTCAGATTTGAAAAATAAACCTATACCTATTAATTTGAAGGTATCTTGAACATTAATATTATATAATGCTGAAGTTTCGATAAAAAAGCTTTTCAATTCTGCCGCTTTTTTCAGTCCTTCTTCTTTTGATACTTGTCTTTGGTTTTCTAAGTCAACTTTATTACCTATTAAAACAAATGGTAATTTTCCTAATTCCACTCTAGCATCCTTAAACCAATAATCAATTCCTTCGTCAAAAGTTTCTCTTCGTGTAATGTCATAAACAATAAAAGCACAGTTTGCTCCTTTATAATATTCATGCCGAATTCGTTTGAAAAATTCTTGACCAGCTAAATCATAGATAAGAAAGTTGATTTTTTCATCCTTAAAACCTTGAATATAAAACTTTTTTGAGCTAATCGCAATTCCAATCGTAGCTCGGTAATCTTGGGTTTGCTCCTTTTTCAAAAAGCTTCTTACTAATGTAGTTTTTCCAAC
>DAOVKB010000027.1:0-14189 GCA_030631995.1 archaeon | reverse complement strand
GAATAAGTTTTTGGGTACTCATTTGGCGTTCCCCTCATATGCTATTATTGCATTAAATATTGATAAGCATTTATTTCTAAAAACATTAAAGGTTTGAGTTCCAATTTTCTCGAATATCATTAAATAGCCACCTCCAGCATGTTCATGATTACGAAGGCTAATCCATTTAGTATTAGAATTGCGAGTAATGAGATGGAACCTGCTTTTTCTAATCTTAATTCTTTAATAACAATTACTGCCTCCAAAAGAAAGCCTGCATATATTAGTTGAATAAAGAAGAACAAAATGATAACCCAAATTTCCATCTGTAAAATAGATGTAGTATATTCAAAGTCTGAGATAAATGAAACTAGAACAGATAGGAGTATGAGAGGTATTTGTGTGATTACAACTGCTTGTAGTAATGCTAATTTATTATTCCTTCTTCTGAAGAATAGAATCGTCAAAATTTCGAATAAAACATAAGTCAATATTGTTGATAGGATGAAGAAGATTGGTGCAAAGTAAGAAGGGGTAATAAAGGAAGGAAACATGAAAATTGGAGCAACTGAAAGAAAGTAAGATGCTACTGTTAACCCTATGAAGATTAGAACCGAAAAACCAAGCGACCTTATTGCATCTCTTTCAATGAATTGGAATAATGGTCTTAAGAAGAAAACATGAAAGAAAGAGAATTTACCATAAGCTTGAATGCCAGGTGCTGCAACATCCAATTCATCTTCAATTAGTGAGTATGCTCTTTTACCTTTTTCAGTTAGAAGATATCTTTTACTCGGATCTTGTGTAATGAGCTCTCCTAAAGTATCTATATGATGATAGAGAGTTCCTACCTTCATCTGAAATCTGGCTTGAATCTCTGTAAAGGAAACAACACGTTTTTCACCTATGTAAGATAATAGTTCTCTCCTAATTTCATTAGAAAGAGCTTTCCACAATTCAGGTGTTGTTCGTTTTTTTGAGCTCATGTAACTATAACAAAGGTTGTCAGCATTAAATTTAAAACTTGGCTTATTCTTAATCGAATGTTTTTATCAGATTATATTCCGTATCTCTTTGAACTGGGATTCTATTTGCATCTCGAATCATATCTAAGAATTCTTCAACCGTTTTCTCTTCCCCATATTGTCCCCCTGCACTTTTTGTTATTTGTTCTGAAAATAGTGTCCCTCCCATATCATTCACTCCCGAATTAAGAGTAACTTGAGCGAATTTTGGCCCTAGTTTTACCCAAGAAGTTTGAATATTTGGTATAACCGTTCCTAGATACAATCTTGCAGTACTATAAAGAGCTAAATCGTGCATCCCAGTACTACTTGGTCTAGCACCTAAGAATCTATATAACACCGTATTTGAATGGATAAACGGTAAAGGAACAAATTCTGTGAAACCTTGCGATATCTCTTGTATGTGTTTCAATAACACGAGATGTTCTGCTTCATCTTCAAGAGACTCCACATGGCCATACATCATTGTAGATGATGTTTTTAATCCGAGCTGATGAGCGGTGAGAATTATATCGACCCATTGTTTAGTAGATATTTTTTCAGGGCAGATTATTCTTCGCACCTCATCTACTAGTATTTCAGCAGCAGTTCCAGGTATTGTCCCTAGTCCATTTTTGATTAATTCTTTCAAGACATCTTCAACAGCTTCATTGGAAATTTGTGACATGTAAGCTATTTCTGCTGGAGAAAAACCATGAATATGTAATTGTTGAGATTTTTCTTTTATCGTTTTTAATATGTCCAGATAATAATCAAATGTTAAATCAGGATCTAAACCTCCTTGAATACAGATTTCCGTGCAACCTCGAGCTACTGCTTTCTCAACTTCAATAGCTATATCATCTAAAGTCATTCTACTTGATTTTTCTTTTGATGCATCATGATCAGCTCTAAAAGTGCAAAATCTACATGAACCAATACAATATTGTGTAAAGTTAATATTCTGATTAATAACAAATGAAACTTTATCTCCAACTTGTTGAGCTCTTAATTCGTCTGCTAAAGAAGTTTGAATCCACAATTCCTTCCCCCTCTTACCTAACATATGCTTTAATTCATTTATATCCGTAGAATGTGTTTCGCGAAAAGAATGTAAATCAAACACATCATCGATTTTAGGTGGAGATAGTTTCTTCATTTTGATAGTAATCCTCAATTATTTCGCGTATTCTACTGTTTAAATACTTTTCATATTGAGGATAAACAGGCAGTCTTTTTTGAAGAATATATGATTCCTTTTTGAGAATAGTTTTCAATTGTGATTCATTATGCCATTCCATCTCAGGATTAATGTAATCAATGGATACAGGAGATATACCCCCTAAATCATTTGCACCATACTTTAATGAAGCAACAATCCTATCCCTATTTAGATTAGGAGGAATTTGAATACTTACTTCGGGAGGTAAAATCAATCTTGATAAAGAGATTGATAATAGAAATTCTTCAGCTGAGGGAGGAGGATGTTTCTCCATTGGAGTGTTAGGTTGGGGATTAAAGTTCTGTATTATAACTTCCTGAATATGTTGATATTTCTTACTTATCTCACTGAGCTTTAGCAAAGAATCGATTCTTTCTTCCCATGTTTCCCCAATTCCTATCAGTAAACCAGTTGTAAATGGAATTTTGAGCTTTCCAGCATTTTCAATTACCTTTAACCGAGTTTCAGGATCTTTTCCAGGAGATAAGAAATGAGGTTGATCTTTGTTTAGAAACCTAGAACTACTAGTTTCCAACATCAATCCTAAGCTCGCATTGTATTCTTTCAATATACTTAGTTCCTCAAATGATAAAACACCTAGATTGGAATGTGGAAGAAGTTTTTCCTCCAATGCCAGATTACACAGATATTTCACATATTCAACAGTAGAAGAGAGATTGATACTATTAAGAAATTTTTTAGCACTCTCGTATTTTTCTTCAGGTTTTTCTCCTAAAGTAATTAAAACTTCAATGCTTTTCGTATTTTTAGCTTCTATTAGAATCTCACTAAAACCTTCGGGGGTTATCCAACTATTTGGATCATCAGACACAAAACCACAGTAGCCACATCTGTTTCTACACTGGTGTGTAACTGGAACAAAGATATTTCTGGAATAAGTTACGGTTTGATTGTAAATTTGATTTTTCTTTTCGTAAGCCTGGTTGACTAATTCTTCCTTATCTTCTCTGAGTAAAGAAAGAAAATAATCTTTATCCATCACTTATCATCTTTCTGTGGTTTTATTGTCAGTAAAAAGCCTTCATCAAGTTTTTCAATCTTGGTGATATTGAAAATATTTGTGTCATCAATATCATCGATTACAATTTCAGCATATAGTAGTTTAGCTTTTTTAGTACCAGCAAAAACTGGAGCATAAAAGATATACATCGTGTCAAATAATTCTAATTTGATAAATTGGGTGATAATTGCTGATCCTCCTTCTACAAGCAGTTTTTTTACTTCAAAGTCGCTTTTTAAGATATGCAAAATTTGCCTTAAATCGAGAAATTTCGTTTCTTCTTTAGTATCAACTGGAATAACATTGACCTTTAGATCTGTTAGCTTCTTTTTCTTTTCTTCTGGACAATTTTTCGATGTAAAAATCACTGTGGGATTTGATTCTTGTTTGTCTAAGACTTGAGCAGATAAAGGTGTCCTGCATTTCGAATCCAATACTAATCTTAACGGGGGAGTATCTCTGGGTTTTACATATCTTACAGTTAACAAAGAGTCATCTTTGATAATAGTATTAACACCAACAAGTATTGCATCAACTGAATTTCTTAATTTATGAACCCTAAGCCAATCTTCAGTTGTTGACAATATTAGAGCACCTTTATTTGATGCAATTACTCCATCCAAGGAGCACGCTACATTAATGATTACTTCTGGTCTTTCCATTTTACTATCTTTCCATTATACATTTGAAATCTTATGTCAGTTGGTTCTGCACGCATAGTTATCGCCGCATAAATATCCTTTGAGAACTTTAAATTAGGATTATTCATATCTATTCCAACAAGATCTGCAGCATATCCCTTTTCGATCTGTCCAATTTTCTTTTTTGTTAATAATCCGGGGTTAACAGTTACAGCTTTTAGAATATCTTTGGGGAGTACAGTTTGACTATTAATTCTTGCAGTATATAGTGTAAGAGACATCAGACGGAATGGATTTGGGTTATTTGTAAGAACATTGTCTGTACCTAATCCTAGTAAAATCCCCTTTTTCAAAATTGATTCAATTGGTGGAAATTTGAGATTATAATAAATATTAGAGATAGGACAACATACCACTCCCATATTATTTTGTTTTAGTATAGATAGATCGTCATCATTCGCATATGTTCCATGAACAATGTAATCAAACATCGAGTATTTGGAGCAGAGTTCTATATCACTCTTTTCGTAGAGAGAGAGAGAACGTGCAATAACATCTTCTGATTCTGATGCATGAATTGATATTAGTTTTTCAGGATTTTTTTCTTTTAGGAGTTTGATAATTTTTACATTGTCTTGATTAAATGAGAAAATATCTGCAAAACCTAATCCATCCCCTTCATTAAAAATATCAGTTAGAAAATCATCCTCTGTAGGACGACCTAAAATTATCCCTCTTATAGGAAATTCAGATAGTTCGTCTCTAAGTAAATTGATACCTAACAATCCTTCTTCTCGAAAATCAATAAAGGATGTATAGCCATTTTGTACCAACATTTCCAGAGCATTTCTTATACTATCAATTTTCTCTTCTTTTGAGCTAATACTAAATTTCTTGTGTTTTATTCCCTTGGGCCCAACAGTATCCTCAAGGGACAAGTTATAGGCTTGATCTTTAAGAAACGCATCACCCACATGAATATGAGAATTAACAAATCCTGGAATTAGAAGATATGAAGGGGGTAATGTATACTCTGCAGGTTTTCTTTCTTTGGAGATACTCATTATAGCTCCTCTCTCATCTATCTGAATGAGAACATCCTCCATAAGTTGCAAATCAGGACCAATTAAGGCATTTGCACGCACAGTAACCATTTTTCACTACAGAGTGTTCCTTTGTATGTATTAAGACTTTTTGGAAAACGAAGAAAAATATGACATTCATTTTGTATATTAATGAGAAGGAAGAAGAAAATGCAAAAAACATTAGATTTATGATGAGATTTTGTTTTGAAACAAAATCTATCTTAGTTTGGATTCCTGTTGGATATCTAAACAAAGTGGGTACATCACGTACCCTCCTACCCCGCCCACACTTCTTTTCAGAAATGTTTACGGATTGCTTTTTTTTGCAGTTCTTCCTTCTGTGGATGTAGACCCAAAGTCATCAAAAGATGCTTGTCTACAATCCTAAGAAAACATTGATAATTCTATATATAAACTCAATATTTTTAGATTGTGTAGATTAAATAAAAAACATAAGAATCAGTAAATTTATAATTCCGCCTTTTGAATTACCGTCAAAGCAGATTTATGTGATAAAGATGGTTCGAGTTAAGAATCCTGATGAAATCCGTGATATGATTAAAAATCATCCAATGAAGCACAGAAGAGTTTTCTCTATTGCTGCCCACATTGATCATGGTAAGACAACCACAACAGATTACTTGCTACGTAAAGCAGGTCTTATGTCTGATGCAGATGCAGGTAAGAAAGTAATGATGGATAGTGATGAAGAAGAACAAGAAAGAGGTATCACTATCTTTACAAGTGTAGTAATGCTTTCATATGAGTATGAAGATGAAAATTATTTATGTGAAATAAATGATACTCCGGGGCACATCTCTTTTACTGGTGAAGTCAGTAGAGCGTTAAGAGGAAGTGATGGAGTAGTACTATTAGTCGATGCCCTTGAAGGAGTTATGACTCAAACAGAAACAAACATTAGACTTAGTATAGGTGAAATGTGCAAACCTGTTTTGTTCATAAATAAAGTGGATAGACTCATTTCCGAATTAAGATTAGCGCCAGGAGATGTCTTCGCAAGAATAGACACAATTATTTCAGGTGTTAACAAACTAATCAGAGATAATGCTCCAGAAGAATTAAGAAAACAATGGCAAGTTTCCTTTAAAGATGGCTCTGTTGCAGTTGGAAGTGCTAAAGACGGTTGGGCATTCAATATGTCAACACTTCAAAAATTGCAGATAAAACCACAGGAAATTTTTGCAAAATATGAAATAAATGATAAATCTTGGTTAAAAGAGAATTTACCATTAGAAGAACCAATTTTACAAATGGTAATCGAACATTTACCAAATCCAGTAGATGGCCAAAAATTAAAAATTCCAGCTATTTGGGATGGAGATTTAGATAGCCCTGAAGGACAAGCACTAGTTAATTGTGACAGAGATGGTCCATTAATGGGTATGATTACCAAAATTTTCATTGAACCAAAATCCAAAAGACCTACATTAATTGGTCGAGTCTTTTCAGGTACTTTAAAGAGTTCTGATACTCTTTACTTAATCGGAAAGAAAACCTCAAGTAGAATCAAGAGACTTGGAGTAATGGAAATTACGGATATACTTGACGTAGAGGAAGTACCAGCAGGAAACTTATTTGCAATTTATGGTTTTATTACACCTGCAGGGGAAACTTTCGTTAGAGAGGGTGATGAAGGCAAACTAAAACCCTTCGAAGACATTTCTTATGTTGCTGAACCAGTGGTCAGCAGAACAATTAAGCCAAAAAATCCACAAGATATTGCAAAGCTTGGTGAAGTTGTTTCTAAATGGATTATGGCTGATCCAACTGCTACTTTTAGACACGATGAAGAATCCAAAACATACGTTCTTTCTGGAATAGATCCTCTGCAAATAGAAATCCTAGTTACACGTATTAGTGATCAAGTTGAAATAGAAGTAAGTGATCCAATTATAGTTTACAGAGAGCTTCCTTCAAAAACAGGACTTAGTGTGCACACCAAATCTCCCAATGGTCATAACAGATTAATTGTAAATATCGATCCTTTAAACGATGAAACAGTTAATCTGATCAAATCCGGTAAAGTGCATAATGACCAAGATCGAAGAGAACGTGCTATGATGCTTCAACAAGAAGGTGGTTGGGAAGCTAAGCGTGCAAGAAGAATTTGGTATGTTAAAGATACAAATATTTTAGTTGATGCAACTACTGGTGTGCAAAGATTGGATAATATTAAAGCATATATAATTCAAATCTTCCACAATTTTTGTGAAGGTGCAACCTTAGCAAAAGAACCTCTAATGGCATCAAAATTTGTTATCACAGATGCTAAGGTTCACGTAGATCCAGCACACACAGGTTATACAGAAATTATGCAGATGAGTTTAGCAGCTTTTCACACAACATTCCTAACAAGTGAACCTCACCTCTTAGAACCTATGCTTATCATAGACATCAAAGTTCCTTCAGATTATGTTGGTAACATGACTAAAATTATTACTCAACACAGAGGAATAGTTCTAGATATGATTCAGGAAGGAGAAAATACACGAATACGTGGTAAAGTTCCAACTGCGGAAACTATAGATCTCGCTGATGAAATAAGAGGAAACAGTTCTGGAAGAGCTTTCTTCGGATATGAATTCACAGGTTTTGAGAGAGTACCAAAAAACCTTGAAGGAGAAACAATCGAAAGCATTCGAGTTCGTAAGGAATTATCAGCAGGAGTACCAGATGTCTCAAACTGGGAACGTTTCATTTACAAGAGAACATAAAATTCTCTTCATTCTTTTATTTTTATTCCTTTAATTTTAAAAAATGAGTGAAGATATTTTTTATCTTCGTTTTATTCTTCGAATTCTGCAGTTAGTTCTTCATAGAATATATCTTCTTCAGTGATAGGAGTTAATCCACCTTCTGTAATTATTCCAGGTCGGTCTTCTTCAACATATTGAATTTCCTCAAGAAGTGGGTCTAGTTCCTCTTCGAATCTTGAAGAAAATCTCTCTTGGATGTATCCTACCAGAGAGGTTAACAAAAGTATGAAAATGACTATGGGAATTAATAAAAGAACAACACCTTCTGGTTCTAGCATTTCCAATGAATTGTAAATTGATGGAGGATATCTTAGAACGAAAAGCAATATATCAGGATTAAGAATTGCGTATAGGCCTGCAAGCATTATACCTACGCGGAAAATCACAGAAACTAAAACATAAACCAAGGTCATTAATGGCTTGACGGCAATTGAAGCTCCGACCAACTTATCGTCAACTTGAGCATCGCTATGTACTAAGCCATCATGATATCTCTGTAATCTTGAGGTAAGTTTGTCTCTTTGTCCACCAGGTTTAGCGAACAAAGAATCAGATGCTTTCTCTATGAAATAGGTCATACCAGCTAAACCAAATCTTCTTGCAATACTGCTCCCTGCTCCACCTATTGAAAGGGAAGCTTTCTTTTCTTTTTCCTCCCCTTCCACTGTTTGTATTGTTTCTTCTTCTGCTCCAGTTATTCCTAATCTAAATTCTCGTAAGCGATCCAGAGCTCTTAAAACCCTTTGTTGTCTGCTTTGAGTAGGATTTAAAATTTGCGAGATATAGGATATCTGTAAAGATACTTCAAGAAATAGATAAGACGCAAGAGCTATTAAGACAACTTGATTTGAAAACAATTCTCCTATTCTATTTGTTGGAGAAAATGAGAAAGAATTTCCTTGTAATAATAATTGAACACTTCCATAGAATACAACAAATTGAATGCATATGAATGCACTAGCAGCAGAACGCATATCCGCTCGCATAAGAAAAGCTAGGATGGAAGCTCCAAAAAGAATTATTACCAACATGAGAATGGACGCTCTATTAGCAGCTTTTAATGGTTGAAGCGTTTCATTATTGAAGAGATTAACAAAGGGTCCGAAAAGATTAGTTGCTTCTCCACCAAAGAATTCTGAAGGAGAAATTTCTCCAGGGGGATTTATTCCACCAAACAAATCTTCTGATATAAAAGCACGAAGCCCTAGCATCACCGCTGGTCCATCAGTCGTTTGAAGAAATAGAAGAAGCATCAGAGGTAGAGAGAAGAATATAATTACAATGATTTCAAAAAATACAAAAACAAATGTTAAAGAATCAAAAAGATATCCTTCTGGAAATTTTTCAATGTTTCCAAAATCAATAAGATTATACAATTGAACGATTACCCAAGCTGCAATGCCTAAAGCAACTAGTCTCCCCACTACATGTGTTACTAATGTTTGATATCTTGTACCACGAATACGACGTTGTACACCTCGTATTCCAAGGTCAATAAATCTTGTATCGGCTAAAGATTCCATATTCATCATCACCCTTGTCTTTGCATTCTATTAAATTGAGCCATTATTGTTGGTAAGAAATCATCTGGTCCAACAGAGACCGATGTTGAATCGTATCGTCGAAGCAATTTAAACATGTTTTGTCTTTCTCCTAGTTGTTTCTCAACCATTGCATGCCCAATCATTTGCTCTACTGGTGAAAGCTGTTGAGAGACGATTTCAAACCAGGGTCCAAATGGGGAAATTACTGTGATATTGTGTTTTCTTGCACGAGCTCTTCGAACAGCATTAATAACCTTTTGAGGATTAGATTCAAGATCTGAAATAACTACTATGTAAGCAGCACGCTTGACACGTTGAAGAACATATTCTATAGCTACTTCCATATCAGCTTCTCCTTGAGGTTTTGCATGAGCAAGCGCTTCCAGAAATGAGAAAAGACGAGATCGAACAGAGGTCATATCTACCCAGTTCCTTATCTCATCATCATAAATACATAGTCCAACTATATCGCTTTTTTCAAAAGCAAGATGTATCATAAGAACAGCACTTCGGATAGCATATTCTAGTTTGGTATTTCGTGGGAGACCAGCACCCATACTTGCAGATGAATCTAGAAGAATTACAACTCGAATGTTTTCTTCAGATTCATATTCCCGCACCATCATTTTGCCTGATCTAGAAAATGCTTTCCAATCAATGAACTTGAAAGCATCACCTGTTTGATATTGTCTGATACCCCAGAAATCCGTTCCCATCCCCCTTATTTTCGTTCTGTGGAAGCCAAACAATACTCCTAGTTGTCTTTTCCTTCCTATCATCTCTAGTTTCTTTACATCTTCATAGCTTGGGTATACTAAAATTTCTGTTTTTGTTTTTATTTCCCCTTCTGTTGCATAGAAACCCATTCTATCTCGGATAATTACTTTAGTTGGTCCGATTTCAAACAATCCTCTAATTGGAATACGGACAACATAACCATAACTTACACTTTGTCTCGGATTCAATTGTGTCACAATGAAGTTTTCTCCTAATACCAAGTCGAAAACTTCAGGAATAGCATCATATATTTCCACCGTAGGTAACTGGTTAACGGATCTGTTTCGCGCAGTCACTTCTATATACATATAGTCTCCAGCGAAAGCTTTAGGTTTTGAAACTCTTCTCCTAATCTCTATTGATTTAGGATTTGCTCCTAGTCTGTAAAATGGTAATCCTAAAAGCACTGAAAATATTAGCATAACGCCACCAATTATAAAGAACCATATTAGGGTCCCTTGTCTGTCCATATAGAAATGAAGGAAATCCATCACACCAAACCCTCCTGTAGGTTCAGTTTCACCTGGTACTGTCGAATTTGGTTGTGGACTGAAACCAAATGAATCGAACATGACATTTAGTGATAGATACCCTGCTAATGCAAAGCCTACGCTAATCATTATCACTCCAGCAAAGACTAGCCAACCACCTCGGCGTGTGAACAAATTTTTTCACCTATTCAGTTTCATTATACTGGTACTTCTTGATTTCTAAGGATTTCATTAACAATAATTGTACCTGTTGTTCCTTCTAGCTCAGCTTCAGGTTTCATCATTAACCTATGAGCTGTGGCAACTCTTGAGACTCTCTTAACATCATCTGGAATAACATAATCTCGTCCTCGCATTGAAGCAACAGCTTTTGCTGCACTTAAGAGAGCAATGCTGCATCTTGGGCTTCCACCAAGCATCAATCGGGGATCAGTTCTAGTTGCTACGACTATGTCTTTAATATACACCATGATATCCTCATGAACGAATATTTTTGTTTCAACTGTCTCTTTCATTTTGTTAATTGTCATTGGAGTTGTTACTCTTCTAACAGTTTGTCTGATTTGTTTGTGCTTCAGTCTGATAATATCCATTTCTTCTTCAGGTGTAGGTAAATCAACTAGAAGCTTAAACATAAATCTGTCTACTTGAGCTTCTGGGAGAGGATATGTACCTTCTTGTTCGATTGGGTTTTGTGTAGCAATGACGAGGAATGGATCATCAAGTATGAAGGTAGTTCCTTCTACTGTTACTTGTTTCTCAGCCATAGCTTCTAACAATGCTGCTTGAGTCTTTGGAGGACTTCTGTTGATTTCGTCTGCTAGTAGGATGTTAGTGAATATTGGACCCTTTCTCATTTTGAAAGTTCCTGCTTTGGGATCATAGATGGTTGTACCAACTACATCTGATGGCAAGAGATCAGGAGTAAACTGTACTCTTTTGAACTCACAACCAAGTGTTTGAGAAAAGGTTTTAGCCATTATAGTTTTAGCAATTCCTGGAACACCTTCTAGTAAGCAATGTCCACCTGCAAGGAGAGCAATGAACATGTCCTCTAAAACGTCGATTTTTCCGATTATAACTCGTTTAATCTCGCTATAGATTTCTTCCCATACTCTTTTGACATCCTTTGGTGTGACAACAGCTTCAGTTGTTGCTTTTGTTTTCGCTTTAGGACTGGGTTCAATTTTTTCTTCTTCACTCATTTTTTTCACTTTTCCATATTTTAAGTTCTTGATATTCTGTCAATTAAACTTTTAATGAACGTCATATATCGCATGAACACGTGTTCTGGAAGAATACGTGGTCTAGCCAAATAAGCATTAATGTTTCTTAATTCTGTAAGTAGATTTTTTGTCGTCAGAGCTGGATCTCTTGCGATGAAATAGTCTACTATTTCTTCTGGTGTCACCATCGATTGTTTTGACACCTTTCTTAACCCCCTCAACAAGGATCTGTACAATAAGCCTACTGCTTCACTGTACGCTCCCGTATCCACTATTCTCCGTATCTCTCTTTCAAATCTCGACTTACCTTTCTCTCCTCTATACTTAGTCCATAGAATAGGAGTTAGTCTAGTCTTCTTTGGAATTAGAGGATAAGCAAGTACTGCAAGAAATAGAGGTATGAAAGGTGAATATAGTGGAAACATTGACATTTCTGTTATTAGCTTCATTAAAATTATAGAGTAAATTGAAGCACTATAGAATTTTTGGTGTGCATGCCCTTCATCGAATATAATAGGAACGCTTTTTGGTCCATTAGTTGCATTCATGTTCTCTGTTACATATTTGAACAGATTTCTTGTAAAGATTAAATTATCATTCTCAGAAGTTTTATCAATCCATTTATTGATAAAAATATCAGGATCACCGATCATAACTATTTTTCCAAGACCAATTGGTAATGTCATAATTGGTGCGAACATTACATTCCCCCACTCGTCAATATCAGGAGTAGATGTTCCTCTCTTAGCTGATTGAAAATCTTTTTCCATCCAAGCAGATTTTGATGTATAAAATGGCAGGAATGGTAGAAACTGATCTTGTATTTCATGACCAAATAGTTCTAAGGATACAGCTTGCAATGGCATCCAATCCGTTCGATATGTTTTTACTGTTTCAGTTGGTCCACTATCAACGTACTCTGAGTGATTCACTGCTATACTTAAAACTGTGCCAAATTCCATTTGTAGTCCTAGAGTTATCCCTGTAGTTAGAGGATTAGAGGTTTCCATGTTCTTTAACAATGGTTGAGCTGGATTGGTTGTATAGCTTTCTGCATCCATAAGAACAGAACCATTGAAAGCAAAACCTTTCAACATCCCAATCATTTCAAAGAGTAGATTCGCTTCTGTTATAGTTTCATTCCCTGAATCAGTTTGATTCCCTATAAAAAGATCAGTCAGAGAGGGAATACTGCCACCACTAAGTTGTGATACTTCATCCCAGGTATTGAGGATATCAAACAAGGGTTGGAAAATTTGAGCCCCTGAACCATAATCATCAGCAACAATTAAACTTCCACCTCTTGCTAAGAATGTTGCGACAGATATAGTATCAATTTGACTATAGCTTGCAGCAGGACCTATAATCGTTACTACAGCTGGTTCAGTCATTCTATTTAATACAGCAAGAGATGACATTCCATTTGTTACGTTAGTATAACCTTCTGCTTCTAAAGCTAATCGTAAACTTGAAAGTCCGTCCCAACTTTCACTATATATACTGAATTTTGTACCATAACCACCTAAACCTACTATCCCTAGGAAAATAGGTACTACTATGATCATGAAGAGAATAAACATCGCTATCGAATATTTCGTAAATGATAGTTTTATTCTAGGTCTTCGCTTTGATTGTTTTTCTCTTCTTGACTGGTTTCTTTGTTGGTTTCTTTGCTGGCTCAATAACTTCTACACCCTGTTCTCTTATTCCACGGAAACAGATATCTAGTCTTTGGATTGCTTCTTGATAGTCATCATAAGTAATTTCAGCATCAGTATATCTAGCAATTTCAAATGATGTAAGATATTCATCCATTACTTCATTAGAGATGTTGGCTCTACCTGCAACAGCAAACCCAAATTCTCTACCTGTTTGAGAAGGAGATCTGGACATGCTTAACAATCCTCCTGCTATGCTAGCTAATCCTCCAAAAGACGCAATTACTGCACCTTTGTAGTCTTGTCGTTGTTCAAAGATTCTCACATCAGCCATTACAGAAGTAAACATTTGATTTAGAGATTTTACTTGTTTTCTTTTTCTAAAGAATCCAAAGATTCCATTATGACTCAATTTGCATTTCACCTACTTCGATTTTATCTACTATTTTTAAGAGAGCACGGATACCGGAATTGAAATCTTTCTCTGTGATTTCTTCATATCCATATCGTGCCTTTGTGAAATACTCTAGAAGAGTAAATAGGAGCTCACGCTCAATTTTACCCTTCTGAGCAAGTAATCGTGAAAATTCCATAGGAGTTTGACTCCTATATCTTGGTAAATTATAGAACTCCCTTCCTATTCCCTCAACAACCATCCACGTCTTTAACAATCCTTCTTTATATCTCCCTTCCAAACCATCTCTCTTTATATCCTCTATTATTTCTCGTAAATAATCTCTAAGTCTTCGTCTGAAGGTTTGTTT
>DAOVKB010000068.1:0-6664 GCA_030631995.1 archaeon | reverse complement strand
TTCTTCTACACTTCTCTTTTCTTCTTCTTCATAGTACTCTTCTTCTTTTTCGAATTTACCTTTCTCAGCTTTGAGTTTCTTGAATTTCTGTTTAACAAGGTCAAGTACAGTTTTCTTTTGGATATCTACTTCTCTGATTTTTTTAACAATATCAGCCTCTTCCATAACTTCCTTAGTTTCTTTTTCTTCCTCAATTTCGAGCGATTCAATATAATCTCTCATCATAGTAAATCTCATGTTTAGTGATTTGTAGGATTCAAACGCATCTACAGAGTCAATTTGCTTGTCAACTGCTTGTAGTTCGAGAAGATATTGCTGTAATTGCAAAGCTTGATGTTCTAACTGATCTATGACTCTAAACATTTTACTTCTATATTCTTTATCAAACTCCTGAGCTTGTTTTTCTTTCTCTTCCAGTTTTTCTTCTTTTGATTTTCTTCCCCAAATAGCAATGTGAATTTTACCATAGGCTAGAAGTAAGAATGGGAGCGCACATAACTCAATAATTACCGGGATGAGGAATATTACTGGAATTGTAACAAAGAACGGTACTGCAGGGAGGGAATTCAGCAGAGGGTTTAACGTCCTTTCAAAGTTTTCCACTGTTTCCTTAAGAATTAGTATAACTGCACTATACAACACAACAGCTAGTATGGATAGTAAGAATGATTTCAACAAAGATCCAAGCATATCAAAAGTTGATTGTAGAGTAACCTCATCTCTATAATGATAAACACATTCTGTCACTGCAATAAGAGCTGCTAAAAATGACAAAGGAACAGCAAGTATAGTTAATGTTAACGTTGCTTGATTATACGAAAAAAATACAATTATTAGTAGACTAAAAATCGCACCAACAACGAATGCAAAAATACTTTGGTTGAGATTTCTAGCCATCCTTTCATATGGCATAATTATCACAATGTTCATATTTTAAAAAAAGGTTTTCCATGAAGGAAAAGGATAATTATTTTGTAAAACGCTATAATGATATGCTTTTGAGCTTGGATAATCCTTTTTAATACTAAAAACTAATTTCCATCGATATTATGAAAATGAAATCAACAGCAATCTTTCTAGTTCTTACAATTTTTTTGATGAGTTCTTTATATTTACAAACTGGAATCAGAGAAGTTAACGCAAAATTAAGTAATGATGATGATTTCCAATTCCAAGTAGATCAATACAATGCTACATCTTCAAGAGATTATTTTAATGAATCAAAACATCCAAGATATCCACTGGTTACACAACCTTTTGGTATGATTCAATATCCACACAAAGCTTTACCAACAATTATAGAATTCAATGAAGAATTCAATATAGCAATTCAAGCTACTAAATCAGCTACAGATTGGTTATTTACTTTAATTGATGGGATAACATCAGTAAACTTAGAGATAATAGATTCAGAATATACAAACGATCAAAGAATATTCACTGTTTCTCCATCCCAAAATACGGTGGGGTTGTATGATTTACAATTGAATTGCAGCGAAGGTGATGACTATCAGACACATGCTGTAAAAATTGTTGAAGAGAAGACGTATCCTTATACTTTTATTCAAATATCTGATTTACATTTTCCTACTTATTATGGTACAGGAATAAATACAACAGAAATCAACTTAGAGGAAATTGAAAAAATACGCTTATTGAATCCTGATTTTGTTATCTGTACCGGTGATCTAGTTCAAGGTCCACAATTAATGTTTTTTAATCCGGAAACAGGTAAACCAATGTCTATGAAATCACAAATTAGATTAGGTCTGTGGGCTCTTGATTTGCTGAATGTTCCTGTTTATTATATCGCTGGAAATCATGAATTTTCCCCATCTAACCTTGTTCCTGATGATCTTACAGAGGCTTGGCATTATTATCTTGGACCTCATAGATATCAGAGTTTTGATTATCTTGAATGGTCTTATGTTGGATTTGGCTCAGATTCTCCAGGATTATATGCTGACGAAAAAGATGCGCTAAAAGCGATATTAAATGAAGTAGCAGGAAAAGCCAATATTCTCTATTATCATTTCGATTTTGCTGGAGACGCTACTGAATTTATCAACAAATATCCAATTGAAGTTGGTATATATGGGCATCACCATGAAGTCACAGGAGAATTAAGAAGTACAAGTGTAGAGATCTATTATAAGGGTGACACTCTGTATCATCTCCAAGGTCCTTTGTACGGAAGATACTTCGAACTATTCACTATTAATAATGAGACTAGTTTAACTCTAAATAATACAATACATAACTTCATTTTAGAACCCTATACTCCAGAAAAAACAAGTACTAGTGCTCATCTAATCATGCTAAGTGCTTTTTTTGTTATTAGCCTTATTATCAGAAGAAAAAGGAGAAACAACATCTAATCTCCTATTTTTTTCCCCTAACAATAGAGGTCAAATTTATATTATACAATAATAATACTCAGTTGTTGTTTATACTAAGCAACAGAATTTGATTAAAGGGATAAAGATATGCTTGAGATTAATAGATACAAAACTTCCTTGAATGAATTATTTTCTGAAAAGAAGAAATTTGAATTTCAATTATTAGTGGAAAAGGAATTAGCTTATGCTAATTTCAAGGTAGGGAAGATACCAAAGGAAGCAAATGAAGTAATTCAAGCTCGTTGTAATTCAGAAAATGTAAAACTTGAGAGAGTTAAAGAAATCGAAAAGGAAATACACCACGATTTGATGAGTGTAGTCCTAGCAATCTCTGAGCAATGTGGTGAGTATGGAGGGTATATTCATTTGGGTGCTACTTCTTACGACATTCAGGATACAGTTAGGGGATTACAATTAACTCAAGCAAAAAACACCATTCTTGAAACCCTGAATAAAACGATTGAAATTGTCTCTAATTTAGCTCTTAAATATAAGAATCTTGTATGCATCGGAAGAACACATGGTGTTCATGCTATTCCAACTACCTATGGTATGAAATTTGGGAATTTCCTTAATGAACTTACTTTAGCTAAGGAAGTTCTTGAAAATGCTAAAGTAAACTACGGCAAGATGTCAGGTGCTGTAGGGACTTATGCTTCGTTTGGTACGATGGAAATTGAAAAAATAGTTCTTGAAAGATTGAATTTAGAAAAACAGCCAATAACTACGCAAATAATCTCACGTGTAATATATTCGAAATATATTTACTCTTTAAGCCTAATTGCAACTGTTCTGGATCATTTTGCTAGAGAAATAAGAAATCTCCAAAGAACAGAGATTGATGAAGTAAGAGAATCCTTCACAGAGGCTCAAGTAGGCTCTTCAACAATGCCACAAAAGAGGAATCCTGAAAAAAGTGAAAGAATTTGTGGTTTGGCTAGAATAATCAGGGGTCATATCCAAACATCTATGGACAATATCTGTTCAGAGCATGAGAGAGATTTGACTAATTCCAGCTCTGAGAGGATAATTGTTTCGGAAACATCAATTCTAACACACTTCATACTTTTAGAAATGAATAAAATACTTCAGTCTCTCTACCTTAACTTACCCAAAATAGAAGAAAATCTACATCTCAGAAAGGGGGCACAATGTGCGGAGCATCTTATGATAAGGATGGCAGATAAAATAGGAAGACAAAAAGCTCACGAGCTTTTGAAGAATTTATCAAACGAAGACGATTTTATGCAAGCAGTTAAGAACAATTCTGTTATCTCTCAATACTTCAGCGAAAAGGAAATTGACGAAATTTTAGATCCTAAGAATTATGTTGGTTTATCTTCAAAGATAGTTGAGCATATAACTAGCGCTGATAATTAAAAGATGCATTGATTCTTTTATCTATAGATTTTCTAAAATCTCACTTTCGGTGCTGAGAAGGTTTTCCAGAATTATTGCTCTACCTGCTTTCTCCAACAATTCCATCAAAGCAATTTGAGGTGATTCAAATTTCCTTGGGGTTGCAAAAACACTTTGAATTTTTACTCCTTCCAAACCAAACCATTCAGCCATATTATATTGAAGAATAAGTAGAAAGTTTCCAAATTCTTCGATACCTGTTTTTGCGAAATATTCAGAAGCTTGGACTATAATTTCATTATGGTCCTCTCCTTCCTTAGTAATGATTTGCCACAATAAGTTTACTAAAAATGATAATCCTTTCAAATAGTAGAAATTTGATTCATTTACAATACCATTGATTAGTCCTAGATAATTATTTACTTCTTCAGAAACAAAAGGTTGATCCAAATTTTCTTTGTAAATCTCTACTATGATTCTTATTAGATTAAATAATACGCCTACAGAAATTAGTTTATCGATTTCTAGGGCTTCTTGCAAAGTACTAATCAAAGATCCATATGCATCATTATACTCTCCTTTATGAATCTGCTTGATCCCATTAAGGAAACTAATCCAGACTCTAGCAGTTTCAATTCCCTCACTCTCTTTTTCTCCAAGCTTCTCTATAACTTCTTCGAATAATTCTTCTTTATTATTGAAAATATAGAGAAGACCTTTTTCCGCTAAAATATCGACTAAAATGTTCTCCAAACCATTTTCAAAAAGAAATCTTTCTGCATATTTGTAATCATCTATGATTTTATCATAATTTTCTAAATATAAATTAATTCGAGCTCTATTAAGATTGATAATAACATTTTCAACCAAATTATTAGCTTCAATTGTAATGTCTTGAACCTTCTTATACCGAATCACGCTCTCTTGGAAATCACCCTTCAGGGCGAGTATATCTGCTATCTTTCTTAAACACCTTACTCTTTTGTTTCTATCGAAAACATCCGAATAATGACTATATGAAGATCGAAGTTTGACAAGTGCTTCATCATATCTTCCTTCTTGTATATCAAAAGATGCTTGAAGTTCTTTAATTTCAGCAATTTTCATGCTGTCAGAGATTTTCAGATAGAAATCTTTCGCTTCATCAAGGTGATTTTCTGCTTTACTATTATCTCCTAGTCTGGTATATGCTTCTGCAATTAAAACATCGCAGTTTGCTTGACTTTCTGCATCTCCAACTTCAAAGTATAAAATTTGGCAAGCTTTTAAGATCAAAATTTGTCTCTTTATATCATCATTTCTACTAATAGCAATTTGAGCTCTTAATCTCAATGAATCAGTTTTTCCTCTTTGATATTGAATCTCTTCAGATAAAGTCTCAATTTGATCCACCCTTTTTAATGCGTTTTCTATGTTGCCTTGTCTATAATCACCAATAGCTATTTGCACTAGAGCCCTAGTAAATTGTCTTTTATTAGCAATATTCACAACATGATTGTATGCTTTATCGTAAACTTTCTGCGCTTCTTCTTTCTCGTTAGTAATTATATGACTATCAGCTAAAGCTAAAAGAGCTAGGAAGCTTCTATTGTAGTCGTGGTATTGATTAGCATAAGCATAAGAAGTGTTTAAACTCTCTCTTGCAAGCTTATGGTGCCCTAATTTCTTCAAAATTTGTCCTCGAATGAAATTTCCTTTTATAAGATAATATTGAGATATACCTTGTAATCTATCAATTGTTTGTGCAGAGAGTATGTTTCCTTTTTTCAACTCACCTTTCAGATAATATGCATAAGCTAACCCTAAATCGGATGCTCCAGTAAGAGGAACATTGGATAAATTCTCTGCTAGTTCTTTTGTTCTTGTGTATATTTTTTCTGAGGAAATAAAATCAGAAGAATCTAATTTTTGTTCTCCAATTGTTAATAAAGCTATTAGTTGCCAGAATTGATCTTTTGCTTCTTTCCTATTTTCAATAAATTCCTCAATCTTCTTGAGTCCTTCTACATTATTTGCAGATTGTTGCTCAACCAGTCCTTCAGCAAAGTCTTTAATTTGTTGTAATTGTCCTGGAATGAGTCTACTTTGCCTTTCATCAAAAATAGCGATAATCATAGCTTTGTAATTGTCAATATTCTCTGTGTTTCCAATCGACAATTTTAGATAAATAATCCAGAATAACGCTTCTATTAAAGGTACTAGATCAGAACTTTCATTCTCAATAATATGATCTAAATGGCTAAAAGCTTGATCAACCTCACCTATTTCAAATAGAGCTACACTTCCCCAAACCCGTGTTCCAGGAATTGATTCAGAAATACATTTTATTGCGAGGTCGTATTGACCAACAATCACACCAATCTTGCTGGCTAAGTATTTCAGCTCATCATCGTTTTCATAAACAGGATCATCAACCAAATTCCAAAGTATTCTACCAATCTGCTTTGAAGCTTCAGCAGAAAAGTTACCTTCAAGGGTTTGAATCAAGAATTCTCTTAATTCAGGACTTATTCTGTTCTGATGAGCTATAATTTCTGGTGGGATGGTTTCTGCCATTAAGAATCATCTGACTTATAACAATCTAAAAACATAACTGTTGTATAATAAAAAAACTTTATGTAATTCTAAGATGTTCTCATAGCTTCAAGATTGACGTTGACAACCTCTTTGACTCCAGGGACACGTTCTTTTAGAAGTTTTTCAACATAACCTGTTAAAGTTAGCTGACTATAGGGACAACCTCTACAAGCTCCTTGCAACTCTACTCTAACGATTCCAGTTTCTTCATCTACTTCAACTAAATCGATGTCTCCACCGTCTTGTTGAAGAGCTACACGAATTTCATTTAATGTGGCTTGAACTTTTTCTTTCATTACAATCACAATAATCTATAGTTAGTATTGCTT
>DAOVKB010000072.1:0-6315 GCA_030631995.1 archaeon | reverse complement strand
TGAAAAGAGAAGTGTAAGAAAAAACTTTTAAAAGTAATAAGAAAGGAAAAATGCAAGTAAGGGAAATTAGCTCAGCTTGGTTAGAGCGCACGGCTGATAAACTTATCAGACGTGCAGAAACCGTGAGGTCGGCGGTTCGAATCCGCCATTTCCCACCATTCTTTTCTTATATTTCTAATCAAAAGGGAAATAAATGCTTTTAGAACCCTTCATAATATATGAAGGTGTTTGCATGAGTGCAGATGATATTTCTGAAGTTAAGAAAATATTACAGATTTATTTTGAAGGAAATAAAGAATTAGATTCCAAAAAAATACTCTCAGTTTGGGATAAAGATCTTAAAATTATATCAACAGAAAAAACTCAAGGGCCTAATGCTTGGATTGAGATGGAAGAATATTATAAAAAACAAATAAACAACGACATGAGCAAATGGGATATAGAATTTGAAATCATTTCCATCGATGTATTTAGAAATTGTGCTTCTGTTAGAGTTGATGTAAAATATACAGTAGGAGAAAGGAAATTCGGAGAAACACAATTTCTTCATATACTCAAAAAGAATAATGAATGGTTAATTTACAGTAAAATTTTCGTGTTCTATTAATTTACTTAATAAAATAAAGCTCAAAAGCTAAGAAAGCTGTGCTTATTTTCCTGTTTTTTTCTTTGAATATGAGCGGTATTTTTTTTGATTATCCAATATTTTAAGTAATCTATAAGCTGCTTCAATCTCTTTTACACTTGCTCTCGGTTTTTCAGTTATTAAATCCTCTAATCTTAAGATTACCTGCTTTTTACCCTTTACCCCAGTTAATTGTGGAATGGTTTCTATCAGTTTCTCTATGTCTTCGGACATATCTATTCACTTTTTTCTTAATAATTAAAATAAAAGCTTCTTTTTTATAGATTGTATTACGTAGGTAGTTTTTGCTCAAGAAATGTGACAGACAACTAAAATTTTATACAACATTCACACTTTCATACACATGTCACCTTCTGAAATAGACGATTCAATTGAAGCGGGGGCAGATTTACTTCTTAAAGGTTGGAAAATGCTCAGCAAAGCATGTCCAACTTGCTTCCAGCCACTATATGAAAGACAAGGAAAGGTTGTTTGTGTTAAATGCAAGAAGGATTATGTTCTAGTTGATTCAGCTTCAGAAATGCCTTCCAATAAGAAAAATCATACAACACCTGTAGCTCCCCCATCAGAATCAGTGGTTTCCTTTGATTTTACCAATCTTCCTCCAACCTTGGTTAATACAGCAAACGTAATGCTTGAGAAAATAAATAAACTAAATGCTAGACTTAATGATGCAACAGATTCAAAAGAAATAGCAGAGCTTTCAAATGCAATTAATTCCTTAGTTAACTCTCTTCGCTCTCTTGCTTCTTAGACTTTTTTTCTTTTTGTTCTCCCTTCAAAAAATCTAATTCTTCCTTCATCCCCCTTATTTCCTCACCTGTCTCAATTTCATTATAACTAGAATAAACATAATCAATTATATCTGAAGCGATTTTCTCTCCGATTCCTTTGATTTCAAAGAAATCTTCAAGTTTTGCAGTCATTATTTCTCTAACGGAACCAAAATGCTTTAACAAGCGATTGGCAATTTTCTGATCAACATGTGGTAAAGAAGCTATTGTCTCTTCTAATTGAATCTTCAAACCTAAACCTTTTCTCTTGCCTATTGAAACTCTTCTTTTTCTCTCTTCTTGTTCTCTCTTTGCTAAAGCAAATAATATTTCTGCAGTTTCTTTTTGATTTTTCGTATATATTATTGGGATTCTAAAATCAGTTGCTAATGAGGTTATGGCTCCAGCTAAGGCACGAGGATGAAGAGAAGAACCATATAAACTGAAATCTCCTTCTAGCAGAATTATAGGTTTGGCACAGTTTTCAACAAGTATTTTTGTTTGAGTAAAAAGCCTTTTATCTAAAATAGATTTGACTAGATCCTCTCCTGTTTTTCTTTCAACAACAACTTGATCTGAACAAATATAATCTCCCATCTCCAATCTTTCAAACCCTAATTCAACGTCCTTATTAATCAGCTCTTTGATTACTAGTGAATTTCTTTCTCTGCTATCACATATAATTTTGATTCTATCTTTTTCTTCTTCGACTTCTTCGCTTTCTTCAGTTTCAACTGTTAAATCATTTTCAATTTCTTTAGATTCTTCATCTAATTTCGTTTCACTCTTTGCTCCTTCTAGATATTCCAGAATACCCTTTTGTTTTTCCTTCTTAGTAGGGCTTTTTTGTTTATCTGTGGCATTCATCCCTCTTATGATTCTTTTCATTTTTTGAGCTTGCTTCTTAGATGCCCACATATAAGCTTCGTCTCTGGTTTTTTCAGCTATAAGCATAATCACTTTACCCTCTTTCCTTCTACCTGTTCGTCCTTTTCTTTGTATCAATCTAATAGCATTTGGAACCGCATCATAAAAAACCACTAATTCACATTCACCTATGTCTAAGCCTTCTTCTGCAACGCTTGTAGAAACAAGAGCGTTATAAGAACCGTCACGAAAGGCCTGCATAATCTCTATTTGTTCTTTTTGCGATAATCCTTTATCCCCTCTTCCAGATGATTGACCCACAAACCAATGCGCGTTAACATTCCCTATTGCATTAAGTTCATCGCTTATCATCTTGGCTGTAACTCTAAAGTGCGCAAAGACTAAGATTCTATTTTCTGGATTTCTTTTGACTTCTTTCTCTATTATCTCCTTCAGTCTTTCCAGCTTAGGATGTATTTCCTTTTTTTCTTGTAGG
Source organism: archaeon (assembly GCA_030631995.1). Classification (GTDB taxonomy): domain Archaea; phylum Asgardarchaeota; class Heimdallarchaeia; order Heimdallarchaeales; family Heimdallarchaeaceae; genus UBA460. The sequence continues at coordinate 3,533 of DAOVKB010000072.1, read as the reverse complement.
GTCTCAACAGCCTCTATGACTGTTTTCATTTCATCTGAGAACATCAATTCCTTTAATGCTCTACTTCCCTTTCCAAATTTTATATCATTTATTTGTCCTTCTAGATATTTACTCAAAGAGGGTATCCCTTGAGTTTCTATCAATTCAATAGCATGAGATAAACGAATCGAATTCCCTACATAAGACATTGCTCTGAAAAAATCTGTTCGATCCTCTTCATGTTTATCTGCAAATTTTTCATTAACTTTAGCTCTTAGTGTTAACAATACTCTCCTTGGATTATTTCTAGGAAGAGCAGATTGAATTATTGTTAGCTCTTTCAATCCTTCTAGCATTAGCTTAAATAATTCATTTAATGTATCTATAATTGTACTGAATTCTTTGGGTAAAGGTATTATCTCCCAATTCTCTTCTATATCGTGCACGTACAATTTAACATCATCAGAGTTTTCATCTCTCATCTCAACATTCAAAATATTAAGATTCTGTTGAACTTCTTCTATCCTCTCGGGGTTTGCACCGGGACTAGCAGTGATTCCCAACAATAGGGGGTTCTTGGCTTTTTTGTGATATTGCTCTGCAATGAAAACGTAGCTATGGTCACCTACTGCTTTATGTGCTTCATCAAAGCAAAGAAAAACAACATCCTCAAGTTTTACTCTCCTTTGGATAATATCATTTTGAATTGTTTGTGGAGTACAAATAAAAATTTGACCCGTTTCCCAAATTTCCCTTCTTTTCTTTGGATCAATTTGACCTGATATTTGTATTATTTTGTCTGTATCAATGTTTAATGATTCTCTAGTTGTATACTCATGCTGGTCAAGTAGTGGTTTTGTTGGAGCACAAAAAACTATTTTTCCTTCAGGAAATTTCTCCAAACGATGAGCTGCAATCATTAGGAAAAGTATTGTTTTACCTAATCCCGTTGGAAGAATTACCAAAGAATTCTTCTTAATGCATGAAGCAAATAGCGTTTGCTGATATAATCTTGCTTCTACCTTGTTAGGTTTGATTAGTGGGTGATTGATATATTCAGTTTGCTCCATATGATACCACAGTTTCAATTAGCATACAATGTTTGATTTTTTACTATATAAGAACTGTTGATATAGATGCCATGCCAAGCAATGAGTTCTTAGGTATATTGGATACGGAAATCTTATATGTCACTTTCATCAGAAACAATTGTGATTTAGCTTGAGTTCCTCCGACACACTATCAAATGAAGGTGTTTCGTCACTTCCTACAGTTAAGGTAGGTATTCTAGTTAGTGCCATCGGAATTGGAATTTTCATGTCTACACTTGATGCTACAATTGTAGTCATTATATTAGAGAAAATCAAAAGCTTTTACGGAGTAACTTCAAATAGGGTTCAATGGGTAATATTGGCATATCTTCTTGTAATGATGGCTTTCACTGTAATTGCTGGAGATTTAGGAGATAAATTCAGCAATAAACTTGTTTTTCAAATTGGTATGGTTGTATTCGCGTTAGGATCTCTGTTCTGTTTTTTGGCAAGTCGACCTGCTCTAATTCTAAGTAATTCTTTTTGGTGGTTGGTTCTTGGTCGTGCAATTCAAGCAATAGGAGCAACTGGAATGATTGCAAATGGAATGGCTCTTATTACTTGTTTCACAACAAAAAAGAATCGAGGAACAGCAGTAGGTATAAACAATTTATTAATTTCTATTTCCGTTGTTATAGGTCCAGTTTTGGGTGCTGTGATCAGTGATTCGTTTTTGAATTGGGGAGGTATTTTTATCATTAATGTACCTCTTGGTATTATAGGATTCTTTTGGGTCCAATTTGCGATTCCTGCAACCCCTCCACGTGCGGGAGAACAAAAAGCTGATTATTTTGGTTCTATTCTTCTATCTTTATTCCTTACAGCACTTATACTCAGTTTCACTATATTCGTAGACATAGAAATTGAGAGTGCAAAACTATGGGCAGGGATCTGTTTATTATGTAGCATAATCATATTTCCACTATTTGTCTTTTGGGAAAAGAAAGCGCGGAATCCGATTGTTGACTTAAGCATGCTGAAAAATAAGAAGATATCCATTGGTCTGCTTACAGCGGTAATGAAGCATCAGGGGTATATAGTGATTATTTATCATATTAATCTCTATTTACAGGAAATGGGGATAGTAACGGATATCTTGCAAGTGGGACTTATAATTGCAGGATTACCCGTCGGGATGGCATTAATGGCAGCATTCGCAGGTAAATTATCAAATACCGTTGATGCTCGTATCTTATGTACGGTGGCAGCAGGAGGAGTTGCTATCTTATTACTACTGTTAGCTATATTTTTAGATATTCAAACTCCTATCTGGTTTTATGTTGTGACTGCCTTTACAATTGGTTTGAGCATTGGTTTGTTCATGTCACCGAATGCTAATTCAATAATGTCAGCTGCTCCTAAAGAGAAACTGGGAGTTGCTAGCAGCTTGCATGGATTAACCACAAGCATCGGTATAAACTTAGGAATAGCTCTTTCTACTCTAGTATTCACATTATCAGGTAACATTCTATCAAAATCTAATAGTATTCCTGCTGAAGATCCAATTAATTATGTACCTGCAATGCAATGGATGTTTGGTGTGTTTGCAATAATGCTTGCCATAACAGCAGTAATTTCCTACTTTAGAGGAAAAGAAGATAGAACAGCTGGTCAACCAACACTAGAACCTGAATTAAAATCAATTTAATTTTCTTCAGTATCTTTAATTCCCTATATTTGATACGGGGATGATTCTTTACAGTGTTATTCCATCCTAGTACATACTTCAAGTTAAGAAAAGTTGTCGATTTTTTAATATAGCTATTTCATTAGTTGCTAATATAACAAAAAAGAGATGTTTTGAGTGTGTTATCACTCAATTTTTAAAGCAAAGACAAAAGAAAGATAGTGTAGGTGACAGCGTTGAATGAATTTATTCCCCAACTGAAAGAAAGAACCTATGACCCAAAAATTCAGGATATTGAATTATTTAAAAAATGGCAAAAAGAGAGGTTATTTGCTTTCAATAAAAATTCTGGTAAAAAAATTTATTCTATAGACACTCCTCCACCTTATGCAAATGCTCCTTGGCATATGGGTGGTGCAGTCCATTATAGCGGTATTGATATGATTGCTAGATATATGAGAATGAGAGGGCATGAAGTTTTGTTTCCCATGTGTTTAGATAGAAATGGACTACCTATTGAAGTTCAAGCAGAAAAAGAATTCAAAATATCAATGCATGAAGTGCCTAGACAAGAATTTCTCAAAATGTGCAAAGACATTCTAGATCGTGTGGGAGATCAAATCTTGCATGTTTGTAGAATACTTGGTTTCAGTAATAATTCATTTGAATGGGAAGACGTGTATAAAACAGACCACGAACAATATAGGATACTAACTCAATCAACGTTCATACAGCTTTACAAAGATGGTCTTATTTATGAAGACAATAGACCTAACAACTATTGTACTAGGTGTAAAACGACAATAGCAGACAATGAAATTGATCATAAATCAGGT
>DAOVKB010000056.1:0-7736 GCA_030631995.1 archaeon | reverse complement strand
TTCTTCACTCGACAACTCTGCAAAGCAGTAGGAAAAAGCCCTAACATAGCTGAAAGTGCCTTCCATTGGCTCTACATTGCTATCAAAGGTAAGATAGATAAGGAAAAGAAAGTACAAGGATTGTTCAGCTTTCTGCTAAAAAATCCTCAACAGTTGATAGAATGGATGATTTTCGGTCGTTCTCCTTATACTGAACAGAGTCTAGAAAACTTCTGGCGACTCAAAAGAAGGTATATCATAAATCTCCTTACCAGTGCTAGATCCCAAACCGATTCCTATTGGAGAAAGAAGCATACAACTCTTTATTCCTCCGATTTCCTCCAATTGAACACCCTTCTTCCACCGTCTACCCAGCGTGAAGTCCTGCAAGCTCTGGATGATACGCTGTTTTACCAACAGCACGAATTCTCCCTCCTCCCACAACTGACGAAGAATCAACAAGCGTTTCTGAAGAAACTCAAGCTCTTAAAGAAAGAACAAAATATTGTTATCCCTTTTCTCACCTCATGGATCAATAGTCCTCAAGATTCTCGATGGAAAAGTCTCAAAGATCTCGCTGGACAACTAGCAGCAATACTAGGTAAACCTTCCCGAAAACTCTTTTCAGCCGTTAGGCAGATAGTCGTTTTCACACTCTTTGATTATTATATGCAGAGTGTCCCTCAGTTAGTCAAGGCCTTACCTATAGCCAATGTTGTTCCTCCCCCATTTAAACGTAAAAAGAAAGGAAGACTCCCAATCAAACTATTAATGAAAAAAAACTATGTTATCACCCGTCAAGGGAATAGCCAAGAAGTAACTGAACAAATCCAGAAGCAAGGATGGACCGAACTTGGTTTTCCTAAAAAAGGAAAAAAACGAATAATAGCTCAAGTTCTCTTTCCTAAGAAAATAATGACATATCTCCAAAATGGAGCTAAATTTAAAGTTTTTCAAGTAAGTAGTGGAAAAGCGCCGATGTTCAAACCAAGAGTAGATATAGTACTTGAAGGAACAAATGATTGTTTCCATTCTTCTACACTCCTTCACCGCTACCTTTTAAAAATTCCAGCAAAGAAGATTTCTGTTCTTGGATTGGATATTAACCGCTTAGGACAATATATGGTGGCATTTAATACTCCCGTTCCTCTTCCTTCAGATTTACTGGAGTTAGCAGAACACTTTACCCATCTCAGCACAAAAGCTATAAGTGAGCTTAATCGAGGATATCTCAGAAAACGCAAAGAACATGATATTCATGGTAGTTGTAAACTTAAGGGTGAACTCAACCGAGTATATATTCGTCGTCATCGTATCCTGAGGGAGATAACTAGATGTCTTCCTCACTTTCTTGCTGCTGTGATGGTAAAAAAGAAAGTAAATATCTTAAGAATTGAGCGCTTAACTGCGGATCCAACTGGTACCAAAGGTGCTTTAGCTAAAGCTATCTACACCATGCCTGATAATTTGTCAATTTACAAAAAAGCTGTATGGTTAGCTTCCCTAGAATTAGGTTACGATGTGAAGCTAGAAATGGTCCTGCCTTCTCATACTAGTACCATTCATTATGGGTGTGGTGGTACTATTATTCGTAATCAAGGTCAGTATGATGTAGCTCCCTGTAAGAAATGTGGCATTCAAATCAATACACATAGTAATGCTGCCCTCAATATAGCTTCTCTCAAAGGTGTTCTCCTTCCTCCTGATCCATTCCCCTCAATGCACGTGAGGGGATCCACTTAAACAACGGTTAGAAAGCCTCTGGCAAGTTTAATCAAGTTTCATGTCGTGCATTAGAAGAGATTGGTTATTACTCACGATACTCTTATTCCGTCTATCCGTTTAGATTGAGCTTTGAGAAATTATAATCTAGAGAAAAGGTTTTAACATAATAACTAAAAAAACTAATCATGGCTGATGGTATCCTTGCTCAATTTGGCTCAATACTAGCAATGCTTGTACCTATTTTGATATTTGTTGGATTATACCTTGCGTTTTACATTTGGGGAAGATTTGCTAACAGAAAGAAAAAAGAATTTTATTTTGATGATGTCCTTACTGCAATTGATCCCTATATCTCGAATTATTCTAGAAAAGACCCAAATGATAGACAAGTAGAGATAAGATGTCAACTAAATGAGGAATTTGAAATTAAAAGTGCATCAGCCTGGTTAATATTGCTTCCAAGATCAAGTTTCCCAACAATGCTAGTAGATGGATTATTCTTTAGAAACAAGGATTCTTTTGGTTTAGCTGCTAATTTTGCTGAAAAACCTCGTGTTTTATTTGAAGTGATTCCTTATAAAATGAAATCAGCAATAAGAAAGGATTTTGATTATTTGGTAGAGATAGATGACATTCCAACTCCCGATCAAGATAGCAATGAGGCTTTTCTCATTAAATCAAACAGACCAAGAGCAATAAATCAGCTAATAAGAAGTAAAATGTTCCTTAAAAGTCTTAAAGATTATTCTAAAGAAGTTCAATGGATATCAGTAAGAACAGATGAACCACATTTTGAAATGAAATTCAGCATGACAGGAAAACCTGCAGATTTGTTAACTCTAGTCAAGTTCTCTATGACAGTTCTGAAATTCTTTGGACAAGTTACTGAAAGAACTAAAGATTTACCCATACCTTCCGTTCTGAAGAAGGAAGTAAAGAAAGTAACAGAAAAAGAAAAGAAGAAACAGGAAAAAGAGAACGAGAAATATATGAAAGAAAGGGAAAAGAGAAGAGAAAAAGCTAGAAGCGAAGAAGAAAAAAGAGCAAAGAAAAGAGCCAAAGATGAAGCAAGAGCTAAGAGGAAAAGTGAGTAGAAAAGAGCTTCAAAATCACTAAAATGCTTTTTTCCTTTGTTTGAGGAAATAATTTATATATCTCAATAAGAGAAGAAAATTGAAAATCTTTCCGTTTATTCATTACATCTATACCAACTATTCTAAAGAAAGAAGGATTTAATATGGCAAATCAGAAAGTGAAAATTATTGTGGATAGTACTAGTGATCTTCCAGATGAGCTTGTAAAAAAGTTTGATATAGACATTATTCCTGTTTACATACATTATAACAATCAAATGTATAAAGATAGGACTCAAATGACGTCAAATGAATTTTACGATATATTAAGAAATATAGATGAATTACCAACAACATCAGCTCCAAATCCAAAAGATTTCTGGGAAAGAGTAACAGAGAGTCTCAAAGAATATTCCTCTGTTTTTATTACTACTCTCTCTTCTAAGTTATCAGCAACCTATCAATCTGCAGGAATTGTTGTTAAAAGAATTAAGGATAAGAGGGTTCATTTAGTCGATTCGAAATATGGATCAGGAGTGCTTGCGTTCTTATCTTTAGCAGCTGCAAAACTCTCTAGAAAGGGTATTACTGGAGAAGAGTTAGTTAAGGAAGTTGAAAGAGTACGTGACGAATCTATTCTTTTAGGTTACGTGGATAATGTTGAAAATCTAAAGAAATCGGGACGAATTTCTCATCTCAAATACTTTGTGGGAACATTGTTGAATGCGAAACCTATAATCCAGATAAAAGATGGTTTACTAGATGGAATTGGTAAAGCAACTGGAAAGAAGAAAGCTCAAGAGAAAGTTGTTGAAGAAATACTTTCCAGAATTCAAAAAGATAAGAAATATGACCTAATGATTACTCATGGAGATGACGCTGAATCCGCAGAAAAGATAATGAAAGAATTGGAGAAGAAATTATCACTTGGAGAGAAGATAATTAATTTTCTCACTCCTGCTCTTGCAGTTCATCTAGGAATAGGAACCATAGTAGTATCATTATCTCCAAGCATTTCCTAAAACCAAGTGATTTTTTATACGCTATATTTCTTTAGCTTTAAAACCCATAGCTTTGTCAATGATTTGATGTATGAAATCTGGGATATCAGAAGCCATAAGACCATCCCCAAATTGTTGAGATGCTAGTTCTCCAGCTGCACCTGAAATATATGCTCCTAAACAAGCTGACATAAATGTATCATCTGTTACTGAGAGCAATGTAGCTACTATGCCTGTAAGTACATCACCTGTTCCTCCAACCGTCATGCCTGGATGTCCAGTTTTGTTTATTTTTGTTCTTAAGCCGTCAGAGATGATATCATTCTCTCCCTTTAGAAGAATTGTTGTTTTCCATTTCTTCGCAGCTTCTTCCACAATTTTAATGTCTTTTTCTAATTCTCCAGTTAGTTTTTTCTTAAATATCCTAAAGAATTCTCCCCCATGAGGGGTTAGAATAGATCTGTGAAACTTCAACAAAGACAGATGATTTTCTTCCATTACACTAAGAGCACTAGCATCAATTACAACTTGTCTTTGAACTTTATCTTTCAGAAATTCTAGTAATGTGTCCTTAGTTTTTGTTGTATCCATCATTCCGGGAGCAATTACAAAAGCTGAACCTTTAAGTCTTGGATGTTCAAAAGCTTTTTTGATATCAATCGGTTCAATTTCATTTTCATGTGCAGGAATAGTAATGAAATCTGGTGCAAATGAAGCTACAGTTTCTCTAATGTTTGCTGGAGTAACTATGAAGACCAAATCTGCTCCTGTACGAAAAGCCCCAAGACCAGCGAGAGCTGGAGCACCAACATAGTCCTTGGAGCCTGCAATAACTGTTACAACTCCGTTTTGTCTTTTGTGACTGCTTTTCTTCCTTTTGGGGAGAAACCATTTCAAATCTCCAATCCCAACAAATAATTCTGATTCTTCAGGTATACCTATATTTCGTACAATTATGGATGATTCTGTAAAATTATCTTGTTTAATTTTATTCCTTCCAAGACAAATTATCAGATTAGGATTTTCAACATAAATCTCATTATCAATTTCAGGATTATATCCTGAAGGAATATCTAAAGATATAATATCACCTTTAAAACTATTATTCAGGAACTCTACAACTGTTTTGTATGGTTCCTTTAATTTTCCTTGTATTCCAATTCCAAATAGAGCATCCACAATAATCGATTTTTCATCGATATTTTTTAGTACTGTCTCTACACTTTTTTTGTTTTTTATTTTAAACCATCTATCCTCTGGTAAAATTTCTGACAATTTTTCATAATTCTTTTGAGAAGCTTGAGAATTGAATTTCTTCTTATCACCTACTAGAATTATTTCACAATTGAAATCTTTCTCGATAAGATATTTAGCTGTAACTAAGGCATCTCCTCCATTATTTCCAAAACCTGACAACATTACGATGTTTTTTATTGAGTTCTTCAGAGCGTATTTGCTGGTTTCTTCAGCAACAGCTTTACCTGCTATTTCCATCATCTCAAAAATAGTAATACCTGTTGCAAAAACATTATCTTCTAATGCTCTAGTCATTTTAATGGTAAACAGCTCACCAGAGTTTTCATTCATTAAGAAAAGTTTATTCTGCCTTCTAATAACTTTTTTTGATACTTAACGCAAATAAAAAATATAAAATTGGGAAAATCAAACAATTCCCAAGTACTTTCGAGCTTTTTTATGTTCTTTTTCTAGTTCTTCAGCTGTATGCGAGAACAATTGAATTGCTTTGTTTGTTAACTCCTGAAATTGATTGAAAGCATCTTCATATGACTTTAAGGAATTCATTAAGAGTTCTTTTTCAGTATCCTCTTTTTCGATAAAAGTCATTGTTTTGCTTAAATTTCGAAGTATAGTTTGAAGAAATCCTATCTCCTCTTCTTCATCCTTGCAAATAGAAATCATTTTTTTAGGTCCTTTAAGTGGAAAATCCAATCCATCCATTTCTATCATTAAACCATAATTTTCTGCATTGACTTTCTCTAATTCAGCTAGTAGTGTTCCTAGATTAGTAAGATCAGACATGATTTCAGTCTTTTTTGAACTAACACTAGTTCTGTTTTTCACAATGTTCTTAATATCTTCAATTAGTTTTGGACTTACATCAGCAATATTTATTACGATATCGCTCCATCTCTGAATGATATCCTCTAAGTTATTTTTAAACGAACCCGTCGCATATGCCAGGGAATCTGTTCTTCTATATTTTTCGCTCATCTTGTTCACCTTTTTTTACGAAAGGGTAAAAATACTAAATCTAAAGATACAAACAAAAAAGTAAGACACGTCCCTTTCGGAAACATTACAATTAAAAGAAGTTCACGAACATAATTAAACTTAACGCTAGTTTCAAGGAGACGTGTTTTTTCGCGATTTGAATAATAAAGTCATTAATCGATGCCTTAAAAATAACCTAACATGTATTCAACTTGAATGCCTTTCACATTGAATAATAATGATGTAAAAGGAAGAGTTCTGGATGTACAACTATACATAGCTCAAAGCGCTGTTTTGGCTCACAATCTTTTATACTTAACCGAACCAAAACCAGGAGGAGCATCTTTTCTTCATGAATTCGATGATACAAAATCAGAACATTTCCTTGCTGGGGCAAGCAGTCTTTTTTCTCCAATTTTCGGTTTAGCTAAAAGAGGTATATTGGTAGCTGACAATCATCTCTGGTTCGAAGATGCAGAGTTAGGATTTATAATTCAAAATGGACTTGAAAAAGCAAAAACATGGTACAGATCTTCAGGAAACACAATATTAGGAACCTTACTAATGTTCGCTCCAATAACTCTAGGGATAGCTCACAGTTTTGCAACTGAGGGAATGAAAACAAATTCACAATTAAACCTTGATAACGTTGTGAGTATAACAGAACAATTTCTTAAGAACTCAACTTCTGAGGATTGTATTTATCTTACAAAAGCTTTGAATAACTGTGTTTCTGACAGAGTACTTCAATCTGAAAAAGAAGAAGACAATTTTAATTCATTCTTAGAAATACACCGGAATGAAAGAACAAATCTGTTTGAATATACAAAATTCTACGAGGAAAGAGATTTAGTTTTCTATGAGTTATCACACAGATATCAAATCTCGTTGAAATGTGGATTTTCAACATTTAATAGGGTATATGATGAAAATAACAATTTTAGAAATGCAATAACTCAAACATATATCACTTTGCTTTCCGAGAAGAAAGATACACACATTGCTAAAAGATTTGGTAATGAAATAGCAACAGAAGTAAACAAAAAAGCAAAAGAGATTATAAAAACTGGGGGAATATTTACTCAAGAAGGAAAAGAATCAATCAAAGCATTAGATAATTATCTTCGAACATCTCAGAAGAGAGAAATAAATCCTGGTTCTATTTCTGATATTACTGCAACTACGATTTTTCTAGCACTGCTTCAGGGATTTCGTCCTTAATTACTATTTCTTTTTCGAACATCTCTTTTGCGAATTCCAATAAATCTGAAGCTATGATGTGTTGATCATAATCAAGAAATAGAATTCTATTGACTAGTTTAATGACTACTGTAGATTTTTCTTGTGTGGTAAATATCTGAACATGAACTGGCGCAGTGAATAGATACTCAAGCCCCTTTTCAGCAGCTTGAAAGAGATCACTCAATATTTTATGAAATCCACTAATACTCTCATTAGTCAGGGGAGAAACTAATGAACGATTATAAATCTCTATTTTGTCTGGTTTAAATGCTTCAAAAAACATATCTAAGATTTGTTTATGGGATTTTGTTTTGAATTGTCGGAATCGTTTTACTTCAAATTCTTTGATTTTTGATTCCATTACAATGATAACAAAAGGAAATACTATCGTCTGAATCAAATTTCCTTGATGAGTAATGTCTTGACACATACCCTTCTTACAATTATTGATGGATGAAGCTACTTTTCTCAAACTTTTTCCAAG
>DAOVKB010000093.1:0-4269 GCA_030631995.1 archaeon | reverse complement strand
TTACCAGCACAAAGGAAAAATCTTCCGCTGAACTCTTCAAAAAGAGGAATACAGAAAGGAGAAATGAGATCACCAGCGTGTAAAATAACTTCTACTCCTTGTTTCTTGAATATTGCAATTGTTTTTTTGATATTGTTCAAATTATCGTGAGAATCACTCATAATTCCAATTTTCATCTTATTCTGAATTCTTCTTCTGCGTTAAAAATTGTTTTGATTAAATTGTGGTGCGGGGAGGGAGATTCGAACTCCCGAACCACTAAGGACTAGAACCTGAATCTAGCGCCTTTGACCACTCGGCAATCCCCGCTGTTTAGGGAGCATTTTGCTAAAGGTTTTCTTTCTAACAAGATATATAAATCATTGTATCCTTTGTCATTTGTTCAATCATAACGCTGTGATTTTATGAGCTTGAAGCCATATCTAGACTCTCTAAAAAAATCTGATTCAATTGTTGAAATTGAAGAATCTGTTAATTTAGATAAAGAAGTTACCGCTTATTTACAGAAACATGAAGAAAAAGCGGTTTTCTTCAAGAACATTACCGAAATTTCCTTTCCTTTAGTAGGCAACTTACTCACTACAAGAAATCAACTAGGCAACATATTAAATTCAAATAAGTATCATCAAGAGTTTTTACAAGCACTTCAGAATCCTGTTGAACCAGACGAAATTGAGGAAAATACTACTTTTCAAAACCAAAAAAAGGGTAATTTTTCTGAACTGCCCATTCCTAAATTCTTCAGCAATGATGGAGGAAAATACTTAACATCAGGAATAATCTTTGCCAAATTCCCTGATTCTAACGTTTTTAATGCTAGTATTCATCGTGTTATGGTTATAGATAGCCAAAGAGGTGCTATTCGCTTAGTACCAAGAGATTTGCATCACATCTATGCTGAGAACTGTAAGAATGGAGAAGACACCCCAATAGCAATAGCTGTAGGATATCATCCAATTTTAGGTTTAGCTGCCTCTTCTCCCTTACCTATCGATCATTCTGAAATATCTGTAGCAAACTCCCTTCTAAAGGGTAAATTAAGTGTAGCTAGAACTCCGAAATACAATATAGTTATTCCAACTGATGTCGAGTTCATTCTAGAGGGCAAAATAATCAAAGATAAAACATATGAGGAAGGACCTTTTGTTGACATTACCGGTACAGCGGATCACATACGACAACAACCAATTGTTGAAATCGAGAAACTTTATCATAAAGACAATCCAATATTCCAAACCATTTTGCCATCCTATGAAGAGCATTTTATCTTAATGGGATTTCCAAGAGAGACACAGATTTACAATTATGTTTCGAAGGTAGTTCCAAAAGTACATGATGTATATTTAACTCCAGGCGGTTCTGGGTGGCTCCATGCTGTTGTATCAGTGACACCACAAAAACTTGGAGACGCCAAGAATGTAGCCCTAGCTGCTTTTGCTGCACACCCTTCACTTAAATGGTGTACAATTGTAAATGAAGATATTGATGTACATGATTCAAAAGCTGTAGAGTGGGCAACAATAACTAGAGCGGGAAATAAGGACATTATTGTAATTGATAACGTTCGTGGTTCGTCTCTTGATCCATCAAGAAACAAACAAGATAATACTACAATCAAAGTTATAATTGATGCAACAACAAAAGAAGACAAAGGAAACAAAGGATATGAACGATTGATTCCATTTTGATTTTGAAAGTATGTTTTTTGTTTCTATCTATTTACAAAAATATTTAAAGAAAACTTTGAGATATTCATTAGTGGTTAAAAAATGAATCTAATGAATGATATAGCTAATACTGACCCTGAAGTTGCTGATATGCTACTTAGAGAGTTAAAACGTCAAGAAGAGGGTATAGAACTTATTCCTTCTGAGAATTATACCTATCGATCTGTTCTTCAGGCTATGGGTAGTGTTTTCACCAACAAATACTCTGAAGGTTATCCAAAGAAAAGATACTATGGCGGAAATGAAATTGTAGATGAAGTTGAAATTCTTGCTATAGAGCGTGCCAAGAAGCTCTTTGGTTGTGAACATGTTAACGTTCAACCTTATTCAGGCTCTCCAGCTAATCAAGCTGTTTTCTTTGCTTTATTAAATCTAAAAGATAAATTTCTAGGTTTCAGTCTTACATCAGGTGGGCATCTTACTCATGGAAGTCATGTAAACTTCTCTGGTAAAAATTATGTTTGCGTTAGCTATGATGTTGATAAAGAGACAGAAATGCTGGACATGGCAGTTATCCATGAACTAGCTAGAAAGGAAAAGCCTGAGATGATTATATCAGGTTTAACTGCTTACCCCAGAAAAATAGAATTCAAAGCCTTCCAAGAAATCGCAGAAGAAGTTGATGCCTATCAACTCGCAGATATTTCTCATATATCTGGTTTAGTAGTTGGTGGAGTACATGAAAACCCTGTTCCTTATGCCGATGTTGTAACAACTACAACTCACAAAAGTCTTAGAGGACCACGTGGTGCAATCATAATGTGTAAGACCGAAGATAGGTTGCATGAGATTCATCATCCTGAAAAGAAAACAAAAGCAGGTGAACCATTTACTCTAGCTCGATTAATAGATTCAGCTGTATTTCCTGGTCTACAAGGAGGTCCTCATGATCACTCAACTGCAGCAAGAGCTGTCGCATTTGCAGAAGCAATGAAACCTGAATTTAAGGATTATGCTAAACAAATTGTCGACAATGCTAAAGTTTTAGCAGATGAATTGATGGCTCTTGATATAAAACTAGTTACTAATGGAACAGATAATCATCTTATTCTAATCGATTTGCGTCCCGAAGATTTAACTGGAAAAGGAGGGCCAATTCAAACAGCTTTAGATGAAGCTGGTATAACTTTGAACAAAAACACAGTTCCTTATGAACCTTCAAGTCCTTTCAATCCTTCTGGTTTAAGACTTGGAACACCTGCTATAACCTCAAGAGGAATGAAAGAATCGGAAATGAAGGTAATAGCAGAAGGTCTTGCAAAAGTAATTAAGGCAAAAGGAAGCTCTGAAGCAACTGTGAAAGTTAAAGAAGATATCTTGGAACTTACTAAACAATTCCCATTGTATCCTGGTTTATCAATCCTAAAATAGAGAAAATAGATATTTTCTCCTTTTTTCCAAACACTAAATAAAGAAAAATTTTTGTTATTCATTTTTCTTTTCTATAATATCTGATTCAATTTTATTCATAATTTTCATGAGTAAATCATTAGAGATATCTTGAATATTTAGAGAAACTAAAACTAATTTCTGTAGTTTTGTAGCAAGTCTTTCTCCTATTATTCTTACAAATTGCTCGTTCTTTGATCCAGTTATATAAAGGGTAGAAGCGGGCATTATAGAAGTACCAGGTACGGAAACACTGAAAGTACCAAAAATTGGTGATTCTTCATAGATGAATAGAGAAATAGCATTTTCCAGAAATACCACAGTTATACCATAATTTTGATCATCGATTTCGATTTCTTCTGTAATGGTAATATCGACCATAGTTTCTAGATATTTTGTTTTTCCTAAATAACTTTGCATATGAATTAAACACAAAAACCATTTTCCCCAATGGTGCTATAGTTCTCATAATAGGTTTTTAAGCAGTTTATTTTGTCTTCATCATCTTTGCTCTTTTTCAATTCAAATGCTAATAAGAGATTACTAGCTAATATGCATACGGTTGCAGGACCACTACCACCTGGAACTGGGCTGATATAACTTGCTTCTGTTTTTAAATCGTCATAATCTACATCACCAATTAGCTTACCGTCTTCAAAGTTTATACCGACATCAACAACAACCGCACCCTCCTTAATCATTCCCTTTTTAATGAGATGGGGTTTTCCAACTGCTGCAATAAGTATATCTGCATCACGAGTATGTTTTTCGAGAGATTTAGTTCTAGAATGACATATAGTAACTGTAGCATTTTCTTTAAGAAATAAATGTGCAACTGGTTTTCCTACAATCATGCTTCTCCCGACAACCACTACATGTTTACTTTCTATTGGAATTTTATAGAATTTTAACAATGCTAAAACACCTAGAGCTGTTGCAGGTACAAGGTTGGGTAAAGCTTTAGCCCATGCATAGACATTTCCAGGAGATAACCCTTCAACATCTTTGCTCGGATCAATACTTTCTATAACAAAATCCTCGTCTATATGATCTGGAAGAGGTATCTGAACAAGTATTCCATCAACAGATTCATCCTTATTCTGTCCTTCAATAAAATCTAAAAGTTTTTTCTCAGGTATATTTTCCTGAAGTC
>DAOVKB010000033.1:0-11764 GCA_030631995.1 archaeon | reverse complement strand
ATATGGGGGATAGTCTACTTCTTTATGAATATTGAAGGTAATATCGTATTGGGAGTGGGAATACTAATTAGTACAGTTCTATTCTTAATTGTTGCAGGGTATTTTTCCAAGGTTTTGCTTGGATTTGCATGTAAAAAATGTGCAAACTTTTCTTGTGCAATGAACAAAGTTCCAAAGGAAGTTATCAATAAATTTCTTGAAAAAAATCCTAAGATGAAAAAGGCTTGGATAAAAAGTGGTTGGAAAAAAGAAGAATAACTATTTCAGTTTCAACTTTGCCCCCAAATTCTTTTTTAAGCAGTTCATAATTTCTTGATTAGAATGACTAAGACATTAGAAGAAATTATTGCTTCTTTACGAAATTTAACTGATAAAGAAGTGTATCAATCATCAGATTTTGGAATTGAGTTTGGAACATATGCTCCAAGAGTCTTAAGCGCAATAAATGTCAAGAGTATTGTAGTGTCTCCTTTTGTAAATCTAAGGTTGATACATTTTATGAACGAAAACAAAGCAAATCTAGTATTAACAGTTTTACCTCTTCCTTTTACTACCAAAAATTTTCCTCTATCTGAAAGCAATTTTGAGATCTTACGATCACTAGTTACGAATAATATAAAGACAATTAAACTCCCAGAAAAATGGATATATGCAAAAAATGGGAGTTTCAAATACTTTGTTCAAACACTTGGAATAAGTAAAATTGAACCTTTTAATCTGACATTGAATTCAGAGAAAACAATACCATACTGGAACCTTCCTAATCTTTCATTTGAAGATTTTCTTTCATCGTTAAGTCATTCAAATAAAAAATGGTTGACTTATCCCTATGCTCCTGGTGATTCAAAACTTTCCATTGTACTTGAAAGACACAGCTTTTCTCAGAATGATTTTGAACAGTTGAAGAAAAATAATATTTCAACCATTTTGAGTTTCAATTTGGATACAAGAAGAGCCCATGAATATCAAAAACATAAGATTAACTACGTTTTTATCCCCTTCCTGGATTATTGCAACATTTCATTAAGAAAATTTTCACAAATACTACAATTGGAAACAAATGAAAAAGTTCTGTTCTATCCACACGAAACAATAAATTGGAAATCTTATGAAGAGCTAAAACTTAATTAGCTTAAGTTTTTTCTTAAATAGAAGATACTCAATGATGGGGGAGTATAATGAATTCTCTGATTCCACTAGTAATAACAATCTTATCTCAAATCGAGAAAGGGAAATCTATCCGTGTTGAACTTAGAAGGATCATTTCCGAATATAAATTGAACCGAGAAGAAGAATCAATACTATATTCTTTGGTTTTTGAAATTTTCAGAAAATTGAATGTTATTGATCTTTATATAAAAAAGAGCAGTTCGTCTTTTTCTATCAAAAAAATATCAAGCAAGAATCGAGCTCTACTTAGAATTGCAACATATTTATTGAAAATCGATAATAAGCAATTTAAATACGTAAAAGAGAACCTTGATCCCCATTATGAAAACATTAAGGAACTAGGGTTTGATGAGATTCTGAAATTGATACAGGAAATAAAAGAGGAAGAACTTTATGAGAATAGAGTAGATTTAGCTTCTAAATTGTCTATTGAGTTTTTTACTCCCACTTGGATTGTTAGAAAATTCATAAATCAGTGGGATGAGAATTTTGCAACAGAGTTAGTATCTACTTTTATTCAGAATCTCCCAGTATATGTTAGGGTAAATCCTTTCAAATCTAATATTGAAGAAATCACCACAAATTTTAGGCGTAAAAACATAGCTTTTGAAGCTGTAAAAGAGATTGATGGACTTATTAAGATAACAGAAAGTGAAACCCCCATCCCTCAATATGATGAATTTAAAGATGGAAAAATAGTAATTCAACAAAAAGCTTCTGCATTGGTTTCACTTGTTTTAAACCCTCAGAAGGGAGAAAAAATACTCGATATGTGTGCTTCTCCAGGCGGAAAAACCTCTCATCTAGCAGCAATGCTTGGGGATGGTAGGAATATTGAGGCTGTGGATATTAGTGAAGAAAGAATGAAGATATTGAAAGATAGATTAAAACTACTTGGCATAACTTCAGTGAAAACCACGCAAGCGGATGCAAGAACACTTCATAATCAAACAAGAAAAGAATATGATAAAATCCTTCTTGATCCTCCTTGTTCAGGATCAGGTACTTATTCTTCTAGACCTGAGATAAAATGGAGAGTAAAGCAAAGAGATTTGAGATGGTATATTAATCTACAGCGAGATTTACTCAATGAAGCTTCAAAACTTGTTAAAAAAGAGGGAACTATTGTTTATTCAACCTGTTCTTTATATAGAGAAGAAAATCATGAAATACTATCTTCCTTTTTAGAAAAAAACAGTAATTTTTCTTTAGCAGAAACAACTCCAATGCTAGGTTTACCATCTCGACTACTACAAAACAAAGCACAAGAATTATATCCCCATATTCATGAAACAGAAGGTTTCTTCATTGCAAAAGTTAAAAGGAACAGTTGAAAACTAATCTCTCAACTGATTAATATAGAATTTTAGATATTGCTTTTTTTAATATATACTATCCAGTAACACATCTATTTTTTTAATTAATTCAGATCTAAGATGATGGCGTGGAGGTTTTTCCATGCTTTTAGCAGTTTCAATATTTGTATCGAAGAGAATTTTTGATGCAAGAGTCTTAACAATTTCTTCAACATCATAGTTTTTCAATTCACCAATTTGAGTTCTATCTTTGACTACATCTCTTATTACAGCTTCACTTTCTTCAAATGAGATAGTCAGTGGCTCTGATGAGCCAAGGTCTTCTTGTATTATTGGTCTAGTTTTTTCACCATAGACAAATGATGTTGGTTGTTTCTCAGAAAAGGGTTCTGCTCTAATTTCGGATGTTGGATGTGATTCCATCTTATCCAAAATGTATGTGAGAATTCGATCTTTATCTTCCTGTTCAATATTAATAACCCGATATTTCGATCCTCTAATTGTTTTCAAGTTTGTTGCGGCTCTTCCTGCGGAATATGACAAAGCACTAGATATACCAGTTTTTCTATAGATGTAAATTTTCTTACCTCTTCTGTCGATTATTAGAAAAGCATCCCCTTCATAAACTAAACTTTCTTTTACAGGAGGAACCTCATGATAACTGCCATCTTTCTGTACCGAAAAAATTCGGAAAACCATAAATTATCACCCCAATTATTAAACATAAGGCAGAATACTAAATAAGAATTTCTTTTTATGGTGTTTTTCTCACTTATAGAGCGTTTTATCAGAAATTTCTGCATTACTGAATGCTCTTTTACGCCTTAAACAGGACTCACATTTACCACAATGAATAGGTTTTCCATCATTTGTCCAATCTTCTACATTATAACAGGAAGAAGAAAATTCAAGATTTGCTCCTTTCTTATCAAGATAATTTACAATGTTGTTTTTTAATGAATCATGAAAAGGTGCTTGAATTCTCACTTTGTTCATACACCCTAAAGTAAGCGATTCGTTCATTTTATCAACAAATTCTTTTGTATTATCAGGAAATGTTTCTCCCTCTTCTAAATTTGCCCCAAAAACAATATCAACAGGCTCTTTCATACTATCGGCAAAAGATGCTGCAATAGACAAAAACAAGAAATTTCTACCAGGAACCCATACTTGTTTCGCTGTTTCATTTGTAATTGCTTTCCGATCAAGTTCAGAGAAATTTGATAAGGAAGGAGGGTCTGTTTCCCCTTTTGATAACTTGGAACCTGCAAACTTAGCAAACTCCCCTAGAAAGGGAATTGAAATAATCTTCCCTTCCAAAGATAGAAGAGAACTATATTTTTGGTTTACTCTTTCTATAACCTCATCCTCTTTGCTCCCGTAAAGCAAACTCAATAGTATAACTTTTTCATACCTATCTATAGCCCAATAAACACAAGCAGTGGAATCCAATCCTCCAGAAAACAAAACAATTGCTACACTCATAATCTTCCCCTTCTATGATTTCCGTTTCCACCTATTCAATCTTCTCCTGAATATACAACAGTGCTTGTTGGGGTTTCAGACATTATAATTGTAATTTTAAATTGCGGGTATTGCTTTTTTATCAAGTTATGGATATGTTTTGAAAACAGCTCAACTGTTGTTGATTCTATTGGAATAAAGACTACATCCTCTTTTGGCAAACGGTAAAGCTTTCCTTCACAAGTATTAATGATTATTTGCTTATCCTTAGTTTCAATTTGTAAATCTTTGCTCTCTGATGGTATCAAGATTTTGTGATCAAACTTTTTTAACATTTTTATCATATCTGATTTAAACAAACCAAAATCTATAATCATATTATTTTCATCAAGTTCTCCCTCAATCTCAATTTCTATTTGATAATTGTGTCCATGAATTTTCGCACATTTGTCATGTCTTACTAACATGTGTGCAGAAGCTATGGTTAACTTATCCCCTGAAATCCTTAATTTCATATTTTTCCCCTAAATTGATTTAGTTTTCGATACATCCTCTTTTACCATCTGTAGTTCATCAATATACTGTTTAACTATAGATATTATCCATTCCTTAAGTTGACTATCTTCAAATTCGAGTTCTAATAATCCTATTGCAGTTACATGCTGTGGAAACCCCGAACTTCCAACATTTAATCCAAAGTGTATTTTACTATTAGTTACTCCTACTGAAGCAATTGCAACATTTAGCTTTTTCTCACCAATGTATATGTCTGTTCCTTTTCTCTGGGCTTTTATCCCCTTTAAATTCAATTTTTCCAAGATTATTAATGTAAGCAATCGAAGACGATAATATTCTATCTCTAAATTTGGGGGTTGAATATCGAATTCTTCAATAATTATATGTAAACTATCATCGGAACTTATCAGAATCTCGGCTAAATGTGATTCTCTTTGAATATCCTTGATATCTATCATTTCTGCAGGAGATAAGCTCATTCCACCTCTAAAAACGAGGATGCTATTTCCTAAAACGTTGTAATTATTTGCTATATATTGGCTGGATAACTGTGAACCATCATATATTATGTTGTTCTCGAAATCTTCTACAACAATATTATAAGATCGATACTCAATCTTCTTCAATTTGTTCAAATCCATTTAATTGCTCTTTTAGCTTCTTCAGTGTTGTCCTTACTTCAGCTACTGCATTATGCTGATGTATACTTTCATAGTTTATCTGTTTAACTGCAATAATTGTTTCCTCTGGATGCTCAGTGAATCTTTCAACTACCTTTTGTAAAATAGAACGAACAACATCTTCTACGAAAACTGGATTCTGATGAGCATAAAGAACGACAGCCTGTTCATCTTTTCTTTTTAATACTTCATGAACAGGAGAACTCATTGAATTTTCAAGAATTTTAATAATATCTTCTAGTTCTACTCTTTCAGCATCTCTTGGTTGTTCAAAAAGTAAAATTGATTTTGATCTTTGATTATGCGCAGCTATGGGAACAAGTTTCAAGATTTTATCAATATCGTCTGTGCTGAAACCTTCTTTCAACAATCTTTCTTTAGTAATATCTTTTGATAATTCTTGTGAGCATGGACAAACAGTAGTTCCCTCCACCTCTGCACCAATAATCTTTGTGATCTTTATTTCATTACCAGTTCTTTCTGCATAAGCCCCAGATCTAAGTACATGAACACTGGATTTATTTTCTAAAATTGCTTCTGAAAAGGTTTCCATTTCATAATCAGCACTAAGATTCACCTCAGCAAAATTAGCTCCTGGTTGCACTTCAATAACCTTTTCCGCAATTTTAGCGCATAACTCTTCACTATCAGTTATTACTTCACTACTTAATGTAGAGATTACCTCATTGATAGCTTCAATGTTTCTTGACATGTGGATGCCTCTTTTACTCGGGAGTAGATCAACAAAAACATCTATTCTAGCAGATAATTCATTATATATTCCTCTTCTTTTTCTTCGAATTATCTTTGGTACATTACAAACCCCCACTCTACGTAATCCTATCTGGATTTTTGATTCATGTGCTTGAACATCGGATAATTCTTTACTTTTTAAATCCATTTTAATTACCTTTTATAATATATTCAATAATTTGTGCATTTGAACTGATAATCCTATCTTATCAGGAGGGAGATGTTCTGCAGCTATTCCTGAAAGCTCAATTATTTGTTCCCATGTTGGTTGCAAGATTTTAGATTTAGCTGGTGGAGTAACAATTTGAATAACTATCGGTACCCCTATTTTACCACATAATCTTGCTATTACTTCAAAATCTTCTTTTCTTGAAGATTTAGATATTACAGTTTTTGCAAAGACTTTAGTGTTGTTCTTTAATATTTTACACATTTCAATCTCCCTCTCAACTAATAAATCCCACTTGAGTGATGCCTCTGCACTACGATCTTTAACATCAACACAAGCGAAATCAACTAAATGTGTAACTCGTTTCAAAAAGTCTATATTATCGATATAAGCTGTTTCTAGATACGTCTTATAATTCTCTTTTTTGAGAAGAATAAGCAATTTTTCCAGAAATTCAGGCTGATGTAGAGGTTCTCCACCAGTGAAGCTAATTGAATGCAAATCATTAGTTGTTAAGTTTCTTATGGTTTTCAATACATTTTCTGCTGTTACTGGGTTGTTTATGTTTACAAAGGATTGTGAACCTGCTTTTCTTTCTATCAGGCATTGCTTAGGTTGATTTGCTTTTGCTTCCGGTGAATCACACCATATACAACCTTTTGTTCCTAGCAATCCTTGAGCGAGAGGACATCCTGCTAACCTAATGAAGATTTGTCGCAATCCATAACAGCTACCTTCTACTGAAGCTCCTTCTCCTTGGAAACTTGAAAATATCTCCTGTATATAACCCTGTGACATTGTATTAATTTTTTCTCTAATCTAAATAAGAATTCCTTATGCAGATAGAATTATCCCTCAATTCAGCAATACTATCTCCCTATAAGCTATATCTTCCGATTTGTTCAAATGTAGCATATTTTTCTTTATACTCTATAACTTTTCTTGCATATTCCTTTGGATCTCTCTTCATTAAATTGGCAGCAGTTGAATTAAGTGGATCATCAGGATTTGGATTACTCAAAATGAAACGAATGGATTCAATAACATCCACTAAATTATTAGCTGGTGTCCAATCGACACCAAGAACACCAACACAAATTCTCGTATCAAAAACATTTGCATGAAAAACCTTGGTAAGCATTTTCACTTTTGGTGGTTTAAATGGATATTCTCTTGGTATATCAATTTCTAAAACAAACACCCCCCCCTCATACAAACCCGCTCCAAAGATAAATCCTCGCCATAGTAGAGTATTTCCATCAACTGGCTTAAATGTAGGTAATTCCTTTTTAAGCTCATTTGCTTCTATTGCGATTCTTGGCCAGAATTCATCTTCAGATAACATATACTCATAACCTTTGGCATTTGCTAATAATCTCAAGGTTATACCTTTAATAGACTCCTGATTTACCCTGTTGCATCTCTAACAATATCATAAGTACTGCTGAGATTAATCCTTTTTGATCTCCAGCTATCTTTCTGAATTCTTCTCTTTCTAGCATCAATGCAAGAGATCGCCATCTCACTAATAACTCTACGATATCTCTTTCGCTCATTAGCCTCATTTATGAAAAGTTTGTTCGATTTATTAAGATTATGTAAGGTAAAAGTCTTATGAGTAAATACTTTCTCTGGAGCTCATCTAACGCTTCCTATTCCAAAAGTTTTTTTATATACAAAGTGTTCAATTTAGTTGTGAGAGTAAATGAGTAGCCCAGAAGAAATGCTAGTTCAACTAATAAACTCAATAAACAAATTGTCGAATCTTGTGCAAAATGTAAATGAAGCAATAAATAAGCTATCAACCCAGATATCAAAGCTAGATACTAAAATTGATGGAATGACAACTAAAAGAGGTAAAAAATCAGCTCCACCGCCTGCTGCAGTGGCAGCACCCTCCCCCGCCGCTGAATCAGCACCACCACCTGCCGCAGAGGCAACTCCACCTCCTCAAGAGTATGTATCACCAGGTGTTGAAGAAACAGGAGACGTTTCATCTTCAGATGCAGCAGATGCAGCTTTTTCCGCGGTTTCTGCAAAATTCAAACACATTACTCAAATGATAAGCCCTCAATCCAGTTGTGGCTCTATAACTAAAATGCTAGAGGAACTCAGAGATGAGGTAGAGACTCATGTTGGTATGTCACCAATGTTATATGAACTTAATTCTTGGGTTCAAAGAATAGGCAAAATGCCTGAGTCTGATATTCTCTTACCAGACGTGCATAGCGAGTTAGTTGAGAAACTGGATGATTGGCTAAATAGAGTAACAAAAGCTATTCATTTGAAGTATCAAGAGGGGTAAAGATTCCAACAAGGGTAATACCCTCATTAATATCGATATGATACTTATTTTTTAACATATCAAGAGGAATCTATATACGAATTGGAATGAATCTTAATGATATAAAGGGTGTTATAGAAATTCAGGGTGAAACATATGACCCAAGAGCAATTCTCCAAGCAATTTTAGATCAGGGATTAAAAATACAAATGACTAATGGCTCTCTATTAGTTGGAAGAACTTTCATTGATCCATCAGCAAATCTCCCCCCAGAGTTATCACCTTGCCCAATAATAGATTATTGCAAAATTTATGATAAAGTAAAATATGATTCAGTCACTGCAGGTACACCACATCTTTCCTCCTTAGATTCAGAATCAAGTTTCTCCTCTTTGGATCTATTTTCATCTTCTCCGAATGAATCAAGTAGAACTTATAGAGACCGTATTGATGTAAATGATGAGGATATTGATATTAGAAACCTTTTCGCAGACTCAACGCCTCATGAGCCTACATTGGATATGGATGATGATCTTGATTTTCAATATGATACGGATATAAAACCCAAACCATCGTTTGAATCCAGGGAAATGATTGGTTTATCATCACCAACTCGTTATGGCACACCCAGTATAAAGCCAACTAAAATTCCTAAAAATCTAAAAGGTGGGTGCCCAGGATGCAAAAATACAATTAACATTAACTGGAAACACTGTCCTTTTTGCGGTTATATGATGAACTAATCAAGTTTCTTTAGAAACTACTCGCTTCCTTCTACATCAACACATCCTTCAGGAGTAATAGCAAACACTGCTTCAGTTTCAGGAAGATATGGTGAATCATAAATACGAATAATTCTTTTTTCTCCCTTTGATTTTCGTAAATAAAATCTTGTAATTGCCCAATGACCCAAAATGTTCCCGCCTATTGCTTGTGTAGGATCTCCAAAAAACGCCGCAGGATTTGATTGAACTTGATTTGTAATTGCTATAGCAACATTATAAGTATCTGCTAATCTACCGAGTATACCAAGATGATAATTTATTGTTTGTTGCCTTTCCGCAAGTGTACCTCTACCTGCATATTCTGCTCTAAAGTGAGCTGTAGCTGAATCTAATGCTACTAATCCATACTCATCTTTATGATTGTAAAATAATTCCAACAATCTTTCAACCAAACTCATTTGATGATCAGAATTATATGCTCTTGCATATGTTATATCTCTTAGAACATCTTCGAATTTCTTCTCCCATCCTAAATCCTTCTGTAACTTACCATGAATAGCTTTTATTCTACTAGGAGAAAAGGTTCCCTCAGTATCAATAAAAACTGCTTTCTTATTTACTCCTCCTAGTTCTGAGGGTAGTTGTACAGTTACACAGAGTTGATGACACAATTGTGATTTACCCGATCTAAAAGGACCAAACATTTCAACAGTTTCACCTAATCTCACCCCAGATACGTTTAATTCATCTATTGTTGTTAATGCATCTAATGATTTAATACCATAAGTAAACGCTGGTGCATCTCTTTGTTTCTCTAGAATGTCATATGCATTGATAAATTCAATTCCACCACGTAAATCTTTAAGAGAAACTTTGTATTTCTTTGCTGCTGCTGATGTTATTCCATATTTTTCTTCCAGTTCTCTAATTGGTGTAGTTTCAAGAAGATAGACATTCAGACCTTTTTCTCTTAACATATCAGCTGTGCCTTTTCCAATTCCAGGAATATCTTCCAAACTAATTTCTTCTTTGAAGAATTTGTATTTTGGAATCATTTCTGTTACTGTTGTTCGTATTTTTTTAGCAACAGCCCTCTGCACTCCTAAATCTTGAAGTTCAATCAATCTAGTGGTCATTAATTGTTCAATAGTTATTATCTCATTTTCAGTAAGAATATCGAGAGTTTTTTTACCTAAGCCTGGGATATCTTTTAGTTTCATTATTACTTCTTTTTCTGCTTTTTCTTCGCTTTCTTTTTGGGCTATTTCAATTAGGTGTTCTTCATATTCTTCTTCTATTTCTTTTGCATCTGGTTTGGCTGTTTCTTCCTGTTTCTTCTTACTCATCATTATGCACCAATGCTAATTCAAACAAGAGGTTAGAGTATATAAAGATAATACTTAATATACTATCTAACTTTCCTAAATTTAACTTCTTCGAAGGGAGACCCCATTGTAAAAGTAAAGAAAAAAAGATTATTCTACCATCTTTTAGCACATAACATAAATTAAAAACATGCTTCTAGAAATCTATCCCTTTTCTAGCTTCAATACCTTTGTTATACGGATGTTTTTTTTCATCAACATAGATTAAGTTGTCCGCTTTTTTTCTAATATTTAGAGGTATTTTTCTTCCGGTGATAATTATTTCCTCTGTTATAAATTTGAATAGCGTTTGGATTTCTTTCCATCTCACAAGCTTAAAGAAAAGCGCTACACCTAACTCGTCTAATAACAGTATATTTCGTTTGTTAATCTCAAAAGAATCTTTCAATTTTTGAATGCCTATTTTAATGGAATTCCTAAAATCTCTTCTATTGCTTGTTTTAGTAAAGAACTCTTCTTTACCGAAATAAAACCATTCAATCGCATCATATTCTTTGAAAAAATAGCATTCCCCACAATTCTTTCCTGTTTTGAGAAATTGAGCAACAGTTATTTCTTTCTTCAGTAAAGACTGGAGATAGATGTGTCCTAAAGAATAAGTTGTCTTGCCTTTCCCTTCACCATAGATTATTGTGAGTCTCACCATTATGATCACTAGAAGTTTTACATTCTTAAATATTAAGCAGTTAAGCAAACGCAAAGGATTGTTTATGAGGTTTTTACTTCATCCTCTTCTTCCTCATTCTTCTGAACATCCTTTTTTTCTGAAATTTCTTTTTCTTGATGCTTCTTTTCCTCTAAAAACTGTTTGGCTGTTTTATCATACATCTTTCCAGTTCCATCACAAACAGGACACATTTCCGTTCGAGCTTCTTTTCCTCTTCCAGCATCCATATATCCAGTTCCATGACAATAAGGACAATTAACTCCAATAACTCGCGCACCTCTTCTAGAATAGATAAAAGATAAAATTACAAAGAGAATCCCTAAAACGATAAAAATGATTCCAGCATTTTCCAATCCTCTCCCCTCCCCTCCCTGTTCAGAAATTGAAGCCCCCCTATCATATGTATATAATCCTACAATGAATAATATTGCACCTAAAAGGAACATTAAGTAATAAGTAACGTAAATCTTTAGATTGGAGGTTCTTCTGAATTTTTTACTCATTGAAGTAAATTTTATTCAAACGCTGAAAAACATTGCGTTCTTGTTTGACTAGCTATTATCTACCAGAAGATCTTCTTCTGTAATTTACCATTGCTGATGCAACTAGTGCTGTAACAAACTCCCCTACTCCTT
>DAOVKB010000039.1:0-10479 GCA_030631995.1 archaeon | reverse complement strand
AGAGAAAACTTGCCCAAATACAAGATCAAGAAGCAGCAAGAGCTCAAGAAGAACAAAAAGAATCACTTGAAGCCCAAAAACAAGCAATCCTTCGTCAAATACTTAATGAAGAAGCTAAGCAAAGACTCGCTAATGTTAGATTAGTAAGACCTCAACTAGCAGAAGCTGTTGAATTACGATTGATTCAGTTAGCACAACAAGGTGCAATAAAAGAGAAGCTAAATGATAACCAACTCAAGGATGTTCTACGTAAGATCCAAGGGCAAAAAAGAGATACAAAAGTAGATGTGAGGAGATTATAATGGCAAGATATAGAAACCTTTCACAAAAAATCAGATATGGAAAAATGCTCAAAAGAAATAGTCCAGTTCCCAGTTGGTGCGTTATTAGAACCAATCGCAAGTTTAGGAATCATCCTAAAAGAAGGCATTGGAGAAAGACCCGTATCAAAAGATAGGAGATGAAAAGAGATGTCTCAAGAAGCTATTGAAAATATTTATACCGTCCCATTTTACCCCAAGCTAAACAAAACCGCGCCATATAGAAGAACCCCAAGAGCAATACGAATGTTAAAGGAGTTCATAGTTAAGCACACAAAAGCTGATTTTGTTATTATTACTAATGAATTAAATGAATTTTTATGGAAAAGAGGTATTCAAAAACCTCCAAGGAAAGTAAAGGTTCGTGCAATTGTTGAAACCATTGATGAAGAAAAGATTGCTACAGTTGAACTTATTCATGAGAAAGTCGACATATCAATTCGTCCTGAACTAGAAGGTCTTGCAATCCCAGGAGAACTAGAAGAAGAGGATGAAGAAGAGGAAGAAGAGGACGATGATGTCTCTCCTGAAGAGGAGATTCAAGAAATAACTGAAGACACTCAAGAAACCGAAGAAAATCAAGAAGAAATCGAGAAAGGACAAAAAGAAGAAGAATCAGAAGAGGAAAACTAATTTCCTCCTATTTTTTCGAGGTGATCAATCTGGATATTTCTAAAACTATTATCTTAGGAAATTCTAGTTTAGGTATTTTTGCTTTGGCAACAGAGAAATATGCCGTTGTTCCTTTTGGTATTAAAGATAGTTCCCAAAAGATAATTTCAGAAACTTTAAACGTTAATATTAGTCAAAGCACCATAGCTAATTCAGTTTTGGTTGGTACTTTAATTGTTGGAAATTCAAATACTTTATTTGTACCTTCTAACGTTGGAGACAAAGAAATTGGAAATATCAAAGAATCGCTAGAAAATAATGTGGAAATAGTTGAAATAGATAGTAAATTCACAGCTCTCGCTAACCTGATAGTAATGAATGATAAAGGGGCCATAATTAGTGATGTTTTTGAGAAAAAAGCTCAAAATCAAATTAAAGATAGCTTGGATGTTAGTGTAACTGTTGGAAGTTTACTTGGATCCCCACTTGTTGGTAGCATAGCAATGTGCACAAATCGAGGTGCACTAGTTCACCCTCTTCTATCTGAAGAAGAAATAGGTGAAATATCCTCAATTTTGCGTGTGAGAACCGATGTGTGTACAATTAACCGCGGAATCCCATATCCAAGAGTGGGAATACTAGCTAATTCAAAGGGTGCCGTTTTGGGAACCGACAGCACAGGTCCTGAAAGCATGAGAGTCTTTGAGGTTTTAATGGCACCATAAAGACTATGGATTCAAAAAATTGAAAAAGCCTTTTACAATCTGCAAAATGTTAATACTCGGTGAAAACAAATGAGTTCTGTAAAAACCTACCATATTCGTGGAGAATTTAAGAAGATAAAGAGAAAAATTTCTTTTGGAAAATATGTTAGAGCACTTAACGAAGAAGATGCTTTAGAACAAGTTTATTCCGTAATTGGAAGTAAACATAGAGTGAAAAGGAATGTTATATTCATTAATCCAAAAGACATTAAAGAAATAACCGATCCCGAAGAAATAAAGGATGTTGTCATCAAAACCTTTACTGTTGAAGATAAACTAGCCATACCTAAAAGAAAGTGATTGTGTTGACAAAAGAAAATGTGTCTCAAAAGATTTCTCAAGATGAACTAAACAATTTGCTACTAGTTGCTCAGCAATTGGAACAACAAGCAACAAGGTATAACCAACAAATAGAGATTTTGAATGGTTATTTTAACGAAATCCATAGTGCAGAACAGACTCTATCAGATATAGAAAAATCAGAAAAAAATCAAAATGTTCTTGTTCCAATTGGAGCAGGTAATTTTATCTATGCATCAGTTAAAGATACAAAGAATGTTATTGTAACGATTGGTGCAGGAGTTCACAGTGAAAAATCTCTCTCTGATGCCATTAAAGTTATTAAGAAAAAAAAGACTGAAGTGGAAAATCAAATTACTCAAATAAAGTCTAGTTACAATGAAGTAGTAGAAAGGTTAAGAGAGATAGATAGAGTAGTTAAAACTGTTATGTAATCCTAAGGGACGTGAAACCAATTTTTGATCAACTACGAAAAAGCGTCTCGAAACTTGTTAAAAAAATCACTCTCACAGATTTTTCTCCTAAATCAATTCGAAAGGTTAGTATTCAACTTAAAGACATACTAATTCAAAATGAAGTAGCAGTAAAAACAGCTGATGCTGTCTGCAAAAAGTTAGAAGAAAAACTACTGAAAACCGAACATACTCGTCTTTCCAATACAAAATCAGTAGTATTAGCAACCCTAAAAGAGGTTATGCTGGAAATATTAGAACCTCCCCAAGTAATTAATTTTAACCAGATATTAGAAGAAGCGAAGAAGAAAAAAGAGCCTTTTATTATAGCGTTCTTTGGAGTTAATGGGGTAGGAAAAACACTATCAATTGCTAAAATTGGTAAATATTTACTAGATAGAGATTATTCGTGTGTTTTCGCAGCTGCCGATACATATAGAGCAGGAAGTATTCATCAACTCCAAAAACATGGTGAGAATCTAGGTATTCGTGTCATCGCACAAACCTATGGTTCAGATGCCGCAGCTGTAGCTTTTGACGCCATTAATCACGCAGTTTCAAAGAATATTGATGTGGTTTTAATAGATACCGCAGGAAGAATCGAAACAAGTTCAAATCTTATGAATGAACTCCAAAAAATATGTAAAGTTGCAGAACCAGATCTCAACGTATTCGTAGGTGATGCATTAACTGGAAATTCATTAATATCTCAAGTTTTGTTGTTTAATGAGAAAGTAGGAATAGATGCTTCAATTCTCAACAAAATGGATGCAGATGTTAAAGGAGGAGCTGCTGTTTCCATAACTCACATGAGTCAACGACCAATTTTGTTTATTGGAACAGGGCAGAAATATACAGATATTCAACCCTTTGTACCTGCAGAAGTAACAGACAATATTGTACCTTCAAACTAAAAATAGAAGGATATATTTGGAAAAAATTTTTAGAAAAAATAAAAGAAAAAAAAGAAAGTTTATTTTGGAGTTACTTTCTTGACAATACCAACAGCTACTGTTTGTCCCATATCTCTGACTGCAAAACGTCCGAGTTGTGGGAAATCAGCATACTGTTCAATAACCATGTCACGTGTAGGAATCATCACTACTTCTGCACCATCACCGTTCTTGAGGAAATCTGGTTTAGCAGTTGTTTCTCCTTTGGTTGTCTTGGATTTTAGTTCAGCAAATCTTGTTGCTACTTGAGCAGTTCCACAATGGATAACAGGAGTATAACCAGCTGCTACTGCAGAAGGATGTCTGATTATTTGCACAGTTGCAATGAATTCTTTTGCGATAGTTGGAGGTTTTGTAGCGTGACCAACAACATCACCGCGACGAACATCTGTCTTGGATAATCCTTTACAGTTAAAGCCAATATTATCTCCAGGAATTGCTTCAGCAATATCTTCGTGATGCATTTCAATAGACACAACTGCAGCTTTCTTACCAGTTGGTTGGAAAATAACTTCGTCTTTAGGTTTCAAAACTCCGGTTTCAACACGACCTACTGGAACTGTACCAATACCTGTAATTGTATAGACATCTTGAATCGGAAGGCGAAGTGGTTTATCCATGGGTTTGGGTGGTACTACGAAATTATCTAGGGCAGCAAGAAGGGTAGGACCAGTATACCATGACATAGAGTCTGATTTTTTATCAAGATTGTCTCCTTTCATCCCACTAGCTGGAACGAAATCTACTTTTTTCGTGTCAAATCCGAAGAGTTTAAGGTTTCTTTCCATTTCGTTTTTAATTTCTTCAAAACGTTCTTGTTTGTAACCAGCAAGATCCATCTTATTTACTGCTACTATTACTTGATCAACCCCAAGAGTTTTTGCTAACAAAGCATGTTCTCTTGTTTGTCCTGTAGTACTAATTCCAGCTTCAAATTCACCAGTTCCTGCGCTTACAACTAGAATTGCGGCATCAGCTTGTGAAGTACCTGTAATCATGTTCTTAACGAAATCTCGGTGGCCAGGGGCGTCAATGATAGTATAATAATACTTCTTGGTTTCAAATTTATAGAATGCAAGATCGATTGTTACTCCTCTTTCTCGCTCTTCTTTCAATTTATCTAGAACCCAAGCAAACTTGAAACTACCTCGACCGATTAACTCTGCTTCTTTTTCAAATTTCTGTAGATCACGATCACTCACACTACCGCAAAGATAGAGTAAATGTCCAGTCATTGTAGACTTACCGTGGTCAACGTGACCTATGATTACTAAATTTAAATGAGGTTTTTCTTTGGAACTCATCTTTTATACACCTTTTTTATTAGAAACACTAATGTTTTGGTTATATTTTAATAATTCCCCTTGTTCAATTTTTAAAAGCGTTTTGGTTGGGTTGTCTTTAATTAACACACCCTTATTTCTCAAAGTAAGAACCCTTAATATTTTTTAGTTTTTTTGATAACCTTACTAAATAAGACAACTATTCCCTCACCTAATGTAAGAAAATAAATAAAAAATAGTAAATTCAGAATTACTCTGAATCACTTTCTATCGGATATCTACTAAATAGTTCTGCAGATGCTTGTGCTATATTTTCAGGATAGATAACTTCAAAAATTCGAATTAATGGGTATAGTCGCGCAGTCTGAGCGTATTGAGTAAAACCATAGCTTCGAAATACTTCTTTAAAGTAAGTAAAACCATCATCACCTGTTAGATCATGAACTGGGTTTTCAGTAGCCTTGGTTAATAAACCAGGATTATTACTCGAGGGGGTTCCGCTGAAAGTTGAATCCCAAGCGAATCCAGAATCCTGATCGTAAGCAGCTAATCTATAAACTACAGAGTCATAGTATCTATCTTTATACTCGTATCCTCGCTGATCTTCTGTTAACCCGTAGTATTCTTCTTCATTGACTCCGTATTGTGGTACAGTTGCCCCAGCTATTCTGATACACCAAATAGCTTTGCTTAAATCTGAACCTAGTCCTGGAATTCCAGCTTGTGAATTGATTAGTACATATTTGACATTGTATTTGTACATTAATTTCACTGATTCAGTGAAATTCCACATAAGCATAGTACCAACAGTTCCTATTTGCGTTTTATTAGTAGTAGCATTATCAACAAGAGACGTTGCATTTCCATAATTCGTAATCCAATAACCATAATCCCACCAACTCATCACAACTGCAGGGCTGTTTGGTACAATACCGTCCCCTTGCGCATTTGTTCTCAACCATAGAAGTGTTTCTTGCCAATCTGTTGCAGGGACACCTGGTTGAAGAAAGAAAACTGGTGCCATTTCAGAGTTAGCGAATTGCTCTCCTAATTTTACACTATGAAGTGAGAAAGTTACTAACAAACCAAAGATAACAAGATAAGCGATTATTGCCTCATCTCTTCCAATTGATTTCGTTATTCGTATCTTTCTTTTCGTTAAAGCCATTTTTCCATGAGCACTTAGAGAATATGTATAGAGAAGCTTATCAATCGCCATAGCACTCAGAAGCGCAGCAGCTGGTGCTAATAATAGTATCAACCTGACCATAGAACCAGAGAAGTATATTGTAGTAATTCCTAAAATTAGAATTATGATATTTATATCAGTTGGTTTTTTCAAACAATAATACATACCGAGAGGTATAAAGAAAGTCATTATGTGAATGTGTTGAAACAATTCAGCCCAAGTCATGGGTTGATGTTCACTTACTGAAGAAATAATCGGAATATCGAGTCTTTCACCTGGCAGAATAACTGACCAGAATTTTTCTGCTATGTTAGTAAATACTCCTAAGGATAGGAAAACTGTGATGAATACGGCCAATAACACAAGAATCGAAATTGCACCCACAATAATTGCTTGTTTAAATGTCCTCTCGCTTAAACTACGAGATAGATTTTGTATAAATGCAATGAGAACTAGAAAAGCTATCATCAAAACAGGTATCATATTTTCTATGTTGAAAAATTGGTTTCTCATGACTCTTGGTACTAAGAAACCTATGCTTAAAGCGGTTATAATTGTGATTGTATATGTTTTGATTAGTTTATAAGTTAGTTTGCGAGTTAGAACCAGCACTAGCACGATTACAGGTAAAAGGTCTAGAACATATCTATAAGCCCCCCAGCTTCCAATCATTAATCCTAAACTAATCCCTGCTCCAAATGCAGCGAAGGTACCACCTCTTTTAACCGCACGTATAAAGAAGTACAGAGTTAATACCATAAAGAGAATACCTACTGATTCATTATCAAAAAACCCTGCATTGCTTCTTGAGAGGTATGCAGGAGAGATTGACATAAAGAAAGCCGTAAACAGTCCCGTTCTTGGACTTACTGCCTCTTTCCCCAAATAATATGATGTAATAATTGTAATAAAACCACAAATTACTGGGCTGAAGTAAGCAACTTGTTGAATTGAAACATTGATTGAAAATATATTCAGGATTCCGTGAATAATTACTGCGCTAAGTGGAACACCCCAATAAAGTTCGCTTCCTGTATTAAAACCATAAGGATACCAGGAGTTTGATTTAAACCAATGAATAAACGCCGATAAACCATTTTGTGCAATATATTCTGAGCTTACTAATTGCACATATGGATCAAACGCTTTTATGAGAGGATCGTAACCTTTCATAATTGGAAATATTCTTACAATGATTCCTATTGCCAGAATGATAAACATGCTTATTGCGCTTAGTATTGTTTCTCTTTTTATTTCGTAATCCTCAAAATGAGCTACTATTTTTCTCCAGAATCGGCTTAAAAGTCCTGATATACCACTTTCACTAGACACAAATGTTCACCTTTATACTCGCATCGCTAGATTGAGTACTCTTCTTTTTGATGTTGATAAATGAAATGCGTTTAAAAATATTACTTATGCATAGATAAAAAATAGCTATTATTTGCTTTTTAATCATATTGTTTGAGAAAATTATAGTAACATTAATTAATATAATAATGTCTTAAATTTTTAGAGAACCATGAGACTTGAAAGAAAAATAGCATATGCATTAGCTAAAGAATTAAAAGACATTACACAAGAGGCTAGACTTGAAGCTCTCGCAGTTTTAACTGCCACAGGAGATAGAATCGCTTTTTATGCCGGAGATAAGAAAGCTAATTCTACTGAATTGTCAGCTATAGGTGCTGCTCTCGTCGCGGCAGCTAGATTGGCCTTAGAAAGATTAAATTTCTCGCCTATTAATGATGTAATGGTTCGAGGAAAGAATGGTTTTCTTATTCTAAAATCAATAGGTGATTTTCATCTTGTTGGAGGAACTAGTGACATTGAAGAATTTAAAAACGCGATTGCTGTTCTTTCAAATCATGCACCACAAATAGCAGATATTCTATCTTATGTGCAAATTGAAGACGATGAAATTCCAATTGAATGATATCGGTTCATTTCCTTCTTTTATGATATTTCATTAAAATCTATAATTGTTCTTTGTAAATTTCTTAGATTTATGAGGTAGGTTTTACCAGTAGTTGGATTTATATTCATACTTTTTTGGTAAGAAGTTTGATATTGGAAAGTTCCAGAATTAATGAGTGTGACACCCTTATAGGTTTCATCTCCAGCGATGTGGGTATGTCCTGTTTGAAATATATCAGGAATTTTTGATATAACAAGTTGATCTACCGGCTCTGGAGCAATTGGTGTTCTTCTTCCATATATTGGAACTAGATGTCTGTTTTTCAGCATTTCCACCATTGCTGGCATCGAAGTTTCATGATGAATAGCAGGAATAGCAGCATTAATGTCCATAATTGAATTACCATGTGACATCAGAATTTCAACATTATGAGCTTTTAAATATGCAGGACTACCAAGAAGATGAACATTATCTAAATCATGTAATTCTGGAGCAAATTCTTTCTGTATTGGCGTTTGAGGTTCAGCTGATCTTGCTGCGTCATGGTTTCCCGGAATGATTACGATTTCTACATCACTTCTAATCTGCTCAAAATACTCCGCGGCAAGCAGATATTGGAGTTGAATATTCTCCAAAAGAAGATCATCAGCTTGACCTGGATACACCCCTACACCATCTACAACATCTCCACCTACAAAGATATATTTGATGTTTTCTCCTATTTGATTATGTTTCTCTGATTCAAGTTGTCCGTTGATGAATTTTATTAAGCGGAGGAAAAGCTCTCCAGCGAAATTCTTTGAACCAACATGGATGTCAGAGATAAATAAAGCAAGAACTTCTTCTGCAGATTTGTGTGGTTTGTGATTGAAAGGAATATCTGGCCAAAGAACATCATTGACATTAAGTATTTCTTTGTTCCATTTCCCAAGAAAGCACAGAACAGAATCTTCGAGTATAAATTCAGCTTTTTGAATAAGATCAACATTTGAATTCATAATAATACCAGTTATTGAGCCATGTTTATCTTCCAATTCTAAAATAACATTCCCCTTTCTTGTCTTCTGTTTTGAGGAAACCATCGCTAAAAAGGATACTTTATCTTTACTTGCTTTGGAGTCAAGATGATCAGTAGATACTCTATTTGTAATATCTTTACGGCGTGTAAAAAAACCACTTATTAAATCATAACGGCTTTCAAAATATTTGCTGAAGCTTTGTGCGGACGCAGGGCTTTTTCTAGTATCAGGTTGATATATGATTTGTAAATCAGCGGAAGTTTTCTCCTTTTTAGAACTTATAACTGCAGACTTTTTTTTATCTTTTGTTTTTTGCTGAACTTCATTATCTGAAGGAGTTTTTGATGATTTCTCATCTTTCTTCAATTTTGATTCTTGTTTTATATCCTTGATTGATACTTGTTCTTCATCTTTATTCTGTATCTGTTTTATATCTTCTAGAGAGAGAATGAATTTATCGATTTTTGTGGAGAGTATTTTTTCAATAATCAAATCGCTATTTTCCAAAGAAGCTAAAAATGAATACGCATCTGGAGTAAGTTGGTAACCTTCAGCAATTAGTTTTCGGAGTTTTTTTGTAATGTCCATTATTCTGCAACTTTATATTTGGTTAGTGATTAAATAATTTTCTAATGCAGAAACAAAAGTTAACCTATCAACAAAAAGTTTAAGATATAATGAATTTGTGATAAAATTAACGTAGGACCCCGTAGCTCAGCTGGATAGAGCACCAGCCTTCTATATCCTCAATGAAGAAAGTTGGGGGTCGCGCGTTCGAATCGCGCCGGGGTCGCCAAATCTCCTTTAATGCTTGAAATTCACACCATTACACTATTTTTGTAAAAGAAGTAGTAAATGAAAAATAATATATATATCTGCTTCTACGAGCTCTTGGTTATAATGAGCAGCTCTAGCAAAAAGAAGAAAAGAGATACTAGTCCTATGCCTGCAACAGGAGCAGGTTTAATGAGATATTATGATGAAGATCTACCTGGAGTTAAAATAGGACCATGGTATGTCATTGCGTTTTCCGTGATTTTAATTCTTGCTGTCATTGTAGGGAATATCTTCTATCAAGGAACTTAGCACTTCTTACTAAAACATAAAAGGGTGTGGGAACCATTAAAGCCGCTCAAGAATTAATGAAAAAATTATTTTTTTCTAAAGATATAAGTCGAGGAGAGGAAAGAACCGTTCTTAGATTAGTTGAGGAATTAGGAGAACTTTCTGAAGCTGTCTTACTTAAAAACAACGATAAGATTTCAGAGGAAATAGCAGATGTTATAGCATGGACTTTAAGCGTTGCTAATCTATATGAGATTGACGTAGATGAAGCTTTTAATCTAAAATATAAAGGCGTTTGTCCTGAATGCAATAAATGTCCATGCGTTTGTGAGTCTATATAATAATGTCATCTTTTTTCCAATGAATTCGAAGTGTAATATTCGAATATCATTCACGCTAGTCCCAAAATTTTTGTTGATTTTTTAATATCAACACAAAGAAAATGTACGAAATGAAAGAAATTGTTCTCTATATATCAGAAGATTGCCCATACTGCAATATTGCAGAAGGAATATTACAGGCTGTTTTAGAGGAGTATGATGGTTTATTTCAATACAAAAGTATCAAAGTCAATAATAAAAGTTTAAACAACATCTTTTCAATT
>DAOVKB010000103.1:0-3437 GCA_030631995.1 archaeon | reverse complement strand
GACCCATTTTAATTGCCTTAATAATCCTCCATCCTAACGATGATGCCCACTTTAGATCAACACCAGCACACCAACTTTTTCCCTCTGCATAAATTATGATCGCACGAACATTCTTATCATCATTTAGAGCTTTGAATGTTTTTCTTAATTGATTTAGCATTGATTCATTTAAACTGTTCAATGACTTTTGACGATTAAGTGTTATCAATGCAATGTTTTTGTTTCTCCCTACTTTATCAACCAGTACTAGAGATTCATCTTTAGCCATGAATTAAACTACTATTAGTAATATCTAAATTTTTAGGTTAGAATTTAGTTAAGTTAAGAAGAACAGGAAAAATCCTATTTTCTTTCTAATCAGAGCTTCTAACAGGAAACCAACAAAAATGGAAATACCAAAATAATACGATTTGAATACATTATGTTTCATCTAATCGTAATCATTTCTCTCCGTAACCGCCCCCACCAGGAGTTTCAATTACAACAATATCCCCTCTCTTAATTTTCTTGGTAATTTTCGAGGGAAGTTGCATTATCTTGTCAGATGTTTTCAAAAGGTTCTTTCCCTTTGCCCCATTTTTTCCTCCAAATAAACCGAAGGGTGCATACTTTCTTCTTTCACTTTGTATGGAAAGAACTCCTTCTTTAGCTAACAATTGAATTGATCGACGAACTCCATTACTCCCAGACCATTTTCCTATTCCTCCAGTATTGGATATTATAGAATATTCTTCCACACGTAAGGGGTAGTACCTTTCTAAAACTTCAATTGATGTATTTCTGGTATTAGTCATGTGACTGTGTTTGGCATTTGGAGGAGAATAATTTTTTCCTGCGCCTATTCCACCTGCAATTGTTTCGTAATAAGTGAATTCCTTTCCAACTGAATCTAAACCACCAATGATAGTATTGTTCATTGTTCCGCTGCTTGCTGCAGGAACATCGTCAGGGAACAACTTCGAAAATACTCCCAACATCACATCAGTAATTCTTTGACTAGTTTCTACGTTTCCTGCTGCTACTCCAGCTGGAGGAAGAGGATCAATTAAAGAACCTTTTTTTGTAATAACATCTAGAGGTTCGTAGAGACCGTAGTTTGTAGCATATTCTCTTGAAATCAAACAGCGCAGAATATAATAGGTCGCTGAAAGTGTTACAGCATAAGTTGCATTAATATTACCTTCTACTTGGGAATCAGTCTTACTATAATCCACAACTAGTTTGTCACCTTTTCTTTCTACTTCAGCTGTTATGTTAATGGGTTCATCCTTCACACCATCATTATCCATATAGTCAGTAAAGCTAAAGACTTGATTTTCTGGTATTTGTTTTATTAATTCTAAAGATGCATTTTTTGATCTTTCATTAAGAAAATCAATTACTTGCTGAACTCTATCTAGAGAATATTTCTGAAGGAGTGAGTGGAATTTCTTCTCTCCAATCTTAGTAGAAGCTAATTGAGCTTGAATGTCACCTTTTCTTTCTTCAGGGACACGTATATTTGAAAGAAAGTCATTAAACCACTCTTGATTCAAAATTCCATTTCTTTCAAAAATCGTGGGGTCTATAACATATCCCTCTTCCTCTAAAGTGTACTTACCACTGGGCATAGAGCCGGGGACTACACCACCAACATCAGCATGATGACATCTATTTGCAATATATCCAACTAGCTTATCATCATAGAAAATCGGTTTAATAACTGCGATATCGGGTAAATGAGTGCCTCCTAAGTAAGGATTATTTGCAATGTAAATATCCCCATCCAAGATATTTTCTTTTCCAAAGTATTCAATGATAGCTTGAACGCCTTTTGGCATAGCACCAAGATGAACTGGGATGTGCTCAGCTTGAGCGATTAGTCGACCATCTTGATCCATTATAGCACTTGAAAAATCTAATCTATCTTTGATGTTCGGAGAAAATGCAGAACGTTGAAGCACAATCCCTGTCTCTAATGCTACATTCTTGAGCGCTTGATTAATTACTTGAGCTTCTATTAAACTGAATTTAGAGTTCATTTCTTTTCCTCCATTGTAATATAACCCAGTTCATTGATCTTTCCAATTACATTTGGTGGGATAACGGTTGTTGTATCTAATTGGTCAATTATGCAAGGTCCTTCAAGCACATTTCCGTTTAATAAAAAGGATTTTTCAAATACAGGTGTCTCAATCCATTCTCCCTCGAAGTTTATTTTTCGGTTTTTCTTATGTGCTTCCTCTGAAGGATTTCTTGATCCTGATTTTAATTTTGTAAGTTCTATTCGAGGAACACGACCTATAGCTTCTACTGAAACATTCACTATTTCAATGGTTAACCCTTTGTCAAACCAAGAATAATTCCGATTGTGAAGAGAATGAAATCCCTCAACTGTTCTATCAAGTTGTTTCCTTTCAAAAGGAAAATTGATTTGAAGTGTCAGAGCATCTGATTGTCCTACATACCGCATATCTATTGAATAATTGAATAGTTGATCTTTCTTATCTACAGCTTCGCTTGTTAGAATACTAGCTAACTCTTCCTTGATTTCAAGGAAACTTGAGTTTATCTCGTCTAGATTTAATTCTTCAGTTGTTTGTAAATAGGATTTTGTTACCATGTGTTTGATATCAGAGCATACAAGACCGAAAGCTGACCAAACACCTGGAAAAGGAGGTATAATTACCCCATTCATTTCAAGTTCTTGCGCTATATCCCAAGCTTGTAAAGGTCCTGCTCCCCCAAAACCTAGTAGTGCAAAATCTCTAGGATCTAATCCTCTTTGAACAGTTACTACACGAATTGCGTTAGCAATGTTATTGTTTAAAATCTGTCTTATAGATATTGCCAATTCATCAATTGAGTTTATTTCAAGAAGTAGTTCTGATGATTTTATTTCCTCCAGCAGTTTTTTCAAAACGGAAACAGATTTCTCTTTGTCAATGTTCAAATTCCCAGCAAAATTATCCACATGAACATAACCTAGGGATAAATTAGCATCAGTTAAAGTAACTTGTTTCCCACCTAAAGAATAACATGCGGGACCAGGATTTGCCCCTTGAGATTCAGGGCCGACTGATAATAATCCATCCTTGAACTTTGCAATTGAACCCCCTCCACTTCCTATTGTCTCCACATCAACCATGCTTGCTACTAGAGGAAAACCACCAAACATTCTGGAACGTAAAACAATGGGAGCATCTATAAGCGCGGAAACATCTGTTGATGTTCCTCCAATATCTAAGGAAACTAGATGTGATCTATTAAGATGTTCTAAACTATCGGTGGCTGCCATTACCCCTCCCGCTAAACCTGAATAGAGAGTCTGAACACCAGATTTCCCAATGGAAGAAACATCTGACATGCCTGTATTTGATTGCATAATTAACAGAGGTGAACTTATTCCTTCAGAAACAAGTTTTGATTTTAAACGATATAAATAATTATTTACCACT
>DAOVKB010000030.1:0-13306 GCA_030631995.1 archaeon | reverse complement strand
GTCCATCTGTAAGATTCTATCAATGTTTAAGTTGTAACAAGACAATAAAAGTAGGTCAAAAAGAAAACTATCAAACTATTGAACAACTCAAAAAGAAGAGTTGCCCAAACTGCAAGAGCTCTAAATTTCGTAAAACAAGTGAAAAAAAGATAGAATGACTTTAAAATACAGACTTAGATAATAAAGAATGATGAGGATTTTTGACAGCATCCATCTAGTTCCAAGTTTTGTCAATAGCTATGTCATTGAACGAGAAAAAGAATGTGTTTTAATTGATACTGGACTGTCAAAGAAAGCATCACAAATAATTCAGGCAATTAATTCAAATTTTCCTGATAAACCACTAAAAGCTATTTTTCTAACACATTCTCATCAAGATCATCTAGCGGGACTTGAAGCACTTGGAAAACTATATGACCCATTAGTTATAGCTCATGAAGAAGAAAGTCCGTTTATCATGAAGACAAAAGAAATGCCTACTCGAAAAGGTCTCGATGCTTTTATTTTAAAAATATTTGACAAGATGTTGAAAATTTCAGGTTATAAAGTAAATCAAAATGTAACAGATAATGAAGTAATTCATGGATTGAGAATTTTACATCTACCTGGACACACTCCAGGAACAATGGCTTTAGTAGATGCTGAAACTCAGGCTTTAATTTGTGGGGATATTATTAATACAGATAAAAAAGGTAGTAAAATTCTACCACCAAACAAAAAATATGCATTGGATTATAATCAAGCTTTGGATTCCTCTCTAAAAATGTTTGATATGATATCACCAAGTGTTATTTTACCAGGTCATGGATCTCCAATTTTTGAACCAGAAGAGGCAATAAAAGTTTATTTAGATGAATATGGCAAGGTGTAATTGTGTTTCGTAAATCTACTTACTTCTCTGTAATTATATTAGGAAAAGTAGCAGTAGTATTTCTCATTCTTTATTTTAATCTAGGAATGTTTGGATTTGATTCTTACATTCATCTTCAATATGTAGATTCTATCTTAACAAATGGTCACATAACAGAACTTAGTATTGCACAATCCTACTATGACTTTGTAGGTTTTCATGTTTTTGCATCTGCTATATCATCCTTAACTGGGTTAAGTGCAGAAATGCTTTATGAGTTCATTAGTACTATAATACCTATTCTAATATTTGATCTATCTATAGTTGCTTTTATTCATCATACTGAGAAGAAGAAAAAAGGTTATACTACACAAGATTTTAATCTTCAATATCTCGCTCTAATACTCTTATTCCCCTCCATTATCGGCATTCAAATGTTCCTAGGAAGACCTAATTCACTAGGGATCAGTTTATTCTGTTTGTGTTTGTATCTCTATCTTTGCAAACCTAAAAGCTTCAGAGCACAACTTATAGCAGGTTTCCTTGCTATAGTCACTGTTAAAGTTCATCACTTATCTGCTGTTTTCTTAATACCCGTTATTCTCTTTGTAAGCATATTCCTTGCTGAGGATTACAAATCAATTTTATCACTTGTTTATGCCCTACCTGCTGTTATCATTGTAAACACTATACTCAATTCCAGAGAATTTAGTATTGTGAATTATTATTTTACAAGGAATGAATTCTATGAGACACTCTATAATATTTTCATAAAGAACATGTTCTCTTTACTTGTGCTCTGGGTAATTATAACTTTGATAGGCTTTTTGGTAAGAAAGCGGTACGGAAAAAGAATATCGGAGTTATTCACTAAGCAGAAATTTTCAAAAACATTGATAATGATAACAGTGGGGGGTATGGTAATAATACAAATTATTGGATTATTCTTCTACACCTCCAATCTTCCCTCTTGGTATGTTTCTACAGAGTTAGTGATTCTTTTTCTGTTAAGTGGTGTGGCTTTAATTAAACCCAATCGAGCGAAATACACACTTTTTATTCTAGGTTTCTGTTTTTATGGTTTAACTGTTATTTTTTCTCTTGTGTTTAGTGCTACAGAACATGAGCTTTCTTGGGTTGCACCTAGAACATTTGTTTTTACAATCATCTTTGTTGGAATTCTTGGTTTTATATCAATTTCTGGTTTCTTAAAATCTCTGAAGAAGAAATGGTCAACCCTTCTTATAGCCGCTCTCCTCTTTAATTCTTATCTTAGTCTTGCATACATGGGCGAACAATATCTTCCTGGTTATAATCTTACCAATGAGTATTATGATATAACCTTTGCATATAATATTAGATTAAATGTTGATTATGTCAGCTCAACAATCAGTATGCCATTTTCTATTT
Source organism: archaeon (assembly GCA_030631995.1). Classification (GTDB taxonomy): domain Archaea; phylum Asgardarchaeota; class Heimdallarchaeia; order Heimdallarchaeales; family Heimdallarchaeaceae; genus UBA460. The sequence continues at coordinate 11,046 of DAOVKB010000030.1, read as the reverse complement.
CGAAATTCATTCCTGGTATCAATATTTACGGAATACCTCTCTTATTAGATTCTAATTCTTCAATGGAAACGAATGCTCTTCGCATGAGATCGTCATTTTTTATACGGTATATTGTGATTTGTGAAGTAATGGATCAATGGCTCGGAACACCAATAATACTCACTCCAGAAGAACTTACCTTCTACTTGTGTTTGTATTATAACGACATCCCTCTATTCCATTTGATAACAAGCAATAGTAAAAATTTCTTACTTTATAGAACATAGGTGAAGTTTGTGGATCCGCTACGAGTAGTACAAGTAACACCTTTCTTTGGCTCGAAGAGCTATGGAGGTACAGAAAGATACGTGAGTCACTTGTCTAAGGAATTGGCCAAAAGAGGACATTACATAGATGTTTTTACAACCAAAAAATCAACAAAGATTCCCTATCAAACATATTATGAGAATATGACGGTCCATCGTTTTTATAGTCCATGGGATGTTTTTGGTATTAATCCTGCTTGCATAATGCTTCATAAACTACTCAAATTAAAAGAAGTAGACGTTTTTCATGTGCATTCTTTCATTTACTTCACAACAATACAAGCAGCAATTGCAAAATTATTCAAACAAAAGCCACTTCTTCTGCACATACATGGTGGGGTAGGATCTCCACCTTACAAAACTGGTTTTGTTAAGGAATTCGCAAAGAAATTTTACGATTATACTTTAGGCAGATTTGTTTTGTCACAAGCTGATGTGATTGCTTCAGTTAGTAGTTATGATAAAGATTTTCTAGAACAGAGCATCCACAAGAATCCAGAAAGATTAACTATTGTAAACAATGCAATAAACCCAGATATATTTCCAGAGGTTGTTCCGACTATAGATAAAGAATGCAAAATTGCATATGTTGGAGATCTTGAACCTTGGAAAGGCATATTATATTATATAAATACAATACAAAAACTTCTAAAAGAAACAAAAAATCTTTCGTTTTGGTTTATTGGTTATGGCTCGCTCTTTCCTTTACTGCAGAAGAAATTTGATAAAGAAAAGCGAGTAAAATTATTCGGTGCAGTAGATCATTCCAAAATTCCTTCTCTTCTAGAAAAGGTACATGCTTTAATTCTCCCTAGTTTTTGGGAAGGTTCTCCCACAACAATAATTGAAGCAATGGCAATGGGGATTCCTGTAATTGCTTCAAATATTGGAGACATTCCTAGGCTTCTTAGGAGTGGAAAAGATGGAATGCTTTTTGAAGCGGGAAATGTTCAATCTTTAGAAGATGCTATTTTGAATGTTGTGGATAATTATTCTTCATACGTGAAAAAAGCCCAAACAGCTAGGACGAGAATAAGAAAAGAATATTCTTTTAATCATGTTACAGATCAGATAGAGAAATTGTATTATCGGATGATAGGAAAAACAAGTTAGAATTCCTTGAAATTCAGAAATAATTATTTTCCATCAAGTTTTTAAATGAGGATAGAAGGTATAATTTAGGTGGTAAAGTGGTCGAACAGAGGGAATATGAAATGTATTCCCGAAAAGGGATTTAATAACTCTTTTAGTCAGTCAGTTAGAGTAGAGTATGTACCACCAAAAATTTATTACATACAGACTTATCTGTTTTTAATTACTGACTCTATTATAACGGGTGTAGATTCTATCCAAAGCACACAAAAAGTAATTAGGTTTCTACACCCTGAGAAGTGGAACCAATCAAAAAACAATACCTTAAGGGTGATTAATAATGTCTGAAGAAAAGTGGATAATCACGGCTGCTTGGCCATATGTAAATAATATTCCTCATCTGGGAACATTTTCACAGTTATTGTGGGGTGATATAATCACTCGTTACCACAAACTTCGAAAACATGATACTCTTTATGTTAGTGGATCTGATGCTCATGGCACACCAATAGTGGTTGCAGCAGAAGCTGAAGGGGTTTCACCTATCGAATTAGCATTGAGATATCACAATCGAACATTGGAGTTGTTAAAGGAATGGAATATTGAATTTGATAAGTATACAATAACTCATAATCCACTACACATTTCCTTTGTTCAAGAATTTCATAAAAAAATTCATCAGAATGGTTATTTTAACCTCAAAGAAACTGAACAATATTATTGTGAACACGATCAAAGATTTCTTCCAGGTCGCTTTGTCGAAGGTATCTGTCCTGTATGCGGTGTTGAAGGAGCAAGAGGGGATCAATGTAATAATCCAGAATGTGAGTCTATTCTCAAACCTACTGATTTAATTGAACCACATTGTATAACTTGTCATAAAACTCCGGTGCTCAAGAAAACTAGTCATTGGTATTTTGATCTTCCTGCGTTTTCAAATGCATTAAAAAAATTCGCGGAAGAAAACCCACATATTCCATCATTTGCAAAACAAAAACTTCTAAGTATGATTGAAGAAGGGTTGATAGAGCGTCCGATTTCCAGAGATATGACGTGGGGGATTCCAATTGATCCAATATTTGGTGAGGAATTTGTAAACAAAGTGTTGTATGTCTGGTTTGAGAATGTACTTGGTTATATTAGTACAGTGAAATTTATTGCAGAAGAACAAGGAAAACCAGAGCTTTTTGATGAATTCTGGTTGGATAAAAACACAAAAACTGTATTCTGTATTGGAAAAGACAACATAATATTTCACGCTTTAATCTTTCCTGCAATGCTTTTAGCTTCAGGGGACCCTTATCCTTTACCTTATGCAGTTGCAACTACAAACTTTATTCAATTTAAAGAGGGACCATTCTCTAAATCGAAAGGTATAGGAATTTGGTGTGATGAAGCTACAGCTACATTGCCTGCTGATTACTGGAGATATTATTTGAGCAACAATAGGGCTGAGCTAAAGGATTCTTATTTCGATTGGGATGAGTTTGCTTCCAATGTCAATGTTGATCTTAATGATGTAACTGGTAATTTTATTCATAGAACAATAACATTTATTGGACAACATTTTCAGAGCAAAATTCCCGAAAGAGGGAATTTGACTGAAGAGGAAATCGCTATTCTTACTCAGGTAAAGAAGAATATAGATCTTTATCTGGACGCTATGGATAATTTCAAACTTAAGGATGCAACAAAAATAGCTATAAATGTAGCGAGATTAGGTAACCAATATTTCTCATCAGTGGAACCCTGGCATCTTATAAAGAAAGACAAGAAAAAGACTGCTACAGTTCTCAATCTATCTACTAAGATTTCTGAGGTTATTTCAGTACTCTTGTGGCCCATCATTCCTGGAACTGCAGAGAAAATCTGGAGTGCTCTTGGTTTTCAAGGTAAACCAGTTGATAAAGGAATAGACGCAATTGATGTGAATGAGACACATGCTGGGCAGGAAATTAAGAAAATTAAACCAGTTTTTCATAAAGTTAAAGCAGATGAAATACAAAAGAAATTGAATGAAGCGAGGAAAAAGAATAAGGGGCAAGAGAAAAAAGGTGATGATGAAATGGAAAGAATAAATTATGAGGATTTCAAGAAAGTCAATCTAAAAATAGCAACAATAAAAAGTGCAACTATTATTGAAAAAAGTAAAAATTTAATAAAATTACAAATTGACTTAGGTACAGAAGAAAGACAAATACTAGCAGGAATTAAACAATATTACAAACCTGAGGATTTGGTTGGAAAGCAAATTGTTGTCGTTACAAATCTCAAACCAGCTACTCTAATGGGAGAAAAATCTGATGGTATGCTACTAGCAGCAGACATTAATGGAGAACCAATTTTACTGAATTTAGACAAACCTGTACCACCTGGAACAGAAATAAAATAATGTAATACCTCTAAATATCAATCAGGAAGCAGTTTTAGCACGAGAAGAGCTAGTTACTCATCTATTTTTTCTATAATGAACATATTAGTAACTTACGCGAAAATAGAGAAGTATATTCTCCTAATATTACATCTCCTTTAAATAATCGAAACAAAGGAAAATCAGAGGTGTCAAAAGAATGAAATTAGTGACAGTACATCTACCAGATGAGTTCCTTCATGATTTAGATGAATTAGTAAGATTGAAAAGATATCCAAATAGGAGTGAATGCATAAGAGTTGCAATTCGCGATTTGCTTAAGGAAGAAATGTGGAACAAAAACAACGCTTTCTAATTCCTATTATTTTCTTCCAACTTAATGAGTGAACCAACTTTTCACTCTGATTTATTCTTTTAATTGAACCTGTATAAAGTTTCTTAAAAATGAATTTGAAAAGACCTCACTATTTTTTCATGGATTGATAAATGAGTTCCACCCGAGGTTGATTTTCTTTTTCTAATAAATTCTAACAATTCTTCAACACTTTCTGTTGGTTCTTCCATGATAGTATATGCCATGCCCACATCTTTGGCTCTATGAGCATCACTACCTCCTGTTTCAGGTAGATTATTTTCAAGAACCCAACGTTTTGCCTTTTCATTAAATCTTTGAAAAGGACATGAAGCATTCTGTGTTTCAATAGCAACATTACTAAGTTTGTATACTTTTTTTCCAATTCCTTTTCTGGTAAAATCAAATGGATGAGAAATTACAGGTAGTCCACCTAGTTCATCAATTCTCTCAATTGTTTCTTCTACAGTCATCTTTTTTGGAACATCTTCAACTATTCCCAATCCAATGACATGGCCTTTGTTGGTAGAAATTTCAACCCCTGGGACAATTATTATTTTGCTTTTGGAGTGTTCATTTCTATGAAATTTTGTGGTATTATGATCAGTAACTGCTATTCCTGTCAGGTTCTTCTTTTCTGCGATTTTAATTATATCCCTTGGTTTGCTTTTGCAATCAATGGAATAGTGGCTATGAACATGCAAATCAAAAAGTACATCTGAAGAATGCATTATTCATCACTTGCTTTTCTTTCCTCTTCTTCAAATATTAAACGTTCTAATTCATCTAAATCAGTTATACCGACTAAATCCTCTTCCTTTGCATGAGAGACCCATAATTTATCTTTATCACCTTTTAACTCTCTCATCCTCTCTTCAATATACTTGTAAACAGTACTGTGTTTTGCTCCATTAATTAGTCTAATAATGCCTTCTCTGACGAATTGCAGTCTTCTAAACTCACCAACTATACCTATTGTATTACCAAAAACAGAGATATTTACTCCAGCCATCTGCTCAATGGTATTTCTAGTTCTCCCTTTCTGTCCAATTAATCTTGATCTAACTTCTCTTAAAGAATTTGGGGAAGTTCCAACGTAATCTCTTAAATGTATTAAATCAAATCCGGATCCAGAATCGTTTATCTTGTAGGCATTTTGTGGACTGAAACCTCTTCCAATAGCTTTTATCATATCTCTAGCTTTCCAAAGACTGACTGGATTCTCTAACTCTTCCTCTGCAAGGATTATAACGTCACCACTATTGCTATCGATCTTAAGCGTACATTCAGTTAATTCTTCAATTCTCTTCTTTACACTACCTTTGGGTCCAATCAGCACCGCAACTCTTTCAAGCGGGATCCTAACTAGAAATTCACTCGACATTTTTTGCACCATTAAAGTTCCATTGATTTAGTCTTTGGGCTAGGGGGGGTTTCAGTTATTTGTTCATAAAGCTCATCATTTGAGAGTGTTTGCACTCCTAGAGATCTAAAGTATCTATTGACATTACTTATATCTCTGTATAAAAAGACTGAAGCATAAGGGTGATCAAGTAAAACTGCTTGAGAAACATCAATAATGATAGGCTCTTTTTTATGAAATAGAATGTTATACTCACTGAGATCCGCATGAACCAAATTTCCATCATCGTATAATTTAAAAAAGAAATCTACTACTTTGGCATATACTTTATTTGGTTTTTTTAGCTTTGAATCCTTTAACAAAGGCGCTGCATTTTGATTCTCTCCTATGAATTTCATTACTAATACGTTCTTGGAAACAGCTATAGGAGACGGAACAGGAACATTGGCTTTTAGCATCCTTTGTAGATTTTTATACTCTTTTCTTGCCCAAGTATAGATGAACGAATATGTTCCCTTTTTGTAGCTTTTAAACCTTGGATCACCTTCTACGTACATCCAGTTTCTTTTGAATTCCGCTGTGGTTGTGCGATAGATTTTTATTGCCAATTCTTCGTTTTCAACACCATAAGCATGGTAAACATTAGCTTCTTTTCCTGTTGAAATAACATAACTAACTTCTTTCAATACACCTTTATTTATTAGTTTAAAAACAACCATTCGTGTTTGATTATCAAAAACACTCTCAATCACTTTAAGCATATCTTTATCTTTTTCTTTGATCCTTTCCTTATCTAATTTTTGATCAATTTTATCGATTTGCTTATCAGACATTTTTATCACGTTTTGGTATTCAGTGATTGAGTGTGAGTTATCATCAACAGAGTAAATTTACTCGTGGAGGTGATTAAATCTAAATCTTGCGCTTGTAGTATTATAAACAATTAAGAATTAAATAAAACTATTGTTCAAGCTAAAAACACGCACACAAATTAATATTTCTTCTTAAATACATTCAGTGTTTAATTATGTAACAAAATCCTCAGGAATATGTTTGTTATTAATTAACCATTGAACTTCATTTCTTCGAAATCTGTGAACAAGTTCTCCTTTTTCGTCTGGGTTCATTCCATATAGGGGCATAATGATTACTACATCTCCTACTCTGCACCAAAGACGTTTGCGGTATTTTCCTGGAATTCTTATCTGCCTAGTGAAGCCATCTATACATTTAACCAATAGAATGCTTGCACCAAGAATTTGAATAACAATTCCAAAATGCTCACCTTCACCTGGTAATTGTGCCCTTATGGCATCAGAATTAGCAGTAACCCAGTCAGTTGCTCTTGTTCCTTTTTTAGGTTTCTTTGTTGGTTTTCTTCCTCTACTACTCAAATACTAACCTCAGACTATGAATATGGTCTATCTTAAAATATCTTTTGTTCTATGGAGAAATGAATAGAAAAACAATGTTGAGAAAAGAAGTTCTAAACGAAACAAACAAAAAGGCTAGAAAAAAGAAAGAAATGAGGTTAGAAAATGGAATATGATAAATTGCTGGAAAGAGCAAGAGGACAGCTTCCTGAGAAAGTCTTCGAGAAATCGAGATTCGAAATACCAAAGATTCTTTCAGTTATTGAAGGAAATAAGACTTTCATAACAAATATTAGAGATGTATTATCAACGATTAACAGAGATGAAAATCATTTTCTGAAATTTATGGCTGGTGAATTAGCAACTTCTGTAGTAATGGAAGGAGCTAGAGCTGTATTTGCTGGTAAACATGCAAAGGTAACATTACAAAATCTTCTAGAACGTTATGTAAAAGAGTATGTAATGTGTGGAGAGTGCGGAAAACCCGACACATCTTTCGTTATAGAAACTCGTATAATGAGGAAGAGATGTGATGCTTGTGGAGCTTCAACAGCTGTAAAACCTTTGAGAAAATAACAAAAAATGTGATTCTTAATGACAGTTTTTTTCATGAAATTAATAGAGCAACCGAGCGAAAGACTTGTAGCTGCTTGTGACAAAGATATAGTTGAATTAGAACTAGATAGTCATGGTGTAAAGATCAAGGTCAATCAAACTTTTTATGGAAAAGAATTAGTTAATGAAAAAGAACTGTTAGATGAAATTCAAAGATGTACTTCTGCAAATGTAATTGGAACTCAAATAGTTCGCTTACTCATTGAAAAAAGAATTATTCATGAAGATGCTGTACTTTGGTTAACGCATCCAGAGAAGAAAGATAAAATCGGTCATGCAATCTTGATACGATAAATTTACTAAAAACTCTAAAAAGGTGATTGAAATATCAAAACGAGGTAGATTCTGCGCAATATGTGGAACTATGAATGGACCTTTTCTAGACAATTTATGTGAGAATTGTTACAAGAAAGAAAATCCCTTGGAGATAAAAAAACTTGATTCCTTGCAGGTTGAAATCTGTACTGGATGTGGCACCCTAAGGATACTAGGAACTCGTGTAGATACTTGGAAAAGAGATGAGAATCTAGAAGAAATTATTAGAGAAGTTGCTAGAAGAGCAATTATTGAAAAACTAGAGGTAGATACTCCTCTTCAATATGAGTTTGAGGATGATATTGAAGATAGCAAAATAATGAACTATGGAGTAAAAGAATTTGCAGTAAGAACACAAGTTTATGCAAAACCTCACGAAGATTTCAGTGAATTTGAAGAGAGTTTTACAACTAGACTTAAAATGCTAAGAACAGTTTGTGATGAGTGTTCAAAGTATAAAACCGGTTATTATGAAGCTGTTTTGCAGGTTAGAGGAGAGGATAGAAAACTTACACAAAAGGAAGAAGAAGATATTGAGGCACTAATAGAAAGGATGATGAAACAATACGAAGATGCAAGAATGGCTTATATCCTTGATTTGGACGTGGATCAAGATGGTATAACTGCAAATGTAAGTACAAAATTCTTAGCAGAATCCTTGGCAAAAGAAATTAAGGGTATTTCAGCAGGGACAATTACAGTCGCTTACGAGCATAAAACTACATCTAGAGATGGAATTGATGTTTTCACGAACACCTATTTGGTAAGATTACCTGCTTTCGCTAAAGGGGATGTATTGGAATATGATAAGATCCTGTGGTTTGTAAAGAGCATATCAGAGCAACAAATTAAGATGGAATCTTTGGAAAATCGTGAAATCAGGCAGCATGATAGAAAGAGAGTAGAAAAAAGGGGAAGGAAGAAGAACGATGAAATAGTTATGCGAGAATATATGATTGTGTCAAAGGAGAAAAATGCTGTTGTAATTATGGCTATGGATAATTACGAAAATTATGAGGATATTTTGGAAAGATTACCTCCAAAAAAAGAAGAGGGAGAAAATGTTAAAGGCTTTATTTATGATGATAAAAATTACTATATAGAATGAATAGTTGATTTATTCAATTGATAATCTTTTTATTATCTATACAAATCCATCTCTTGATTATTATGAGTGATAAGGAAATAAGCTGGGATCTAACAGAGGTGTTTAAAGGATCAGACGATCCCAAAATTACAGCTGCTATTGAGAATCTCGATAAACAAGCTAAGAAATTTATTGATGATTACAAGGACAAAATAAATTCACCTAGTTTTTCATTAGATAACTTACTGGAACTTCTCCAGAAACAAGAAAAATTCCTTGCTGACCTTTTTGAATTATCTATGTTTTCTCGATTGACTTTTGCAGCTAATATGACTATACCTGCAAATAGGGAGCTAAATAATAGAGTGGAAGAATTTTCTGCGAAGATAAGAAAAGAGTTAGCATTTCTTGAACTTGAAATAGGAAAATTAGTCTATGAAAAGGAAAACATAGTAGATGATTCTAAGCTTGTTAATTATAAGCACGCTTTGGAAAAGCTAAGAAGAGTTCATCCACATAAGCTTTCTGAAATTGAAGAACAGCTGATAATTGAAAAAGATCAATATGGGGTAAAAGGCTGGCAACAATTACAATCAAAATGGCTAAACACAAGAAAATTTGTTATAGAAGTGGAAGGAGAACCAAAAACTCTATCCTATGGTGAAGCTAATGGTTTATTGTCTCATCGGGATCAGAGTACAAGAAAATCAGCTAATAAATCAATTTATGGTCTGTTAGGAATTGATCAAGATATCTTTTCTTCTGCTATGCACAATATATGCAGTGACTGGTCAAAAATTTCAAAGAGAAGAAAATATGATTCTCCAATGCATCAAAGCTTAATGGCCAATGATGTAGATCAAGAAACTATAGATAATCTGATGAAAGCAATTGAAGAACACGCAGTTATCTATCAGAGATATTTAAAATTGAAAGCTAAACTTCTAAACCTCCCTAAGCTAGGGTGTGAGGATGTAGTGGCACCTTTGCCAGATGCTCCAGATATGAAATACTCCTGGGAAAAAGCACAAGAAATAATCCTAGAAGCTTATGGTAATTTTGATGATGATTTTCTATCAACCGCAAAGGATATGTTTGAGAGAAATCATATAGACGCTAGCCCTAGATTTGGAAAAAGAAATGGTGCTTTCTGTTCAACATGGTATTCAGGAAAGACATCTTACATTCTTCAGAGCTTCAATGGCTCCCTTGGAAATGTCTATACTTTAGCTCACGAACTTGGACATGCGGTTCACGGATATATGGCAACAAGAGAACAATCTTTCTCTAATTCACGTAGCCCGATGGTTATTGCTGAAGTAGCTTCAATTTTTGGGGAATTACTTGTAACAGATCTCTTATTAGCTAAAGCAAAATCAAATGATGAAAAGAAAGCTATTCTAAGTAAGGTATTGGATGGTGCTGGAATGGCTACTTTCCAAGTTAGTGCTAGAGTGTGGTTTGAGCAGAGCATGTATAATGAAATTGAACAAGGTAAATATCTTGATGGTAAGACTATTTCCAAACTTTGGACAGCTGCCAGAGACAGAATATATGGTGATGCTGTAGAATGGTTTGAGGAAATGGATTGGGAGTGGACAATGAAACCACATTATTATATGCCTAATTTTAGGTTTTATAACTACCCGTATGTTTTCGCCCAGTTGTTCGTTTATGCATTATATCAACTATATATTGATGAGGGAGAAACATTCATACCCAAATTGAAAGAAATTCTCAAAGCAGGAGGAAGCAAATCGCCTAAAGAGTTCGGTGAATTAATGGGTTTAGATATTGCAAAACCTGATTTCTGGAAACTCGGGATAAAGCAATATGAAAGATTTGTAAAGGAATTGGAACAACTCGTTTCCTAATCTCCCTTTCTTTATCTTTTACAAATGTCAATATTAAATGAGTAATGAAAGATAAAGAAAACCTTAAAAAAACGAAGAGTGATATGAAATTGCTTAATTGGGGACTTAGCTCAGTTCGGTAGAGTGGTTGGCTCCAGAGAACATTGCGTCAAGCAATGAATAGCCGAAGAAACCAATTGGTCGGGTGTTCAAATCACCCAGTCCCCACCATAACAATTTTAATTTTTCGTGTTTATCTGTTATCTGAACAACTCTTTCAGTTCTTAAAAAGTGATAAATAAGCAGTGAATTGAAATTGG
>DAOVKB010000034.1:0-11206 GCA_030631995.1 archaeon | reverse complement strand
TGTTTTTCTATTATTGTATTATTTTTCGTTCTTATCAATCTAATTCTAGGTTGCTTCTGTATATACACGATTAGATCTAACCATTTTTCAGCTGTAGCTGGATTTAGACCTACTTTTTGGAGTTTAGATTTTGGAAAGGGATCATCTTCGTATTCAACTAGTTTGAATATTGCTTGAGCTCTTTCAATCAGTGTTCGTCGATTCTTAGATTGACTCATAATACATTATTGTATTTTTATATTATAATAATGTATTTATATGAAATGGTAATTTTTCAGCATATGTCTAGTAAAGCAGTTGATGAATCAAACATTAGAGTTGATATCGCAAATCAAAAATGGGCTATAGTGGGAATTGTAAATGCGTTTTTAGATAGGTATAACAAAGAAAATGCAAAGGAATTGATAGAAACATTCACAGAAAAATATAATGTTTTAATTAAACAACACGAAGAAGAGGATTTAACAGAATTGTCCCAATTTTACCGACTTGTTTCAGAATTTAGATTAGCACTTGAATCAGTTCTAGAAACAGGTCCAATTTATGATAACTTATGCGACAGAATGGCAGAAATGTTTGATATCACATTAGCTGGTATTCAAAGACAAGTTGATAATAAAATCCGTCGTCCTACTGAAGATGGTCCGGTCCTTCCAGGCAGTGATAAAACAACATCAATCAAATTCTTCTGTACTGTTTGTGAACAGTTCTTAGATATTCCTGAAGAGTTGAAGGAGCAGCTGCTAAATTCAGATGAAAGAATAGAATTGCCTGAGCATCATGATAAAGAATTAGAGATAAGAATTGTAAGTACGGAGGAAAATTCCTTAAAATCGAATAGCAGTAAATCGAGTATAAAGATAAAATCTGCAAGAGAACTAATGGGATATTCTCTTAAAGAAATTGAAAAGATTCGACAAAATGAGAGCAAGCTAGCGGAGATATTTCCTGAAATTCTTTCACAGGCTAATGATGATATTGGCGAATACTTGAATGTTTTAAGTGTTGGAATTGATGTTGGTTCTTCCACATCACATCTTGTATTTTCAGGTTTAACTTTAAGAAGAGAACAAAGTTTTTTCAATATGTCCAATCGCTTTCATCTGATTAATCGAAAAATAATCTATGAAGGCACTATAATTGATACGCCTCTAATAGACCGCTTTACAATAGATATTGATGCGGTTGTTGAATTTTTTGAAGAGGAATACAAGAAAGCAGGCATTAAGACAGAGATGGTAGATACAGGTGCAGTTATAGTTACTGGAGAAACAGCTAAGAAACAAAATGCAGAGGAGATAGTAAGAAGGCTATCTTCATCAACTGGTAAATTTGTCAGTGCTGCAGCGGGACCAAACTTTGAATCACTACTTGGAGCTATGGGAAGTGGAATTGTTGATCAGACTCTAAAAGATGAAAATACTATAATGAATATAGATGTTGGTGGAGGTACTAGTAATCTTGCCATAGCATCTAAAGGCCAGGTTACAAGTACTTCATGCATAAATGTTGGCGGTAGATTGTTAGGAATTGATAAAAATTTCAAAATCTGGAGGATAGATGAACCTACTGAATTCCTTATGAAAGAACTTAATCTAGACTATCAAATAGAAGATGTTATCACTGAGAAGGATGTTAAAGCAATAGCTAAGAAATACGCACATGCTTTGGTTGAAGTAATGAGAGGACCAGCAAAAAGCAAAATTGCCAAAGAACTGATGATGACAAGTAATTTAGATTTTAGCATACTAATTGATGGTTATTCTTTCTCAGGTGGAGTTGCTGAGTTGATTTTTGGGAAGAAAAACACATTTGATGATATTGGGATATATCTTGCAGAGGAAATCCAAACTTTAATTAAAAAGCATAATTTACCAATTCTCGAGCCAGAAAACAAAATTAGAGCAACAGTTATTGGTGCGGGATCATTTTCGCTTTCAGTGTCTGGTTCTACTTGCTATTTCGATAAAAGTATTCTATTCCCTCTTGATAATATTCCGGTGATAAATGTAAATATTCGAAAAGAAAACTTCAGTCCTGAGAAACTTAAGAAAGAAGTCAACCAAGCTTTCAAGAGGTTTGATATGCAGGAAGGTACAGATTTAGTAGCTCTATACTTCAAAGACCCAATCTATAGGAACAATTTTTATCTGACAGATTTCGCTAAGGCAATCGAAGAAGCTTTACCAAACACAATTGCTAATAATAAAATGGTCATTCTGATTTTTGACCAAGATATGGGGGGATCAGTGGGAATTGCCCTTTGTAGAGAAACATCCCTGCAGAATAACCTCATTTGTATGGATGAATTAGAACTTGAAGAAGGTGATTGGATTGATATCGGATCTCCACTCTACTCAGGTCAAGCTTTCCCTGTGACAGTAAAGAGCTTGGTATTCAACAAAAACAAGAATTCGGAATAGGGAACGTTCAACATACCTTCTTGTAATGTCTCCCTTGTTGAAAAATAGGTTTTTAGAAAGTAGAAAGGAGCTTACAAGAAGATACCTCGTTTTCTATTTTCCTATCAAAAGTAACTTCAAGAAACCAGGGAGTCTACGAATTGGAAACAGAAATGCTGTTTCTCTTATGTATTCTTTATGATCATCTCCACTACGAGTGATTAGCTCTCTATCCTCCCATAACCCAATTACAACACATGGAATAATTTGAAACGTAGCTGCAACAAGAGCAATCCAAGTGTTACTTACAAAACCCATTGCAAAACCACCAGATAATAAAGCAAAATGTAGTGGGTGTCGAATAAATGAATATATCTTACCTCTAACTATGCCAGTTTCCTCTGGAAAGACAGAAAAGAGATCTAGACCATGAGTCATCATTGAAAATCCTGCTCTTTCAATTTGAATTGAAGTCGATATCATTAGAAATGAACAAAAAACTATGAGTATAATCTGTGCCCAAATTGGGAGAATTTTAGATCCTTTAATGAATGCAGGATGAAAAAAACACCCATACCATGCAACTAGATATGGTAAAATGAACACATATAGAAATCTTTGATATGCAAGCTCTTGGTATTTCGTTCGATAGAGAGATGCATATCTGAAATGTAGAATTCCTATGCTACACACGATTATACACATAATTGCTTGTGATAAAAGAGGTCCCCACCACTCAACCCTATTTATCAAATAAAAGAAGAATGCTGTGAGTGTTATTAAACTGATTAAATATAAAATCGTAAGAAAGGCATATAGTGGTTTTTTTAATATGGGGACTTTTTCAATGAAGATTTTCATATCCTTTGTATTCATACTCCTCATCTTCCACAAGAAATGAACCTTCTTATTTTTTCCCATTGATTTCAGTGCTCAAAGAAAATAAGTTGGAACCAGAATGGATGAAGAAACTAAATATCTTTATCCAAGTACGAGATGTTATCTTATTCATGTATTTACCAAAAGAACTCGAGGATATGAAGAAAAATCACCGTCCCAGAATATTGGGAGAAGTACCTTACGTCGATGTACAAAAAATAGTAGGTTATTGAAGATTGAAATAGGATAACTATTTTTTTCTCTAAATCTTTTTATTTAACTCTTTTTTCTTAATATTTCGCTAATTCGAGGAAGAGCAATGAAATTACTTGAACCATTTATTTTGAATAACACTGAGATTAAAAACAGAATTGTAATGCCGGGTATGGATACCAATTTTGGTGATGAAGAGGGAAATATTCCTGATAAGCTAATCAAATATTATGAACTAAGAGCTAAAGGAGGAGCAGGTTTAATAATAGTTGAGGGTGCTTATTTTGATAGAGTGGGGGCTGGAACAACTACAATGCTGAGTATTGACAGCAATAAAAGAATTAAAAAATTCAAAGAATTAGTAAGTTCTATTAAAAAACATGGTGCCCATGCTCTATTACAAATATATCATGCCGGAGCTCAAGCATCTTCTTTTATGATTGGTCTTCAAGCTGTTGCTCCTTCAGCTGTTCCATTTGAGATGTCAGGTGAAACACCAGTCCCACTAACAAAGAAACAGATTTCAAATATCGTCAAAGGCTATGGAGAAGCTTGCTTAAGAGCCAAAAAAGCAGGTTTTGATGGAGCAGAAATTCATGCAGGACACGGTTATTTACTCAATCAGTTCTTTTCTCTGCGAACAAACAAACGAGATGACAAATATGGCAATCAATCATTCGAAAACAGAACAAGAGCAGCAGTAGAAGTAATTAGGGAAGTTAGAAGAAAATGCGGTAGTGATTTCATTATTGGGTTTAGACTCAATGGTAGTGATTATATTAAAAATGGTTTAGAAGTAGAGGATGTTATACAAATTGCACAGATATTAGAGAAGGAAGGTATTGATTTAATAAACATTACTGGAGGAGTTTTTGATAGCCCTAGATTTCCCGTTGTTCCATATATGAACTATCCTAGAGGTTGCTTTTCCGACAATGCACAACTTGTAAAAGAAGCATTACAACACACCCCTGTAGCTGTAGTTGGAAGGATAAATACTCCTGAAATCGCTGAGGAGATTTTGCAAAAGAAAAAAGCTGATCTAGTTTCTATTGGTAGGGCTTTGATTTCTGATCCTTATTTCCCTCTCAAGATAATGGAAAATAAAAAAGATTACATAAGAATCTGTATAGGTTGCAATACGTGCCTCAATCAGATTATGACAGAGCAACAAGTACTCTGTGCAATAAACCCAAATATTCTAAAACATGATAAGGAAATCGAAAAAGCAGAGAAATTCTTGAATATCTTAGTTGTAGGGAGTGGTCCTTCAGGATTAGAATTCTCAAGAATTGCTAAAATGCGAGGACATAATGTAAAAATCATTGAAAGAAACTCCTTAATTGGGGGATCGTTGAATTATGCAAAAACAGCTCCAATGAAAAAAGAGGTTCAAAATCTAATAGATTATTACAAGAAAATAATTGAGAGATTAAATATCGAAGTTTCTCTCAACACTGATTTTACAGCAGAAATTGTAGCTAACTACAAACCTGATACCATTGTGCTAGCGACAGGAGTTTCTCCTAAAGTACCAGAAATAAAAGGTCTCAATAAAATTAAATTTAGTAACTATGTGACTGTTTTGAGTGGGTTAATTCCAAAGGGACAGAAGGTAGTAGTATTAGGTGGAGAAATGATTGGTATTGAAACTGCAGAATATCTTTCTTGTGCTAATAAAGAAGTAACCATAATCAGTGATAAAAAAAGATTAGGTACTGATCTCTATTCTCTAGTCGCAAGAGAAGTGATACCAACAATAGAAGAAGACGATAAAATCGAAGTCCTATTGGAAACCCAAATAGAAGAAATCAAAGAGAATGAAATCGTCGCTCAAGTACAAGATAAACACACCAAAATTGATTTTGATGATATTGTTTTGACCTTTGCTGGACCGTCAACAGAGACAGAGGACTTTGCAAGCGGGGGAGCAGATAGGGTTTTCAAGATTGGAGATTGCAAAGAAGTTCATCCCAGGAAAATTCTAGATTCAGTAAAAGAAGGATATGAACTCGGTCTTATTATAGAGACACCTGAAGCAGATATCTTATTCGGTGAATTACCAGAAATACAAGATGGTGATTTAAAATCTTTAATGAGAATGAAGATAAAAAGACGCTCCTTTACAAATGATGACATTCCAGATTATCTAGACATGATGGCTAAGATATGTAATGAAAATGAAAAGATACGCAAAAAAAATAAAAAAACCAATCTTGTTTTTCAGATTTCAATTGGTGATGAAAAACACTATTTCATTAAAATAGAGAATGGAAACTTTTCTACAGGTGAAAGCAAAGTAGATAACCCAAATGTAACAATCTGGATGGATCCATCTATTGCAGGAGGAATTTTCGCTGGAACAGTAAACTCAGCTTCAGCTTATATGTCAAAGGAATTGAAATTTGAGGGTTCGATGATGCACGGAATTAAATTTAGAAGTCTAACTGAAGCAGTGATTAAAGAACTGGAAAAATTATAAAATCACATCTAGATATATTAAAAAAACTTAATACCATAATCTATAGAGTTACATCAACGATTTAAATTCAAGAGTTCAGCTAAATGCCCACTGTCTTCAAATACGATAAAGGAATAAAGTTTCTCAAAAAACCAGAGAATCTAACACTTATAGCTGATCCAACGACAGCCAAAGCAGCTAATAGTTGTGATGTAGCTTTAATTACTCACGCCCATACCGATCATTCTATTGCTTTTCCAAATGAGGGAATAAAGGTTTTCTCAACAAAGATTGCCAGCGAATTATACGAAAAATTGACTTCTCGAAAAACAAAAAACACGGATTTTGTAGAATATGATAAGAAGCTGAGAATAAAAGATGTTGAAGTTGAATTTATCCAGGCAGGACATCTTCTTGGTGCTGCACAAATAATTTTCTACTTTGATGATATTACTGTTTGTTATACTGGGGATCTAAGTACAGTTGATATGATTTCTGTCCCAAAAGCAACAATACCAAAGGAGAACATAGACGTTTTAATCATAGAAGCAACTTATGGAAAATCCGATTTGTTCTTTGAATCTCGTGAGACAATAAAAATCTCAATTTTAAACTGGATAGCAGAAAGCTTGCAAAAGAAGATAATACCTGTGATTAATATAGGGCACCTAGGAGGTGCTCAAGAGATTATAGCTTTTCTAAATGAAATGTTATCAGTTGAAATCTATTGTGACAATAGAACAAGCGAGATAAATAAAATATACAAAAGAGAGGGTATAAATTTGAAATGGAACAGTTTTGATATATTAAATGATGAAGAATTTAAAGAGGAGAATAGTGTAATCCTACTTCCACGTGCAGCAAAAGAATTGCCAGTTTTCCTTAAAGATCATAAGACGTCTAGAAGTATTGTAACAGGCCAAGCATCACGATTCTCATTTTCAAATTTTGAACAAGCTTTCCCCTTTTCCATGCATGCAAATTGCAATGAATTATTAGAACATATTAAAGCAATTGACCCTAAAAAAGTATATACAATATATGGATTTGATTCAGATTTAGCTGCAATTATTAGACAAAAAATGAAAATCCCTTCAAGACCATTAAAACTAGCTAAAAAGAAATTTACTCTAGAAGAGTTTCTTTGATTAAAGATAAAAGAATTACAGAAGATATTCGTCTTCTTTTTCTTTCTCTACTGATTTTTCAATAACACGTATTGATTCCCCTGTAATTGTTACTGGGATTTGTAAATCCATAGCAAGTAATTCTACTGTAACTTCCTCTTTTCCTACATTAATATCAAGAACCCTTGCCCTTGATCCCTTAAAGGGTCCATTAATTACTTCCACTATATCGTTTACATCTACACCTTCAATTACTGGTCTTGGGATGAGGAAATGGTCTAATTCTTCCAAAGGAATTTCTGAAGCTCTAGAAGCTCTTGGACGTTTACGTACGTGTCTCATCCCTTCAACAAGAAGCTCTACATCATCGATTGATTCAGCTTCAACGAAAATATACCCTTTTAATCCTCCTGGAACTAAAACAGAAAGAATTTGTAAGTGAGATCTGTTTTCAGCTCTTCGAGCTAGTTGTTCACTTAATGAATGTTCTTGACCGATAGTTGTTCTTAGAGCATAGATGGGCATTCTTTTCACTTCGTTGTATATTAATTTCTATGATTTTATCCTTATCCTGATTGCTGTATAGCGTTTATTATTGCGTTAAATAGTAGACTCAGAACATATCCAATAACTCCAATAACAACAACTCCTATAGCACTCATTTTTGTAGTGATAGCTAATTCTCTTCTACTAGGTAATTTTGCATGTCTAAGTAGTCGCCTACTATTGGAAAGAAAGGTTCTAGTTTTGTTTACTATTTTACTCATTTAATTAGCCTCTACAGTTATTTTTCTTTCATGTTTTTATTCATTCTGATGATTTACTTTGCATTTATTCTTCTTTATCAAGAAGCTCAGCGTACTTTCCTGCATCAATTTCTTTTTGTACATCTCTAGGATCTTTTCCTTCACAGGTAACTCCCATTGTGACCATTGTTCCTAGAATCTCTTTGCAGGCTGTTTTTGTTGAAGAAGCAGTTAAATCCAGCCATTTTGATTTGGCTATCTCAATTAATTGTGGAAATGTGATGTTTCCTACGTTCTCAGTATTTGGTGTTCCGGATCCTTTTGGAATACCTGCTGCTTTAAGAACTAAAGCAGAAGCTGGAGGAATACCAATCTCAATTTCAAAACCTCTTGTTTTCTTATTAACTGTAACTTTTACAGGTACTTTCATACCTGAGTAAGCTTTAGTTTTAGAATTGATTTCATCAACAATGCCCTTAATATTAACACCCAGAGGACCTAAAGCGGGACCCATTGCACCTCCAGAAGTTGCATTTCCGCCATCCACTAGTAAATCTACAGTAACGAGGTCTGCACTCATTTTTTGTTCCTCTTGAAACTATATTAGTTCTAATCAGAAGCAAAAGAAACTCTAAATAAAGGTAACGATTTCTTACCAAAGGATTAATTTTCCAATATAAGATATTATCATGAATACTTATTCTCGTTAAAATTTTCCTTCTTCTCTAAATCCAAAATATTTATAATGAAAGCATAGAGTTTTGAAAACGTAACATTTGGAGTTATAACCATGTCATCTAAACCAATGGATATACTTAACCAAGCAAGGGAAAAACGTGTCTTAATACGTTTAAGAGGCAAGCGTCGTATGAGAGGAATTCTCAAAAATTACGATATTCACCTTAATTTAACTTTAGAGGATGCCGAAGAAATAGGAGAAGAAGGAAGCATAAAGCTAGGCGATATAATTGTCAGAGGAGACAATGTAATAATGATAAGCCCCCCCCCAAAATAAGAATAGAGGTCGAGAACAATGACAAAAGGAACACCATCATTTGGAAGACACAATAAAAAATCAACCCACATAGTTTGCAGAAGATGTGGCAATCACTCTTTTCATAAACGTCATAAGGAATGTGCATCGTGTGGTTTCGGTAAAACAACTAAAATCCGAAATTATGCTTGGCACAAACACTAGAATATTATGACAAATTTTAGTAGGTTGTCTTTGAAAAAACAAGGGCCGGTAGATCAGCTTGGAAGATCGCTTCCTTGGCATGGAAGAGGCCGCGAGTTCGAATCTCGCCCGGTCCACCATTCTAGGAAAAAATAAAAACGAGCCTTAAGCGGTCTAATTATATTTTATAGCATTTCACAAAAATCGTTTTTCAATCTTAAATAAATTTATATATTGTTAATGTGCCTTTAGAGATATGGAAAAATCATACGACGAGAACTTAGCCAAACTTATGTCAGAAGCTCGTGATTTATTTAAGAGCGAGAACTTTGCAGACTCAGCAAGAAAGTATCTAGAAGCAGCTAAGAATCAAGAATCAGCGAGAGGAATGGCTCAAGCTGAGGATTTATATCATGAAGCAATTAAGAATTTTATTAGAGCTTCAGAAGAAAATAAGGAAAAAAAGCAATTTCGTATGAGTGCTCAAAATCTCTATTATGTTGTTCAAATATTCAAAAAATTAGGTGTGGAAGAAGATTGGAAAGCAGCAACATCTGCAGTTGTTGACGATTTAGTTAATGCAGCTCAAGAATACTTAATGTGGAATGAGTATGATAGAGGGATAATTCTTATTTCTACCGCATGTTTCTTCTTATTCTCAACAGAAGAATTTCAAACAGCTGAACAATTATATCTAAAATATGTAGAACAGATAAAGGATGATCCAGGTTTTACTCGAGCTCAGCAGATTCTTTTTGCTGCTGGTCATGCAATTAAAGCGATAAAAGATTCAGATACTACTTCTCTCCTTAATGCACAACAGCTTGTAGGTAGTCATCTTAAACCCGGTTTGAGCCAAATTGTTGGAGATTTATTCTTCCCTGCTATAGATGATGCAATGGATAATGTTGTCAAGATTTTCCGTTCAAAAATAAAACTACCAAAAATAATTCCAGAACTCAAACTTTCAAAAGATTTAGTTCTAAATGAACCTGCTGATCTCACAATCTATCTGGAAAACGAAGGACAGGGAGACGCATTCAATCTTATATTTAAACTCAACTTACCAGAGGGATTGGAAATTCTTGAAGGAAATAAAGAATTCACACTCAGTCAACTACTTGCACAAGAAACCTATGAATACAAATTAGTTGTACGTGGTATGTCAGGTATTGGTGAAGTCACTCATGAATTGAATGCAAATATTACTTTCCAAGACCAATTACAAACAAAACAAACAATGATGATTGGTCCATACGATTTAACCTTTAGAGAAAAAAGCTTAGTAAGAGAACTTGAAGTTGATCTCGTCGAACTTTCAGAGAAAAATACCAAATTACAAAAACAAATGGCTGCAACTAAAGTTATTCCTGAAGAAGCTACTAGACTTATGATTGATTTTGTAACAACAATCATTCGAGAATCTGAAGAAGTTATCACCAAAGAGGAATTTGAGACAGTAAGAGCTAATATAAAAAGTATTGAATATTTCCATGAATTGATACAGACATTAACAAGTGATAAGTTTATTCAACCCCTTCTTGAAGCTCGTGAAAATACATTGAATGAAAAAGTAGAACAAGCAAAGATAGAGCTAACTGAAGAACTAAACATTCAATTTGAGAATCAAAAACAAAAGGAGATTGAAGAATACAAACAAAGTTTCAACAGTGAAAAAGAAACTGAACAAAAAGAACTAATGGAAAAACTAGATGAAGATCATCAAAATGATATTACAGAACTGAGAGACGAATTTGAACAGAGACTACAAAATGAGCTTGATGAACAGAGATTAAAATTTGAAGATGAAAAGAGGAAGGTTTTAGCAGAACAAGAAGCGGTTCTGAGAGGTGAATTTCAGAAACTACTATCAGAATCACAGGAGAAAAAACGAAGATAACGAAACAACTATCATCTCTTAAAATCATTCTTTTTTACTTATTATCCTCTTTTGTGTATTCAATTTAATATAATCATCTGTTTTTATGAAACTAATTACATCTTCTTCTGGTTGATCTACTAAAGGTATTTCTGCGAGGATTGCACCAGCGATAACTATTGTTTCAGCTATATTTGCTATGAAAGCTAATGGAGCTACACCATTTACTCTTAAGCCATATATAATATAAGAACCAACTGTAGAACCTTTTCCTTTTGGAAAAACAAAGATTTTGTCTGCTATTGATTGTCCATATAAAGGA
>DAOVKB010000046.1:0-9395 GCA_030631995.1 archaeon | reverse complement strand
TTAATATCCCTACTGTTAAGTAGGTGCGCGGTCCTCTTGAGAAAAATTTTACAGGTGATAAGATGGTTAAATTAACTTTACCAGATGGAAGTATATTAGAAGTTTCAAAGGGAAAAACTGTTCGAGAAGCAGCACAACAAATTGGACAAGGATTAGCAGATGCTTCTATAGCTGCCAATATTGATGGGAAGCTAGTAGATTTACATTATGTAATTGAAAATGATGCAGAATTTGAGATCTTAACTGAGAAATCAGAAGAAGCATTACATGTCCTTAATCACAGTGCAGCACATATAATGGCAGGAGCAGTTGTGGAGTTATTTCCTAATGCAAGACCAACTATAGGACCAAGTATAGATCCAGTTGGCTTTTACTATGATTTCTATGTTGAAAAGCCTTTTACTCAAGAGGATTTAGACCGAATTCAAAAGAAAGTAGATGAAACAATAGCGGAAGATACTGAATTTGTTAGAGAAGAAATGTCTTTAGCTGAAGCTATCAAATATTATCAGAAAGCAGAAGATAATAAATTCAAAGTGGAAATTCTGAATGAAATGGATGAAAAAGAAGTTTCCTTCTATTCTCATGGAAATGGAGCTTTCAAAGATTTATGTCGTGGCCCCCATGTTCCTTCTACAAAGAAAGTTAAAGCAATAAAGATACTGAATGCTTCATCTGCATTCTGGCGAGCTGATGCTGATAGAGAATCTCTGCAGAGAGTCTATGGTGTAGCTTTTTTCAACCCGAAAGATTTGAGAAAACACATTAATATGCTTGAAGAAGCGAAAAAAAGAGATCATCGTATCATAGGCAGACAACTTGACTTATTTGATACAGCTGATGAATGGGGACCAGGTATGCCCCTAATTTACTCTAAGGGTAGAACGATACTAGAAATTATGCGAGATTTCTGGAATAAGGAACATGAAAAAGCAGGATATGAAATTGTGCAAACTCCCCATGTTTATAAAGAAAATGTTTGGCAGACCAGTGGGCATACTGAATACTATGTTGAAAAAATGTTCCCCGTCGACCTGAAAGGGGAGAAATGGTATATCAAACCCATGAATTGCCCAGGACACATGATGATTTTTAATCGTCGCACTTATTCATACAAAGAACTTCCTGTTAGAATTGGAGAAATGGGAACTGTGTACAGATATGAACTTTCTGGAGTTCTTCATGGATTATTCAGGATTAGAAGTATTACTCAAGATGATGCTCATCTATTCATGTTGTCTGAGCAATTGGAAGACGAAATTGTTGGTGTCATTCAAATGGTTAATCATTTCTACAAGGTCTTTGGTTTTACTGAATGGGAATTTTTCATAAGTACTAAACCAGAAGAAGCCATTGGTACTGAAGAAGGTTGGGAACATGCAACTAATTCTCTTAAGAATGCTCTATTGAGATTAGACCTACCATATAAAATTAAAGCTGGTGAAGGGGTTTTCTATGGACCAAAAATAGATGTGGATGTCAAAGATGCTATAGGGAGAAGATGGCAACTAGCTACAATTCAAGTTGATTTCAATCTCCCAGATCGATTTGATATAAATTACATAGGGGAAGATGGACAAAAACATAGACCATTTATCATTCACAGAGTAATCTATGGTGCAATGGAAAGATTCCTTGCTATATTAATAGAGAATTATGCAGGTAAACTGCCTGTATGGCTTAGTCCAATTCAAGCTACTGTAATTCCAATTACTGATGAACACATAGAATATGCTAAACAAGTTACCTCGAATCTCAAAGAGGATGGAATCAGAGCTCAAGCAGATTTAAGTGGGGAAAGAATGGAATATAAGATTCGTCAAGCTACTATGCAAAAAATCCCCTATATCATAAATGTTGGAGATAAGGAAGTCGAAGCACAAACTATAGCTGTTAGATCTCGAGGAAATAAAGTTGAATTTGGTGTAAAAATAAAAAATCTTGTTGCAAAAATTCACAAGCAAATGGAAAATTATGAATAATATACACCATTCATTTATTTTTTCCCATTTAAAATTAATTTTGGGCAAATATTTTAAAGAAGTAATAGAAACTTCGCTCAATGGTTTGGGTATCTTACGGGATAGGTATTTTTTCAATCATCGCACTGATTATTGGGTTGATTCTAGTAATTATGAAGCAAATAAAAACATCCTCAACCTCTGTTTATTATTTCATTTCATTAATTGTATTTGTAATGTTGTGGATAATAGGAGACTTGATACTGGTTTACATGAGTCAAATCAATTTTGAAAGAGCAGCTTTGTTTTGGTCAAAATTTAACACTATAAGCAGTATGGTTGCTATGGTTGCGACAATTCTATTCGTTAGAACACTTACGTCTAGACAACTACTAAATTCTACTCTAGTTGTTATAACTTTCTTCTTGTTTGGAGGTTTAGTTGGTACAACTTTGTCATCTGACTATTCCATTGTTTTACAAGAAGTTGCAGGAGGTAAGTTTGATTTCTTTATAGCAAATACTGGTTATGTGTGGATTTTCTTTGATGGATTTTTAGTCATTTTTGCAGGTTCAGTTTTTCTCGGGTACCTGATAAGACAGACTTTGTTCTTAGAAAAAGATCATAGAAAAACATTATCGGTTATGATTGTGGGTGTGATTATTGCTTATTTCGTCAGCATTATTATCTACGTAGTAAGAAAAGTAATCTATGCTATTACGAATGAAATCGTTATGCTACATATGGAATTAATTTCAGTGGCCGTGGGAACGCTTCTTATGAGCTATTCAATTTACCTTGGTGGAGTTGAAGCTTTTTATTACTCGTCAGAAATATCCTCAATTTTCATTTATAACAAAGATGGCTATGTAGTTTATTCAAAATCGTTTCGAAAAGGATCAGGTTTAGAAGGAATGATGATACCAAGCATAACAAGAGCTTTTTCTTCTTTCGCTGGCGAATTGATTGGAAAAGAGGTTTTTCCCAAAGAAATCGATTTAGGTGTTTATTCATTAATTATTGAGGAACAGGGTAACTTCATTTGTTTAATAAGTTGCAAAAATCCTACGGCCTATGTTAAACAGGGTATCAAAAACATATTAGCTGACTTAAGTCCAAATATGACTGAAGAAGAAATGACTGTTCTGGTTGAAAAATACTTGGTTTTTAAACCAATATTGCATGATTAATTTGAAAGAAATGTTTTAACAAATTAGAAAATATTAATAAATACTACAACCATTTGTACTTTGAGGAAACCAAAATGGGGTATCGTGTTCTTCTTTCAAGATAGGAAAGATATCTGTATTAGTAGTTTCCAGATTTCTTGCTTCTTTTACAGCTTTAATATGTCAGTAGACAAGTCTTTTATTGATTACTTTAGCTTTTCAAAACATAATTATGGCAGCTGTTTCAGAACACAAGAAAGTAACACAATTAAAGGAGATGTAAATGGTGTCTTTTCTAGATGAAATGCGGAAAATAGAGAAAAAATGGCAGAAGAAATGGCAAGAAGATGAAATTTTTGTCGCAAATGTAGATAGCTCAAGACCAAAATGGTTTCTAACAGTATCATATCCCTATGCAACTTCTCCACTTCATATTGGACATGCCAGAACTTATGGGTTTGGAGACATATTTGCTAGATTCAAAAGACAAAAAGGATACAATGTTCTATGGCCAATGGGCTTTCATATAACTGGAACTCCAGTTCTCGCAGTATCTTGGAAAATTAAGAATAATGATGAAAAAGAATGGCAAAAGATGAGAGGTTTCATCTCAAATTACGAAAGTACCAAGGAGAGAATAGAAGAGGTTGTATCTTCTTTCGCAGAACCAGAAAATGTTGCTAATTACTTTGCAGAGAAAATCATCCTAGATTTCCTAGGAATGGGATATTCACTTGATACTACTAGGGAATTTACAACAGGAGATCCAGAGTATAACAAATTCATCGAGTGGCAGTATTCTATACTAAATAATAAGAAACTGATAGCACAAGGAGATTATCCGATTTTGTGGTGCGTAAACGATAAGAACGCTGTTGGTGAGGATGATATTCAAGATGGGGATGAGCTTAATGTAGAAGTCAATGAATTTGTTGGTATTAAATTCAAACTTGATAATGGTATCTTTCTTGTTGCAGCAACTCTTCGACCTGAGACTATATTTGGAGCTACTAATGTCTGGATACATCCTTCTGCAACTTACAATGAGATTTCTATTGATGGAGAGACTTGGATTGTTTCAAAGGAAGCTACTATGAAGCTACTAGAACAGAATCATGCTATTAAAATAAACAGAGCATTGAAAGGAGAAGAGTTATTGGATTTAAACGCAGAAGTTCCGATAACTGGCAGAAAAATACCTGTATATCCCGCAGTATTTGTAAATACAGACCATGCAACAGGTGTTGTGTATAGCGTTCCTGGGCATGCTCCTTATGATTATGCAGCTATAGTTGATTTGCAGAAAGATGAAGAAACAATTAGTAAGTACAAGTTAAATTTTGAGAATCTGAAGCTAATAGAGCCAATTTCTCTAATAGAAGTAAAGGGTTATGGAGAATTTCCTGCTGTTGAAATATGTCAGAAACTAGGAGTTAAATCTCAAGAGGACACAGAAAAATTGGAAGAAGCAACACAGACAATTTACAAGGACGAATATTACTCCGGCATTATGAAAAATAATACTGGAGACTATGTAGGCTTGAAGGTAGAAGAAGCCAAGAATAAAGTCGCCGACACTTTATTTGAGATTGATTTAGCAACACCAATTTACGAACCTTCAACTAAAGCTTTTTGCAGATGTGGGGGTCAGATCATTGTAGCAATAATTCAGAATCAATATTTCCTAAATTATGGGAATGCAGAGTGGAAAGAAAAAGCATTCAAAGCATTAAATAAAATGCTAATTATACCAGATAAGTATAGATTAAGCTTTGAAAATACATTTGATTGGTTAGATAAGAGACCTTGTGTTAGAAGAAGAGGACTAGGTACAGAATTTCCTTTCACAAAGAGTGAAGGTTGGATAATAGAATCATTGAGTGATTCTACAATTTATATGGCTTATTACACAATAATCAGGCACATAAGAGAAAATAAAGTACAACCTGAACAATTGAAACCAGAATTATTCAACTATGTATTCTTGTCAGAAGGCAACATCAAAGAAGTTAGTAAAAAAACTGGAATATCTGAGCAAACAATAAATCTGATGAAAGCTGCATTTGAATATTGGTATCCGAATGATCTTCGACATACAGCGGTCCATCATATTTCTAATCATTTATCATTCGCTATATTTCATCATGCTGCGATTTTTCCAGAAAAATATTGGTTACCAGCTTACTCATTAAATGAAATGTTAAGTCGCGATGGAGAAGCTATGAGCAAGAGTAAACCAAATGTTATTCCTATTGCACAAGTTCCAGACAAATATAGTGTTGATTTGACAAGATTACATCTAGCATCCACTGCTACACCTGAGACTGTTCTTGAGTGGAAAGAGGAGGAAGTGAATTTCGCACTTCAAAGAATGAAAAAATTCTGGGAATATGCTTTGAGTGTGATCAATATTTCCAAAAAAGAGAAAATGGAATATTCATTCTTAACCAAGGTATTTATTGCATCAGTAAAAACAAATCTAAGAAAAGCAATTGAAGCAATCGAAAGATTCAGTGCTAGAGAATACATTCTAGATGGCTATTATTCAAACATCAGAGCAGTTGACGAATATCATAAATTTGCTGAACATTTACCAAAAGTAGAGAAGAAAGCTGCATTGCAAGAAGTTATTGAATTGATGGTAGTAACTATGGCTCCTGCTATTCCCCATATCTGTGAAGAATTGAATGAAAGAATGGGAAATAAATATTACATTTCCTTGAAACGGATACTAGATATTGAGATTGATGATAAGGATTTGCTATATGCTTTACAAGCCAAATATATGACAAGTTTAATAGAAGATATCGATCAGATTGTAAAATTGGTTAAAACTAAACCAAAGAAGATTCATATATACATTAATGCAGATTGGAAGAATAATCTATATGAGCTAGCAGAAATTATATTCAAAGATGAAGCTGTACAGATAGGCAAGATAATGGAATCAGCTAAAGAAAGTGACAAACTAAGCAAATTTATGAAGGAAATAGCTAATGAAGCAAAACTGATGTTGAGAGATCCAACAATTTTCAGGATTGAAATGCTGAGTGCAAAAAACCAAGAAAAAGCAATTTTAGGATATAAAGACTTCATAAGTTCCAGGTACGAGAATGCGGAAATTTTGATTCACCTATCGGATAGTAAAGACATATATGATCCACAAAACAAATCTCAAAAAGCTAGACCAATGAAACCTGCCTTACTACTTGAATGAAAATGTGACATAAAGTACAAGAAAAACATATAAAAAATTTAAAAATGTGCAAAAAATCTTTTTTTTCTCATTTTCCTTATTTCTTGAGAATTCAAGTGTTTTACGGCCATATAATATCGCACAATGAATAGTTTTTTAAACGTTTTTCACGAGAGTGATTACGGGATATTGGAATCGTATTTATACTAACCAATATTCTTTGACGATATAAACACGGAACGATTAAATAGTGCTTTAACAGAAATAATATGCGGAATAGAATATATCGTACGAAGACAATGTGGGGCTAACTTAGATGATGGTACCAAACACAAAGATAGATGGAATTACACTTAAAAAAATGATGATTTCTGCTGCAAGCAATCTCGAACATACTAAAGAGTATCTTAACGAAATTAACGTTTTTCCTATACCTGATGGAGATACTGGTGTTAATCTCTTTTTAACAATGCGAACTGTTGTCGAGCAATTTGATGAAATTAATCCTTCATCCATTCAAGAAGCAGCGCAATTAATTACTAAAGGGAGTTTTCTGGGAGCAAAAGGAAATTCAGGTGTTATAATATCACAGTTTTTCCAAGGATTTAGCGCAGAAATTGAGGATCATAAAGAGGTAGGAATTGAAGAGTTCGCAAAAGCTCTAGAAGCAGGTTGTGAATGGGCTTATGAAGCTGTTCTTCATCCAACTGAAGGGACCATTCTTACAGTAATCAAAGATACTGCTGCAAAAGCAAAATCTATTGTTGACAAAGGTGGCGATTGGAAAGAAATGATTTCAGAAACCTATACAACAGCTGTTGTGTCACTAGAAAACACTCCTAACCTTCTTCCAGTATTAAAAGAAGCTGGAGTAGTTGATGCAGGCGCAATGGGTTTCGTTAACGTCTGGTTGGGTTGGTGTTTCCAACTCATGGATAGTTTAGGAATCAAAATCACTCACATAGAAGAAGAATTTGATAATCTTCGAAATGGAAATTAAACATTTCCTAACTTTTATTTTTCTTTTGTTATTAATTGGAAAAAAAGAGAATATTTGTTCTAAATTACAAAATATTCTTTGTCTACACTTCTTTCTTTCAATCCTAATCTTGAAACCTTGAATTTAGTCCCTCCGAATAGTTCAGCATATTCTTGGTCTCTGTAAAGAGCTTCTGCTATTCTTCCAACAGCATCAGCTTTCATAATACCGCTACCAGAACCTGAAGTAACTGCCATCAAACCTTTAATTCCATCGGGTTTGAAAACTACTGGATTTTTGTCCATTGTATTCATCGCATAAAATCCTGCCCAGCAGTTTGTGAGTGGGAGATCTTTTAACACGGGTAGATATTCAGATAGTATAAGATAGAGATCAAACTCATATTTTCGAGGATCTGCTTCTGTACTATCCAGAGGATTATCATCCTTTGTTATATCTCTTGCATCCGTCATTTCAAACGGTTTACCTATTACATTTCCCCCTCCTATCCAAATGCTGTTATTGTATTTCACAGGCTTCATGTGTATCCCATACATTGGGAAAATAATGAATGGAATTGTCTTATCTTCATTAAAATTTTCATTATTAAGTAAACCTGCAAGTCTTGAGTGCTGTATTCTAAATAGTGATTTTTTTAGAGGCATTGTATGGCAATTCACACCAATAGGTAACAATAATTCGTTTGCCCATGCTCCTGTAGAAACAATGAATGTATCTGCTTTCAATAATTCACCTTTCTCAGTTTCTGCAGCGCCAATTTTCTTTTTCTGCCAACCTACTGGTTCGCCTGGAATACCAAGTTTTTCACCTATTGGTTCAAGTATAAATTTAGTGATTTTTGTTGAGTATAATACTTCCCCACCTAGTTTCTTGTATTCATTTTCATAGAAATCTCTAGTAATCTTATCAGCATCTAGTTCTCCACAGTCATAACCAAGAATTGCATAATCAATGTTTTTTAGTCCAAGCATTTGTGCATCTTCATTATCATCAAAATTAGTGACAAATTCAGGTATTTTTCTTTCGATATCATCTTTTTCCAGAATTTCTATCCTTAGGTTATTATTCAGCATGGTTTCTACTGCGGTTTTGTTATGCTCAAATTGTTCTCTATCCATCAACCACAAATATTTGATATCTTTGAGAGATAATTCAATCCCCAGATTGTTTTGTATATATCTGAAGAAATCTCTGGTTGTACTACTTAATAATAAATTCACTTCTGAGGAGAATGTATCACGATACATTGCAGCAGATTGAGCAGTATTTCCCGCACCTGCCATAGATGCTTTATCAACAACTAGAATCTTTAATTCATTATTCTTTTCTATTAAATGATAAGCTGTTGCCATTCCGAATAATCCAGCACCTATAATTACTATGTCATATTCTTTGTCACTCATTGTAGATTCACTTTTAGCGTCTCTTCGAATTACAGAATAAGAAATTCGAAACGATTTAAAAGTGTTTATCCAAAAACATGGTTCTACTGTTATATCACTGAATTTTTAAGCGCTTTAGGATATACAAGTTACTTGTAGAAGGTACTTAAATGCAAGCAGATATACAAAAAGAAGAAGATAAGAAAATTCAAGAAACTCTTTCAAAAATCAAATATAAATTCGCGATTCTATCTGGAAAAGGAGGGACTGGCAAAACAACTGTTACAGTTAATATTGCACAAACTCTTGCCAACAAAGGATTTTCAGTTGGTGTTCTTGATGCTGACATTACAGGACCTAATATTCCTCTAATGTTTGGTGCAGAGTTTGAGCAATTATCAACAGAAGACAATAAAATTGTTCCAATTGAAGCTCATGGTGTTAAAATCATATCGATGGAATTTCTTCTGGAAGATAAAAGCAAAGCAATAATCTGGAGAGGACCCATGAAAATCAAAGGACTCAAACAGCTTATCGCTGACGTAAAATGGGGTGAATTAGATTTTCTTATAGTAGATCTTCCTCCAGGAAGCTCAGATGAACCTCTCTCAATAGTTCAAACAATCAAAGATTTAGATGGGATGGTTGTTGTAACAACACCTCAAGAAGTTTCTCTTCTAGATATTA
>DAOVKB010000080.1:0-5027 GCA_030631995.1 archaeon | reverse complement strand
TTCTTCTATCTCTCCATCCCCTTCCTCCATCACTGCAATACTTGCTGCTCCCCTAGCATTCATCTCCATAATGTTGCCCCTAATCACTTTGTGTGTACTGTCTTTAGGTGTGACAAACACTACAGGATAATCTTCTTCAACCAATGCAATGGGTCCATGTTTTGACTCTCCTGCAGGATAAGATTCGCTATGTATATATGCTATCTCTTTCATTTTAAGAGCCCCCTCGTTTGCTGTTTGGAGATTCAAAGAACGACCTAAGTAGAAACTACTTTCTTTTTTAGCAAACCATGACGCAATATGATTTGCGCGTGCTTCGTTGAGGACAATGGTTTGCTTAACAACTGTAGGTATTTCCTTGAAAAGTTTCCGCGCGCTAGCGTACTCATCCCTATCCAATTCTCCAGAAATTTTTCCTAATTCCAATCCAATGTCCCACATTGAGATTGTTTGTGCTGTGTAAGTTTTTGTTGCTGCAACACCTATTTCTGGTCCAGAGTATAAGTAAACAACTTCATCAGAATGACGTGTTACAGTGCTTCCAATTACATTAACTGCCGCTAATATTTTTGCACCAACTTCTTTTCCTTGTTTTATTGCCATAATGGTGTCCATCGTTTCTCCACTCTGACTAACGGGAAGAATAACTGTGTTTTCATCTACTAGTGGTCGTATTGTTTCGTATTCAGATGAAATAATAGAACTACAAAGTTTCTTTGCATATTTGCGGATAAGGTTTTCACCAGTTAAAGTTGAGTAATGTGCTGTTCCTGCAGCTAATAAGAATACTTTTTCTGCTTCGTAGATTTTTTCCGCTATTTTTCTAACAGACGGTTGTTTAATTCTTATGTAATCTGCTAATGAATTCGGTTGCTCATGAATCTCCTTGAGCATAAAATGTGGAAAACCTCCCTTTTGAGCCATTTCTGGTTTCCACGAAACTGTATATGGCTTTCTAATTACCCTGTTATTTGTCTTTAAATCTATAATTTCATAATCATCCTTTGTTATTGTTACAAATTCTTCATCATGTAATAATACAACTTGCTGGGTGTAAGCTAGAAATGCTGGTATATCTGATGCGCAAAACATGCGATCGTTGTTGATTCCAATGACTAAAGGACTGTCTTTCTTTGCACAGAAAATTTTGTCTGGTTCTAGCGTTGAGATAACACAGACTCCATAAGTTCCTTCTATTCTTTCAACAGCTCGTATGATTGCTTCTTTTAGAGATAAATTCTCAGCTTCAATATACTCTTCTATTAAATGTGGAATAATCTCAGTGTCTGTATCTGATTGGAAACTATGTCCTTTTTCAAGCAGTTCTTCTTTTAATTGCTGAAAATTTTCAATTATTCCATTATGAATAACAGATATCTGTTTTTTACAATCCACATGGGGGTGAGCATTTTCTTTGCTTGGTGGTCCGTGTGTCGCCCATCTTGTGTGTCCAATCGCGATTCTACCTTGAATTTTCGCAAGATCAATCTTTTCTAAAACCTCCGCAATCTTACCTTGATCTTTCTGAATCACTATTTCCCCATTTGTTATGGATGCGATTCCAACGCTATCGTAACCTCGATATTCTAGATTAGTTAAAGATTCTACAATCTCTTTACCAATGTTGGAGTCTGAGTTCTGAATTATACCTACGATACCACACATAGTCAACACTTTTTTGATAATACACAGATAAGGTAAACTATTTTCACTGAAATTTACTCTAATTCAGTTAAAAACCTTTCTGTTATGATAATAATCTCCATAAGTTTTCTTATCTTATTTGAGAATTTGCTTTTTTACGTCCTCTAGTGTGTTTAGATTCTTCTTTAAAACTTCTTTCAGTTTATCAATACTAGGTGTAATTGTTGGATCAACCTCATAGAGAATAGCAAGGTAAATGCTCACAAAATCAATTAGATAGGTAGAACTCAACTGTTTAGCTAAAATGGATTTTCCCTGTGAATAAATTTCCAGCACTTTCTCTGTTCTTTCAGTTGCCAATTTCTTTACTTCTTCTATTCTGATTTTTAGCGGTTTGGATTCCTCCTTTTCTCGAAAGAAAACAAAAGCCACATCATTGAGGGCTCTGTCTGGATTATCAAACACTACAATACCATTATGATTATGTTCTGGAATTTCTTCACTAAGAGCAATGATTTTACTATTCTCGTTGAATTCACATTTTGCTCTATATGCTACAGGAGAATATATAGTATTTCCCAAGAAAATTGGTAGTGTGTTAAACAATCCATAAGCAATCTTTTTTGGAACATTATCATCAGTGGAAATAACTGGTGCATATTCAAGAGCTAATTTCCTTAGAAGCTTTTCAGTTTCAATTATATCTTCTGCAATACTAGGAACGATGTTTAATTTCTCGAGTAGTGTAATTAATGTAATGTAGATTAGTGGTAAACTACTCCTGGGGGGTATTCCTTCTTTGATTTTCAGATGAGGAACTCTAGTTGCTTTGGAAAATTCTTCCAAAGCCCCTGATGAAGAAATAGCGATTATCATTGAACCTTTTTGTAGCGCATCTAGATATCTTGAAAGCGTTTCTTCTGTGTTTCCAGAGTAACTGATGCATATAACTAATGAGTTTTCATCAACAAATGATGGTAGGTAATAATCTCTGCTTACGATTAACGGGATTCTCAATTCCTTCTCAAATAATCTAGCTACATAATCACCTGCAATCGCAGATCCACCCATTCCACATATAATTACGTTTGTTGGTTCTTTGAATTTGAAGAGCCTATCTTTCCACTGAAAACTTTGTGGAATTTCAAATTTCAAACTTTTTTCTCTCGCTTCATGAACAAATTTAGCCCAATCTTCCATAATCCCTAGCTGATTGGATTTATCATACTTTGCAATTAGATTCTTCTCATCTAAATCTATCATTTTTTCACTCTCTCTTTGATACGCTTTTTTCAACTAGAATGATGGCTTTTCACCTTTCTCCCACAGGTATTCGAAATTGTTTGTAAAAAGCTCAATAATACCAAGATTGGAGGAAAAGTGTGGCCTATAAACATACTTCTCTTGTTTTACAGGAGAAACCCAAATTACAAAAACAACCTGTTCTTGGTCTACTAATGTCCCCCTAGCTAATACAGAACCACTAGTAATTGTCTTGACCTTTGCTCCGATGGATGAGAGATCTTTAGCGATTTGCTTAGATGTATCATCCTCAACACTCATCAAAACACGTATTGATATCCCTCTATCTGATGCTTTTTCCAGAACTGCTTCTACCTGATTAAACCAGTAGAACACATTAGTAAAAATACAAATTTCATTATTTGCTTTTTCAATTATCTCTGCAGTTTTAGATTGCATTTCATCTAAGGAAGAATACGCTTCAAGAAGCTCATCTGGTTTGATTATTAGCTGAGATTGATAGTCTGGGTCACTAAGTAAGGATACAATTTCCTCTGATATTCTTCCGATACTAGTTAATTCTTCCTGATACTCCTGATTTCTAAATCTGAGAAAATTCTTTAATCCTTCCTCAAGATCGATTGCAACAAATCTCTTAGGTCTTCCTGAAATTATACGAACTAGACCCTTTTTTTGTAAGCTTTCTATTGTGTCATAAATACGGGGTGTAGGTATGTCTGTTTGCTTATGAATTTCCTCTGCAGTGGATTCAGATAATGCAATTAGAGATTTGAGGGTTTTAATTTCATACAAAGTCAAACCAAGAGCCTTTAGCTTTAAATCAATTTGATCAGGATCAGACATTAGATTTACTCCAAGATGCAATCTATGAAGAAAGATATATAAATTGCTCGTAAGTAGAACGACAAAGGATAAGATTAATTACCTAAAAATTTAAAATCAGAAGCAACGGGTAAAAAATTACAATAAAAGCTGGGGCAGTGGTCTAGCTCGGTTATGACGACTCCCTTACGCGGAGTAGGTCAGTGGTTCAAATCCGCTCTGCCCCACCATTTCTTCATATTCTTGTTGTGTTTATATAGATATTTTTACAAGAAAACAGAGATAAATGTTAGTACAATATTATCTGAAAAAATTAATAATTAAAAAGAAAAAAGGGAGTCCAATATTGGAAGAAATTTTACTCATAGGTATTGCCATTCTCATCTTTGCAATAATATTTGGGTTGATATTCAGCTTAGTTGATTGGTCTTCAACAAAACTAGGTGAGCTCTTTAATTGGTAATTCTTAGGAAATTTGATGAGTTTTTAAAGATTAATCATACTAGATGGTATGAAGCTAGCAAATTATAACACACACTAGTTCTTAACCACAATCTTGTGCTAGCTTCCTCCCCTTATTATCTGCATTTGGCTTCTAATTCTTGACCTGTAGTTAAATAGAGTTTACCCATTATGTTTGTAGCTAAACAAGCGTGAACAGGTATAATCAACAGTATATCTCCTACGTTTACTTTGTCAAAATGTTCATCATTCAGTTTAACGGTACCATGTTCCTGACTAATAGAAGAAACGTATGAATCATTTATTTTAGATTCCCATTTCCCATCAATTTCCTTTGATATATAACCGTAAACCTTCCTTTGTTTATCATCTAAAATATAATCTTTGGAGAAGTGAACTGCTCCCCCATCAATAAGAACTTCGTTTCGATCTTCATATTTTGCTACAATTGGACATGCAAAACGGATAGCGATTTCATTTTCAGAACATGAACCAATTTGAACTTGTTTTAAATCATAAAAAACAAAATTACCTGGCCTTATCTCGTCTACACTTGAAAACTCATCAACAATGCTTGCGGTTGGAGTATCACCAACAGAAATTTCAATATTGAAGAATCCTTTTTCTGCTAAATGCATTTGAATTGTTTCCATTTTACTAATAGAATCTATATGAACTTGAACAATCTCAACCTTTGTTCTTGATTTGTAAGAATGGCCTGCGTGGGTTAGTATGCCTTTCAATACTAAAATATTCGAGTCTTCAATTAACCTAGCTAGTTTAGTTATTTCATTCAATTTATCCCATCTAATTCCATCCCTATGATATCCAACATC
>DAOVKB010000107.1:0-2845 GCA_030631995.1 archaeon | reverse complement strand
ATTAGAGAGGAAACAGGATTAGAAGTAAAGTGGTTAGGAGTAAAGGCTGTGCTTAATGAGATATTAAGAGATAAAGAAACAGGAGAGAAATTGAAGCATTTCTTAATTATTTTATGTCATACTTCTGTTGAAGGAGGAAGACTAAAGGAAACAAAAGAAGGACAATTAGGATGGTTTTCAGAAAATGAGATAGAAAAGAAAATAGAAGATATTATTCCGTCTGACTTCTTTATGTTTAAGAACCTTCTAAAGGGAGGAAATATAAGAAATATTGTAGAAATCGAAATGCTTCAAGAGAGAGAAAATCTTGAAATTGGTTACTTGAAACAATACTAATCACGTAGATGATTGACACAGTATTTCTTTTAGAACATCTAAACTAATCTTCGATCCACTTATTATTAGAACAATATTTTGTTTTTTGAATTTCTCCTTATGTTTCAAAAAAGATGCAATTGATAGAGCCCCTGCACCCTCAACTAGCATTTGTTGCTTATCAATCACCAACCGAATTGCGTCCTTTATAGCTTTTTCTGAGACCAATATGTAATCGTCTACGTATTTCTTGCACAAGTCAAAAGTGATAGAATTTTCTTCTATTCCCCCAGCAGTTCCATCCGAAATAGTTGGTTTAGAGGAGATATCTAGAATCTTTCCTGCCTTAATGGATTCATACATTACTGCTGAATTTTCAGGCTGACATCCAATAACCTTTACATCTGATTTGGTTTCCTTTAGATAACCACCAATACCAGATATTAAACCGCCTCCACCTATTGGAACAAGGATAGAATCAATTTTTTTCAATTGTCTTTCAAGCTCAACAGCTACAGTTGCCTGTCCTGCTATTACTTCAGAATCATTATATGGAGATATGAAAACAGAATTGTTTTCTTCTGCTACTTTTCTTGCATACGTTTCGGTTTTTACACAATCATCACCATAGAAATTAATCTCCAGATTATAAGGTTGGAGAGCTTCTATTTTTGCTTTAGAAGTGTATGTCGGCAAATAGATTGTTCCTTTTAAACCAAGACTATCAGTTGAATAGGCAAAAGCTAAAGCATGATTTCCAGAAGAGGAAGTAACAAATTCCACACCTTTCTTTTCATCTAGTATTGAAAGTATCTTATTCATAGCTCCTCTTATCTTAAAAGATCCTGTCGTTTGCATATTTTCTAGCTTAAGATAGACTTCGCAATCTCCTACTTTGCTTAAGAATTGTGAATATTGAAGCGGAGTTTCAGTAATATATTTTCTGATTCTTTTTTCAGCTTCTAAAATTTCTTCTACTAAATTCATTATACGTTCTATGAACAAAATAAGGTATAAGTATTTAAATTTTCAATAAATAAAGCGTAAGGAAAGAAGTGAGTAGGTGTTTAATTGGAAAATATTGCTGCTGAAATAACTGATTTAATTGGAAATACCCCCCTATTGAGATTAAGCAGGTTATTTCCAGAGAAAGAGATTTATGGGAAATGCGAATTTATGAATCCTTTCAGCATAAAGGATAGACCAGTCCTCCAAATATTCAAAGCTGCTGAAGAAGAAGGAAAACTTAAATCAGGAGATACAGTTATCGAATGTACTAGTGGAAATACGGGAATGGCAGTAGCTTTTATAGCAGCGATAAAAGGATATAATGCCATCTTAATCATGTCAGAAATTCAAAGTATAGAACGTCGTCAGATTCTCAGTGCTTTGGGGGCTGAGCTTATTTTAACTCCAGCTAAATTAGGTACAGAGGGATCAAAGCAGAAGTTAAAAAAAATCTTGCAAGAAAACCCAGATTATTTTTACGTCGGACAACATGTTAATCCATCTAATCCAAGAGCACATTATTTAACTACTGGACCTGAACTTTGGAATGACACTGAAGGTAAAATCGATGTTCTAATTTCCGGTCTTGGAACAGGGGGAACGATTTGTGGTGCAGGAAAGTTTTTAAAAGAGAAGAAGCGAAGTATAAGCCTTATAGCGGTTGAACCTTATGAGTCACCTTACATATCAAAGGGTGTTTTTCTTCCTCACAAAATGATGGGAACAGCACCAGGTTTTGTACCTGAGACTCTTGACCGTGATATAATTGATGAGATATTTTTGGTTAAACAGGATGATGCTTTTGCTATGTGTAAGGAAATTGCAAACAAAGAGGGAGTTTTAGTAGGAATAAGTTCTGGTGCTACATGTAAAGCTGCCGAGGAAATTGCAAAACGTTCAGAGAACAAAGATAAAACCATAGTAGTTATCTTGGCAGATTCAGGGCAACGTTATCTTAGTGTTAAGAGATTATTCAATTCATAAAAGTAATATGGTGGGGCAGGGCGGATTTGAACCACCGACTTCCTCCACGTCAAGGAGGTATCATTCCAGGCTAGATCACTGCCCCTTTCGATTTCTTCCTTTTGGATTTTTCCTCGTTTCATTCTTTCTGGTTTTCTTTAAATATTTTTTGTTATCGTTGGTTCTCTTTTCAATCATAATTTGATGATTTTGACTCATAAGAGTTATTTTTCATTCCAATTATTGTTTTGTATTTATAGTATTTGAGACAACATTTATAAAAACTTCAGCAGTTTTTTACCCATAAGATAGATAATGTCTTAATTTACCCGAGTGATTCATTATGGATAAAAGTGTAGCAGTTTCACTAAAGATTATTGGATTTATTCTTATATTTACATCTGCATTCATTCCTCTATACGCAATAGATTTCGACTCTGCCCCTGCAGAAACAGAGATTATACCAGATAACCCTAGTGGATTATTAGTCAGCAGTGGAAATCTTGTACGAGTTTTAGCCTTCAAAGTTGACTATAAGCTTCTTACTTTTGTAGCTGAT
>DAOVKB010000079.1:0-5152 GCA_030631995.1 archaeon | reverse complement strand
TCTGAAAGTCGATATGAGTGAGATGGATTTTCCTGGTGATTCTTTTGATGGTATTGTTTCCTTCTATGCAATAATCCATTTACCACGTGATAAACATGCTCTTCTCTTTAAAAAATTCCAAAAAATACTCAAACCAGAGGGATTAATGCTGGTTGGCTTAGGTTCACATGAATGGGAGGATACCGGGGAGTATTTTGGTGCAAAGATGTTTTGGAGTCAACATAGTACTGAACAATCATTGAAATTGGTTATGGACGCAGGATTTGACATTATCTTTGAGGAAATCAGAGAAAGGGGAGGAGAAAAACACTATTGGATTTTAGCTAGATCTAAGAAATAGAACAGTCTCTTTATTTCTTATTCTTCAACCGAAACGTTATTTTTATCTGAACAATAATTGTTATATTGAGTTACGGAAATGTAAATATGACAAACCCAAACATTGGGGGTAGTATAATTGACTACAGAGTATGGTGAAGAAAGCTTCTACTTTGATTATAAACCCAAATATAAGGTATTTCATGAATTAATGGCTAAGCGAATGCACAATGTGCTTCTAGTATCAAGCATATATGATAGTTTTATGATCGAAGAAGATGGAAGACTTTCAGATCAAATTTATGAAGAATTCAAAAATCTAAACTTAAGAACATTGCCCAGAATAACAAGAGTATCTTCAGCCGAAGAAGCTATTGGTATACTCAAGGAAAAAAACTTCGATCTCGTCATAACTATGAGGAGATTGGGAGAAATAAATGCGTTTTCTTTTGGTGAGCAAGTAAAGGAAATACAAGATATACCTGTGATTCTCCTACTTAATAGTGTTATTGAGATCAATTATGTTCCTGATTTTGACAAACGCAGAGGGATCGATCGCGTTTTTGTGTGGAATGGTGATTCTAAACTTTTTGTTGCGATAATCAAGCATCTAGAAGATAGACTTAATGTAGATTATGATACAAAAACTGGAGATGTTAAGGTTTTTATTTTTGTTGACGATTCAATTCGTTTTTACTCTCTTCTCTTACCTGAAATTTACGGAGAACTTATGCGTCAAACTCGCAGATTAATAACAGAAGGTACTAATGATTTTCAAGATTTACTCAAGATGAGAATCAGACCTAAAATTCTTCTAGCAGAGACCTATGAAGAAGCTATATCTTATCATGAGAAATACGGGGAAAATGTGATGGGGGTTATTTTAGATATAGAATTTCCCAGAAATGGTGAGCTCGATAAATCAGCAGGTTTTGCCTTCGCTGAGAAACTTACCAAAGAACACTCAAACCTCCCTATACTTCTACAATCAAGTAAGGAGAAATACAGAGAGCAAGCTGAAGAAAAAGGGTATTCATTTATTCACAAAAGGTCCCATGGAATGGTTTGGGATTTACGGAATTGGTTGCTAGAGAGTGTAGGTTTTGGTGATTTTATATTCAAAGACAGTGAAGGAAAAATAGTAGGAAAAGCCAAAGACATCATAGATTTTTATGAGCAATTAGAAAAAGTTCCCGAAAGTTCTCTCATCTACCACGGAAAAAGTGATCATTTCTCAAACTGGTTAAGTGCTAGAGGAGAATTTGAAATTGCACAAAAGCTTAAACCACGAAAAGTTTCTGAGTTTGCTGAAGATGAGCTAAGAGCGTTTCTCATACGGATCATAAAAGAAGTTGTAATTGAAAAAACTAGAGGAATAGTAAATGATTTCTCTAGAGAAACTTATCATCCAGAAATTCTCTTCATACGTCTAAGACCAGGCTCTCTAGGCGGAAAAGGTCGAGGTCTTGCGTTTCTAATGTTTCTATTAAATTCTTTTATGATTGACGTTGAATTTGAGAATGTTATCATAGAAATACCGAAGACTATTGTTATTGGTACTGATGAATTTGATAGATTTATGGAAGATAATAATCTGTATAAATTTGCTCTTTCTGATGCATCTGATCAGAATCTTAAAGAGCGTTTTGTGAAAGCTAAATTATCTAAAAGTCTTAGAGAAGATTTGGATTTCTTATTAAGAGATTTAAATGGACCATTAGCAGTACGTTCTTCCAGTCTTCTAGAAGATTCTGCTTACCAACCTTTCGCAGGAATCTTTGACACATATATGATACCTAACAATAGTCTTAATGCAAAGGACCGATTAGAGCAACTATGCATTGCTATAAAACTAGTTTATGCATCTCCTTTTCTCAAACTTGCTAAAACGTATGCTGAAACCATCAGTCATACTATTGAGGAATCAAAAATGGCTGTAGTTATTCAGAATGTTGTTGGTAGAGAACATGATAATAAATTCTATCCTGATTTTTCAGGTGCAGCAGCATCTTATAATTTCTACCCATTTGGTGACTACATGAAACCTGAGGATAGGATTGCTCATGTAGCACTTGGTCTCGGGAAGACCATACTTGATGGGGGGGCTTCAGTTAGATTTTGTCCGAGATATCCTAAAATGAACTACTATTCAACTCCTGATATGTTGTTAGACTTAAGTCAAAAGAACTTCTATGCGATTGATTTAATGTACAAAGCATTCGACATTCTGGAAGATGATCCCTATACTGTAAAGTACAGTCTAAGTGATGCTATAAAAGATGGAACACTATCAAATATAGCAGATACCTATGATGTCAAATCTCAAATCCTACGTGAAGGGTATTTTAATGAAGGTGCTCCTGTTATAACTTTCGGTAATCAATTAAAATTGGATACTTTTCCTCTAGCTAAAATTATTACTAAAATACTAACAATGGGTGAGAAAGCTCTAGGGAGTTCAATTGAAATTGAGTTTGCAGGAAATTTCAAGAAATCCAAGGGTGAGAAAGATAGGTTTGTTATACTTCAAATTCGACCATATCTATACCAAGAAGCAATGATGATTGAAGAACTAAATGAAGCGGATATAAAAAATATAGTAGCTCAATCGACTCATGTATCAGGTAATCTCATCAGAAAAGACATACGAGATATTATTTTCGTGAAACCTGATAAGTTTGATAAAACACAGACACTTAAGATTGCAGAAGAGATTGATCAAATTAATGCTAATTTATACAAAACAAAGACAGAATCTGTTTTAATTGGTTTTGGTAGATGGGGAACTGCAGATAGATTTCTTGGAATACCTGTTAAGTGGAATAATATCAGCAGCGCTAAGATTATTATAGAAGCAGGTCTAGAGGGTTTTCAAGTAGACTTTTCACAAGGAAGCCATTTCTTTCATAATATTGTGACATCTAATATTGGTTATCTACATATCAAATACAACAAAGATGATCAAATTATAAACTGGGACTGGTTGAAAGAACAGAAAATTGTAACTGATTTAGAATATGTAAGCCATGTAAGAACAAAGAAACCTCTGATAATCAGAATAGACGCTCAAAACGGAGAAGGATTAATAATAGAACCAAAATAGAAAAAAGAAAAATGAGAACAGGTTTTATCCTGTTGTTTTTAGTTTTTCAGAGTTTTACCAATGGCCTTGAAGGATCATTGCATTAGCTACTTTCTTGAAACCTGCTACATTTGCACCAAGTACATAGTTTCCAGGTTCACCATAATCCTTAGCTGCCTCATAAGCCATTTTGTGGATATTTATCATTATATCATGGAGTTTTTTATCAACAGTATTGCGATCCCATGATGTGAAGCTGAAATTCTGGGCCATTTCAAGACCTGAAGTAGAAACACCACCTGCATTAGCAGCTTTACCCGGTCCAAACATAATCTTGTTTTCAAGAAATATATCAACTGCTTCAGCTGTAGAAGGCATATTTGCTCCTTCAGAAACTGCAATTAAACCGCTATCAACTAGGTTTTTAGCATCATTACCATCAATCTCGTTTTGAGTTGCGCTTGGAAAAGCTATATCTCCTCCAATTTTCCATGGTCTCTCTTTTGGATAAAATTCCACACCGTACTCTTCTGCATATTCTTTAATTCGTCCTCTTCTCACATTTTCTAGTTCGAAGACATAATCTAATTTTTCTTTAGTGATACCATCTGGATCATGAATGAAACCACCTGAATCAGAGAGAGTGACAACTTTAGCTCCCAATTCTATACATTTTTCTGTTGTATATTGTGCTACATTCCCTTTACCTGAGACGAGACAAGTTTTACCTTTTATGTCTATATTATTTGCCTTTAACATTTCCATTGCAAAATATACAGAACCATATCCTGTTGCTTCAGGACGAATAAGAGAACCTCCGAATTCCAAGGATTTACCTGTCAAAACAGGTTCATAGCTTTGAGTAATTTTCTTCCATTGACCATATAGATAACCAATCTCTCTGGCTCCAACTCCTATGTCTCCTGCAGGGACATCAACTCTGCCTCCTATATAACGATAAAGTTCTGTCATCAGGCTTTGACAAAAGCGCATAACTTCATTGTCTGATTTGCCTTTTGGATCAAAATCACTTCCACCTTTAGCTCCTCCCATTGCTATTCCTGTTAGTGAGTTTTTGAAAGTTTGCTCAAATCCTAAGAATTTGATAATTCCCAAGTTTACACTAGGATGGAAACGAAGCCCACCTTTATAGGGACCAATGGCTGAATTGAATTGAACTCGGAAGCCTCGATTGACTTGAATCTCTCCGTTATCATTTACCCAGGGAACTCGAAATATAACCACTCTTTCTGGTTCGGTTATTCTCTCTAGTATCTTATATTTTTCAAATCTAGGTTCTTTTTCAAAAACCGGTATTAAACTCTCAAGAACTTCTTTCACAGCTTGATGGAACTCAGGCTGTGATTCATTCTTTTCTACTACATGTTCATAAACACGCTCAACATAACTCGACATATTTCATAACCTCAATACGTATTATGAATACGGATTCAATTTCTCAATTTTGCATTGCTTCAAAAAGTTTACGCTATCTCTGCAATAAATACACAAGGTGTAATGTCCTCGATACAGTTTTTGCATACCCGGAGTACTTTTTCATAATGTGAAAAATAGAAATAAAAACTCCCTCAAAACCTATTTCCAGACTTAACTTAACTTAGTTCTTTCTTAATCGAATCAAGTATTCTGTAAGAATCAGATGCTGGATCATGTTCTAGAACTTTTTCAAGAAGATTATTAATAGTAGGCTGAACTCTAACTGGAGCCATACTTACTTTTTCTTTAATTTCT
>DAOVKB010000077.1:0-5569 GCA_030631995.1 archaeon | reverse complement strand
GGAGCAAAAACAATTTTAAGTGCTTTTTTAGCTGAAGATTTTTCTATAGCTACACGATCATCAATTCCTATTTCAGCATTCATTCTAACCATTCGGTCAAGACGAACTATGCTTTTACCA
This sequence comes from archaeon, assembly GCA_030631995.1. GTDB lineage: Archaea > Asgardarchaeota > Heimdallarchaeia > Heimdallarchaeales > Heimdallarchaeaceae > UBA460. Next base: position 5,449 of record DAOVKB010000077.1, on the reverse strand, counting down.
AAATCCTCCGGAATCCCTCTCCAAGCTCTGGCATAGGTTTTTTTATCTCCCTCAATGCTAACTATATCTCCTGTACCTATACTTAATTCGTCAGCAACATCTTGGGACATTCTAATAATACCTCTCCCAACATCTCTTTGAAGAGCTTCTTTGACTCTTAAAAACTTCTTATTTTCTTCTGCTGTTTCAGACATATAAACACCTTGTTTTCAAAAAATTAGTTGATAGGGATGTCAGTTTCATCACCGTTTACAACATCAAGAAGTTTTAGCTTAACTTCAAGAATACCATGTCTCATTGTGGCAGAAATTTTCTCATCCCTATCAATTACTTGTTCAATGGGAATTTTAGTATTCACTTGTTTGTTCCCATTGTTGGCAGCAAGTAACAATCCGTTTTTCACAAGTTTCAGATCAACATGATCCTTAGCGAAACCTGGTAATTCAATAATAAGATAAAGCTCATTCTTATCTTTATCAACTTGAAGGTCATATGCTGCTTCATACGATGGATTTTCCTCTTTCACAGAACTAATGGGTTCTTCTTCTTTACCAGATAAAAGTTTTGGCTGTTCAAAACCACCTAATAATCTGTCAAAAGATGGAAAAATTTCAGTAAAGCGTTCTAAAGTTCGAGAGAAAAAATCACTATCCCAGTCAAAAGATCGATTAAAATTGGTTAAACGATTTATGAACTCATTACCAAAATCCTCTGGTATTTCACCTATCTCTCGATATTCTTCTTTACCATCAGAATCTCGATTATAGTCGTATCCATATTCCTTTTCCAAACCATTTATGTTGGAATAAAATCTTACACTTCTGAATACCTCATTTAATCCTTTAAGGAATTCATCAATGTCTTTATTGTCTTTCTCATTCATATAAACTCACCATCATTATCTCTCAGTATAATACTTATAGGTATTATACCTTATGTATAATACCGTCATTTCATGATATATAAATGTTTCTCTTCACTGGAATTCGACTTTTCACCATAATCAATCTGTTATTTTAAAAAGCGAAAAATCTTTTACTGAGCAATACAATGTAGAATAGGTGAATAGATTGAGTGTTAAGAGATGTTGGGGGGAGAAAGAAGAATTATCAAGAGATTATCATGATTTAGAATGGGGAGTTCCAGTACATGATGATACAGTTTTATTTGAATTCCTGATATTAGAAGGAGCTCAAGCAGGATTAAATTGGATGACGATTCTTAAGAGAAGAGAAGGATATCGAAGAGCATTTGATGGATTCGATTATAATAAAATAGCCAAGTATGATCAGAAAGATGCAGAGAGATTGCTTCAAGATGAGGGTATTATACGAAATAAGTTGAAAGTAGCAGCAACTATCCAAAATGCTAAAGTGTTTTTAGAAATAAGAAAGGAATTTGGTACTTTTGACAAATATATTTGGGTTTTTGTAGACAACAACCCCATAAATAACAAACCTAAAACTTGGAAAGAAGTGCACCCAACAACAGAAATTTCAGATATTATTTCAAAGGATTTGAAGAAAAGAGGAATGAAATTTGTGGGCAGTACAATCATCTATGCTTTCATGCAGGCTGTTGGTATGGTAAATGATCACCTTGTAGAATGTTTCAGACATAAGGAAATAGTTGAGTCATATTAAGATAAATATCAAGCTTCAATGTAAGATTTATGAATTAGTGGAATCAGCAAGTTACTAAATTCAATAAAATAAAACACAGGTAGTAACATTGCTTGAACATGAACGGTTTGCTGTATATTCTCATTTATTTGGACTAATATTAGCTATAGGAGGTTCGGCTTTTATGGTTTATACTGCTATTGTAAATGCTACTCATCGTTTTATAGCTCCTTTATACAGTCTTTCTATTATCTTACTTTTTGCTTCTAGTACTCTCTATCATTATTTTAAGAAGAAAGAAAACGAATTTTCTTTTTGGAGAATTCTAGATCATGTAGCAATTTTTGTAATGATTGCAGGATCCTATACTCCTTTATGTTATATCTATTTATCTGGGGCTTGGCGTTGGGGCATAATATCTGCTCAATGGTTTCTGGTTTTAATAGGATTAATTCTCAAACCTTTTTCTCTCCAAATATCAAGATGGATTGAGACTAGTATTTATTTACTAATGGGGTGGATGGCAATTTTTCCTATTAGACAGTTTATCTCCCTTATGCCAATAACAGTTATGATTTTAGTTTTCGCAGGAGGTTTAGCTTATACTGTTGGAGCAATTCTCCATATAATGAATAAACAAGTTATTCCTGGAGTTTTTAGTTTCCATGATGTTTTTCATATTTTTATCATCATAGGGGCAGCTTGTCACTATTTTGCTGTATATATTGCAATTACTGCTCCATTTTGATTTGATTGAATTTTTTTAATTAATGGGTAATAAAGTGGATAAAGTCCAAGCAAATAAGAAAGCATTCAACAAAGCTCCTGATTCAAGAGTTCCTGTTCTATCATACAACCAAGTAGTAGTTATTGTATAAACTATGAACAGAGGTAGTAGTATTATTATGAACTAATAGCTAAAATAAAAAATCTACTCTATTCTTTTGAGATTAAATTAACAGTCCTTACAAATCATATTTTGTATTAAGATTAATTGTTCAATGGTTCCTTAAGCTGAGTGTAAATCATATTCATACGATCATAGAATCCTTTCGTATGAAAAGTACTATTAAGTTTTAACTTGTGTTTATCGTAGTGATGTCCCCACTCATGAATCAGTGTGCGAAGGAATGTTTTCGGTGCGACGTATTTTTGTGTTTTTGCAGTTCTACTATATACTGAAATTGAGTGTCTTGTTTCTTGACTCCCTCTTGTTCTATACACTCCATAATATTGGCCACCACTCCGTGTCATCCTACGTTTCCCTCCAGTAAATACCTTAAGATGTGGTAATTTATATGTTAAATTCAATTCTGCTATCATCTCATTAGTAAATTCATGAATTGCTTCTTCTTCACCGTCTTTCAGGGCCTCACTCAGTAGCTTTACTGCGACATGTAGAGATTTGAGTCGTTTCTTCGTGAGTGGATTTATTATTGTAGATAGAGATTTTTGATAATCTTTCGATTGTGTCTGAGACCATTCTCTTGATTTTTTACTTGATTTCTTTGTTGTCTTTGGTTTGGGTGGTTTTAGTTTTGGCGAAAGGAGCGGATAAGGAACACGAAATGTAAGAGTTTCAGCCTCAACAGTAACTGTTTTTCTGTTCAGTCTAATTACAGTTCCAGTTAAAGTCTCACCTTTGTAAGGAAAACTTACTTTTGTTACATCACTCATAATTGAATCTCACTCTATCTATTTCATGCAACGCTTTTAATTTCTGTAATTCTTGAATGATATATTATTAAGTATCTTTAATCGATTGGATGAATTTTTCGAGTTCTGGTATAGATAATTTAGTTTTCCTTCTTACTAATGAATATATGTTTTCAATATGAAATACGGTTTCTTTTATCTGATGAATAGTTTCTTCCCTTGAACCATGCTCTTCAGGACTGTGTTTGAACATTATTAAAATATCAGCAAATCTTCTGAAAGCTGCAAATATCTCAAAGTAATCCATCTCTTTTACCGTAAATCCCATTTCGTTTTCATATGCATCTAGTATAATATCGCGTAATTCAGATGAAGCATATGCTGAAACTAACAACAAAGTCCAACCAAGATCTTGACGAAAATCACCGACATAACAGCTTGGCCAGTCAATAACATATGCTTTTCCTTCATTTGATTTAACTATATTATGGGGGTGAAAATCTTGATGTAGTACTGAGACTTTTTCAGAGGGAACACTATCTCTTCTTTCCCTAAGCCAGTTGAATATAGGTTGAAGTTCATGAAGATCATAATTTTTCATTGTCCTTTCTTTGGAAGCTAGTCCTCTATCTATGAAGAAATAAGGATTACTTGCTTCTTCTTCACTAATACTTGATGGTATTATATTCCAATCTAAATTGTGCAACTCCACAAAAAGTTTGATTAGTGTGGGGAGAATTTTTTCAGTTATTGTTTTCATGTCATTTGTTTCTAGTGCATTAGTGAATTCTTCTCCCATATCTACTCCAATAATGCGATCCATTATGATGAAAGGTTTTCCGAAGAAAGATTTGTCCATTTCAAGGAGATGCGTTTCAGGAACTGGATATCCTGCTTTGAATAGAGCTGTAAGAACTTCATGTTCCCATTTTATTTTATTTTGCATATTTTTTCCTGGGTAAATTCGAAGTATCAACTGTTCCTCTTTTTTCTGATTTTCTTCCCTGTATCTAAAAACAAATGAGAATAATTCCGTTTCCCATCCTTTTGCGAGCGATGTCACATCAGAGATTTCAATTTCCCCTTTGGTTTGATATATCTTCTGGAAATATTTCTCTAGATTCTTCTTCACTCGTAAAACTGATAAAGACATTTAACAAACACTTCTTAATTACATCTTTAAATATTAAAATAATAGAAAAACATTGTGATAAAATGAAATTGATAGTTTCAAGAAATAATGATACTTGGAGTGGTATTCTTCTTAATCAAGGAAAATTATTCTACACTGCAAGTTCCTTTAAGAGCAAAGATGAAGCCATCTCTCGTTTATCAAAGATTGCAGACGTTGAAGTGGAAATAGAGGAGAAAACTCATCCCATTATAGAAACAATGAATGGTATTGTTAATGGTACATCGTTTGATTTACCTAGAATCGAATTTGATTTTAGTGGGTTTACAGAGAAAGAAACTTCCGTCTTAAAGGAGCTTCTCAAAGTACGTGCTGGTGAAGTAGTATCCTATGGTGAATTAGCAAAGAGAGTTGGAATATCCCATGGTGCTCGTTTTGTTGGAAATGTAATGATGAAGAATAGATTCGGTCCAATCATCCCCTGTCATCGTGTTATAAGATCAAACGGAGATTTAGGAAAATTCGCGGGAAGATTACATCATCCTTTGAAGGAACGGTATTTAAAACAAGAAAAAGCAATATAGAACATTCTTCAGATTTTCAAGAATCTTTGGTGTTCAATATTTTTTCTATTTTTTCTGTGATTTCCAAAAATATGCTTTCACTATCCTCATCCACAAGAACAGCTGGTTTCCCTACATCACCTGCAACACAAATAGCAGGAATCAAAGGTACTGCTCCCAAAAACTCTATAGAAAGTTGTTCCGCTATATTTTTTCCTCCGTCTTTTTTGAAGATATTAGTGGTCTCTCCACAATGAGGACAAACAAATCCAGACATATTTTCAACGATTCCAATAACTGGGGTATTTGTAACCTCTGCAAAATTGATTGATTTTGTAATATCTAGAAGAGAAACTTCTTGAGGTGTTGTTACAACAACCATCCCATCTAAATCTTTGATTGTTTGAACTATTGAGAGAGGTTCATCTGAGCTTCCTGGAGGAAGATCTACTATAAGAAAATCTAATTCACCCCAT
>DAOVKB010000018.1:0-18097 GCA_030631995.1 archaeon | reverse complement strand
TTCGAACCGCCGACCTCACGGTTTCTGCACGTCTGATAAGTTTATCAGCCGTGCGCTCTAACCAAGCTGAGCTAATTTCCCTTACTTGCATTTTTCCTTTCTTATTACTTTTAAAAGTTTTTTCTTACACTTCTCTTTTCAGTTAGATTATAGAATAATTATAAATGTTTAAACTTTAAGTTCTTTTGAAACAGTATGGTTTCTATACAATACCTTTACAGTATAGTTGAAGAAGACAGAAAGAAACTTTTTGGTTTTTTTAATAAAATAGACAAAAAACATTTTTATGATTCGATTATTGAAAACGTTTGGAGTCCCGAACTAATCTTTCGGCATCTTCTTATGAATGTTTATTGGATTCTTGTGAAGCTTCCTGATGGTTCTGCAGAACCTTCTAAAGTTGCTATCGATCTTGAAGATGAGGTTAATGACCAAGCTAGTTTGGATGAGATTATAGCTGAGTTTGATATTGTCTCCCCGATTCTTAATGAACGATTATCTTCACTAACACTTGAGCAAGAAGAGGAGGATATTGACATGTGGAAAGGCAAAATGCAAAGAAGAATCTATCTAGTGAGATTAATCAATCACGAACACAGACACATAGGGCAAATACAATGGTTGCTTAAACGTTCTACTGGTTGGACTGATGATGAGATATATGGTATATCAGAATAGTTAAAGTGAATTATAAGATGAATTCCGCTGGATCTGGTTCAATAAGACATCTAAATCTTCTTGGATTATAAATATACGATGCATAAATCGGTATCCCTCTTTTCAATGATTTCCATTGGTTCTGAGGTTCTTCTAATCTTAGCGTAGGAATCTCCTCATAATTTGCATTAAAGTCCCATTTTCCGCCCTTCAATCTATAATAGCACTCTCCTTTTGTTCTTGCATAGTGTTCAGTCATCTCTTCTACATCTGAGGCTCTCAATCTAGATATAATATTCTTCTTTTCACTTGGGTTAATGATAGTAACATTATAGGAAGGTGGAATTACAATTAAATCAAACTTTTGCGCTCTGATCATTATCGCTTCTTTGATTTGCTCATGCTTCTCTCTAGGTTGTTGTAAGAAGAATTCTGCATATCCTTCAGCCATCTGATAAATTTCTGGGAATCTAAAACCATTTTCAGCTGTTGACCTTTGGTAACTTATAGTCTTATTATATTCTTCTCCCAAAAAACCTGGCCACATCACAATTATATCAAATTGAATATCTAGCCAAAACTCTTTATCTTCTACTTTTTTGACTTCTTTGTAGAGTCTATAAACCTCTTGTTTTTCTTCATTTCTCTCCCAAGTTTGGTTTTTCACAAAATTCTGTAAATCCTCCTTCTTGTAGGAGAGGATGTTTTTAACATCGATTTCGTTTGAATTATAGCCGATTTCTTCCTCTGCGCTTTCTATTGGAAGACCAATACTTTCGCGTATATCCATCATGATCTTCTCATGTAAAATTTTACGTTACATTGAATAGAAATAGTCTTCTCCTTCCTCAGTAATCTTCCAAGTATCAACTGTACCTACTTTGAATTTATTCAGATGTCCTTGCATCGTTAAATCATTCATTATATCTGTTAATAATGATTTTTCCATCAATGCCCCCCGGGATTGATAGATGTCATTTAGCTGAAACATAATATCTGAAAACGCAAGACCTCTCTTTGCTGAAACAAAGATATCTAACACATCAATTATAACTTTCTCCTTTTCCAACATGTTACTCAAATAAACTATTACTTTCTCTTTCTAAAATTTTATGCAAATTGGTATGAAACCAAAACTAATATTAGCGAATTAAATTTGTTTATCTAAGGCGTTGAATTTAGGAAATAATGATATTTATCTGTTTTTCCATTCAATAAGAGTTACAAAGAGGGGATGAAATGTCTCATCAACAAGAAAACGAAGAAAAAAGATCTTCAATAGAACGTTATATGCTCAAACATAATATTGAGAAACTAGAAGCAAAACGTAGCTTTAACATGTCAACAAGTTTGGTTACGCTATACATTCCCCCAGGAACCAGATTGTCAGACACAAATGCACAATTAAGGGATGAATATGGAACGGCTACAAATATCAAAGACAAAAACACTGGAAAAGCTGTACAAGCAGCTATTTCCTCAATTATGTCAAGAATTAAATCCATAGCTGATTCTGGAGAAAACGGTATAGCCATTTTTTGTGGAATCACTCAAGGTAATAAAGTAGAATTCTTTTTGATTAATCCACCTGATAAAATAGGAATTAAGCTCTATTTATGTGATTATGTTTTCCACGTGGATCATTTGAAAGAAATGATGGAAAGCAAATTAAAGTATGGTCTAGCTTTAATTGCACGAGGTGGTGCTACTTTAGCTGTTGTACAAGGTTCTCGTTTAGATGTTATTCGTGAGGAGGAGTCCTATGTTCCAGGTAAACACAAAATGGGAGGACAATCCCAAGCACGTTTTCAACGTTTAACAGAAGAAGCAGCTCAGAGATGGTACAGTAAGATTGCAGAAATGATGAATAAAATCTATTTGGAGGATCACCCTGTTGAGGCAATTATTGTAGGTGGCCCCGCTTTATCAAAAGCAGAATTCTTAGAAAACAAACAGATTGATTATAGATTACGTGATAAGGTTATAGGAATTTATGATATTGGATATTTAGGAGACGTTGGAATTAGGGAATTACTTGACAAAGCTAAAGATAAATTATCAGATTTTGAGCTTGTAAAAGAAAGAACATTAACAACGAAATTCATGGAGCACCTTGGAAAAGACACTGGGCTTGCTACTTACGGAGAAAAACAGGTTATGGATGCTCTTGAAAAAGGTGCTGTAGAAACAGTTTTGGTTAGTGAAGAAGTTGATCGCGTAAATATTGAATTAAAATGCGATGGGTGTGAGTATACAAAGACTGAATCTGTTAAAACTAAAAGCTACAATGATTTTGTAAAAAAACTATCAGAAAGAAAGTGCCCAAAATGCAATGAATCTAAGCTATATATAGAGTCAGAAAAAGATCTCATAACTGAATTGAATGAGCTTGCAAAAGATACTAGTGCAGTTATAGAGGTTATATCGACCACTCATGAAGATGGTGCAATGTTATTCAATGCTTTTGGTGGAATTGCAGCAATACTGAGATACAAACTTTACGAAAATTACTAAATATAAATTAAAGAAGAGAATTGTTTCTCTTTTTGATTATTATTTTCTACGTTAGCCTTCGACTATAGTTCCAACGGGTTCCCCTTTTACTGCTTTTAATATATTTTCAGGAGAAGCACCCGATGTAAATACTAATTTTATTTTCGAGCGGTTTATTATTTCACAACCTACCATGTCAAAGAGATCGTATTTTCCAGGTTCTTCTACTTGTTTACTGATTATTTTAGTTAATTCTTCAGAGGTCATTTTGTCTATTGGTTTTGCATCTTCAAACTTGTTCGGGTCTTTATCGTAAACTTTGTCAACATTTGTGAGATTAATTAGCATATCTGCCCCCCAATATTCTGCGAGTAACGCAGAGACTGCACTTGTAGACTGTCCAGGCTGTAATCCTCCTGAAACAACAATCTTTCCTGAAGATAGTGCTTTTCCTATTTCTTCAAAAGATCTAGGAACAAGTAAATATGCTTTATCTTTTAAGGATGCAATAATCAATAAAGCATGAATTCTTGTAGATTCAACAGCTAATATATCTTTGAATGTTGTAACATGTCCGAGAACATCACTCGCTTTAATTATAACACGAGCTAATTTTCCTCCTCCCACAACTATAGCAATTTTGTGTCCTTCTTCATATAGTTCATTGATTACATTTACTATGCGTTGAATTAAATCTATGTTCATAATCATGTTTTCTTTATAAAGAACAGACCCACCGAATTTTATTACAATCTTCTTCATAATTAATCGCTAGAACCTATTATATCTAATCAGTAAATAATATTTTCTCTTTGAACGCAAAAATAATACGCTTTTAATACATTCAAACACAGTTCAACTAGAAGAGAATCTTTTTTAATAAAGCTTCAAAGGTGCAGACAGAAATATTGGAGATTCAATAATGAATCTAAAGCAGAGAAAAACTATTAGTAAAGTATTCACCGGTGATTTGAAGAAAGTAACTGTAGCAGGCTGGATTCAACAAGTAAGAGATCTTGGAGGATTAAGATTTGTTCAATTGCAGGATAGAACAGGAATTATCCAAATTGTTTTACCTAAAAAGAAGGTGTCTCAGGAAATTTTTTCACTTGACTTACAAGAAGGCGATATAATTTCAGTGAGTGGCGATGTAGTAGATAATAAGAGCGCTCCAAAAGGAAAAGAAATTCTTCCTGCTAAGTTAGAGATAATAAATAAAAGAGTCCAGGAATATCCTATCAATATCACAGATAAGATAGAAACGAATCCAGATAAAAGATATGATTATAGATTTCTAGATTTACGAAATCGTAAAGTGGCACAAATATTTGAAATAGAAAGTTGTGTAGCTTATGCAATTGAAGAATACTTTAGGTTAAATGATTTTCTTCAATTTTTCTCAGCAAAGATTGTTGGTTCTGCTACAGAAAGTGGAGCTAATGTCTTTGAGATAGGATATTTTGATAAAAAAGCATATCTCGCACAATCTCCACAATTTTATAAACAAATGATGCTCATGGCAGGTTTTGAGCGTGTATTCGAAATAGGGCCAGTTTTTCGCGCCGAAAAACATCATACAATTAGACATTTGTGTGAGTATACTTCAATTGATTTTGAGATTTCTTTCATAGATAATCAAAGAGATGTTATGAAAATTTTACAAGAAGCAATAACTTTTGCTTTGGAAAGAGTACAGAAAGAAAAAGCAGAATCTTTAGAAGAACTCGATTCCAAAATCGATCCTCAACCTAAAGAATGGCCTATCATAACAATACCCGAAAGTAATGAAATTTTAGAAAATGAAGGTAAAAAACTAGATCTTTATGATGATCTAGATGCTGAAGCTGAAAAAATTATTGGAAAATATGTTAAAGATAAGTGGAATTCCGATTTTGTTTTTGTTGACCTGTACCCCTGGGATGTCAGACCCTTCTACACTATGAAGGATGATGATGACCAAAGATTAACTAAATCATTTGATTTACTTTATAAAGGTCAAGAACTTACTACAGGAGGTCAAAGAGAACACAGAGTAGACATATTGACAGAACAAGCAAAGGAAAAAGGGTTTGAAATAGCACATATTGATAGCTATTTACAATTCTTCAGAAATGGAGCACCGCCCCATGGAGGAAGTGGAACAGGCATTGAGAGATTCGTTCAACAAATACTGAGTCTACCAAATATAAGGGAAGCAAGATTATTACCAAGGGATCCTACTAGATTAAAGCCTTAATTGAGATTCATAAATTAAAATCAAAATGAAAAGTTTTAAAAAATAAATAAAAGTCTCTATAGTAATTACAAACAATAAACTACCGTGCGGGGATAGCCAAGCGGTCAACGGCGGCGGACTTAAGATCTAGCTGAAAAGCAAGAAAAAAAGGGCTAGAAAAGTCATCCGTTCTTTAGTAGTTCGGGAGTTCGAATCTCCCTCCCCGCACCAAATCTGTTTTTTTGTTATTTTATTAAATTCGATTGCAATGCTTAAGCTCATTGGTTTAATGTTTTTACTTACTACTTACAAGCATCTAACTCAATGATTAAAAGATTATCCTAATTGTTTAAAAAAATGGTTAAATAAAGGGGTGGGATAAGTATCTTGATGATTTAAATGTCGGAACATGAATACAAGATGTATAACGAATTGCTTGATCTTCTTGAGAAAAGATACAAAGCAGATGAGATTGATAAAGAAAATTATGAAGAACTAAAAGAAAGATACTCAAAGAAACTTGAGGTTGCAAAAGAATTCGCTGAAAAACAAAAAGATTCTCCCAGGATGAAAACTTCTGGTGCTCAAACTATTTCTGATACTCTTGCTTCATTTGCAGGTTCAGTAACCATTAATGGTGGAGATGTGGGAAGAGATATTCGAGTTGCAGGTGCAGCTAAATTCAATGATGATATTATTTGTAAGAATTTGAAAGCAGCAGGTTCTATAAAAAGTGCAGGAAATATAACTGCTCATGGTGATGTTAAAACCTCTGGTTCATTCAAATGTGGAGGTTTTCTTCACGTAGATAGAGATGTAAAAATTGCAGGAAGTTGTAAAGTAGACCGTGAAGTAATAATCGGCGGAAAATTAGGAACTTCTGGAAGCTTCTCATGCGGAGGGGATCTACAAGCTGAAAATGGTATTAGAGCAGCGGGTTCTTCTAAAGTTGAAGGTAATATGCTTTCTCAAAGTACAGTTTCACTTGCCGGAAGAACACAGATTGCAGGTAATCTAGTTGGTGAAGATGTCGGTATTAACAAGGATGTAATTTCACACAGATTAAAGAGAAGCAGACCTTCTATTGTTGAAGGTAGTGTATTTGGAACAAAGGAAGTTATACTAAGAAATACAATTGTTGAGCAGGATGTCAAAGGTCTATTTGTAGAAATAGGACCTTTCTCTGAAGTCAAAGGCACTGTTTTCTATGTTGAAAACATAAAAGTTGATAAAAAAGCAAAACTAACAACTGAACCAGTTCAGATAAGTATTGATCAGTTAAAACTTTAGACTTGCTTTACCCTCTAAACAAAATCTTCTTTAATCTCTTTTTCTTTTTTTTTTTTGATAATTAATGTTGAACAAACTTGGTACAGCTCTTAACAAAGCAATTACAAAGATAATCAGGGGAGGACCTCCTGATAAAAAAACAGTTCAAGAACTAAAGAATGAAATGTTAAGAGCACTGCTTGAAGCTGATGTCCAATTTGATTTGGCTGCTAGTGTTGTTAATGAAGTAGAAAGAAAATCTTTTGAGAAAGAATTACCTGATGGGCTTTCTCGAAAGAAAAGTGTTCTCTCAATCATTCATGAGGAGTTAACTAAATTTCTGGGAGATAAAGCTTATCCCTTAGAACTTCATCCTGATCGACCTACACTAATTGAACTTGTTGGTATTCAAGGTTCCGGAAAAACAACAACCACAGCAAAACTCGCAAAATATATAAAGAAAAGAGGGAAGAAAGTTGCTGTTGTTACAGCAGATAATTTTAGACCCGGAGCTTACGAGCAACTTCAACAGTTATGTGAAAAAATTGATGTTCCAGTCTATGGTGATCCTGAAAACAACAATGCAGTGAAAATTGCGGTAGATGGTGTTAAAAAATTCTTAGATAAGAAATTCAATGTAATAATCATCGATACTGCAGGTCGTCACAAGGAGGAAAAGTCACTTATAAAAGAGATGAAAGATATCAGTGACAAAATAAAACCAGATGAAATTATTCTTGTAGTAGATGGCAATCAGGGTCAAGCTGCACATGATCAAGCTTTAGCATTTTCTCAAGCAACAAAAATTGGTTCGATTATTGTCACTAAGATGGATGGTTCTGCTAAAGGAGGAGGAAGTCTTTCTGCAGCAGCAGCAGCAAAAGTGCCTATTAAATTCTTAGCTGATGGAGAGGAGGTAGACGCTCTGGAGGAGTTTAATCCAACATCTTTTGTTGGAAGACTCATAGGAGTTGGAGATTTAGAAGGATTATTAAAAGAAGTACGAGAGATGGATACTCTTCCTTCAAAAGAAGAAGCAATGAGCATGCTAAGCGGAAAGATTTCTTACAGGCAAATGATGGAACTTTTGGATAGTTTCAGTTCTATGGGATCTATGAAACGGATGTTATCCATGGTTCCTGGGCTTGGAATGTCGCTCGATGAGGATATGCTTGACCTCTCGAAAGAGAACATGAAAAGATTCAAGGTTATTATGTCTTCAATGACTGATGGAGAGTTAGACGGGAAGGTAAAACTGAGTAGCTCAAGAGTTCAAAGAATTGCCCAGGGCAGTGGTCGATCAATAGCAGAAGTTAGAGAACTTGTAAACCAACATAAAACTGTTACATCACTTGTAAAGCGTATGAGGAAAGGCAGACGTGGTGGTATGCAAATTCCAGGGCTTCCTCCAGGACTTTTTGGATAATCAAGGGTTTTAGTGCGTGAAGTTTTCATGTCTCGATATTACTTTGCTTTGAATTCACCCCCCATTTCTTTCACCAAATCAGACCTTTATTCCAAGAACGAGAACATGATTCAAATCAGCCCATATATCAAAGCAATATCTGACTCATTTTTTTTATCCAATCAGTTTCGTAAGAATTTATATCTCTATTATTGTACCAGTTTCAACAACAAATCCATAATAATAACATTTGATGGCTCATCTTTACGTTATTTAGGTCCTAGTTTCTTTTCAGCTGCTCATCTACTAATCAGAGTAATGAATCATTTAGTTAATTCTAGTTCAAAACAAGGAAAACTAACACCAGGTCTTAATGTTCATAATGAAGAATCAAGTTGGATTTTTGAAAAACGCTACAAAGATAAATGGATACAAATAAATTATTCAAACATACAGGAAAAACAATTATCCGAATTTTCAATGCCATTTCCCATTTTGTTCTTATTTGGTTTTGATAAAATAAATTCTGAGAACATAGAGTATAAAATATCATGGGGGCCATTGGAAATTGATGAACAGGTTATTCTTACCAATCACTATATTGAGAGTGTGAAATAAATGGATTTACAGGAAAAAACTATTTTTCTACTCAATAACTACTCATTATGTAATTACTGTCTTGGGCGACAATTTTCAAATCTTGCTACTGGTACAACTAATTTCTTCCGTGGAGAATCAATCAAAATCTTCTTAGCAATGAATTTTTCCAAAACTATTTCTGATGATAGCATAGGTTTTCTTCAAGCACTATGTAAATCAGGTTCAGAACATGCTAAGATGGTTCTGTTAAAAAATGAAATAATCCCAAACGAGAAAGAGATATGCTTCATATGCGAAGATTCTCTACAAAAAATAGACGAGCTTGCTGAAAATCTTTCTTTGAAACTTAATTCAATTGAATTTAGTACGTTCCTAATAGGAACAGTAATTCCCAAAGGGTTGTATGAAAGAGAACATGATTTGAAGACAAAATATGATTTACATCAATCCGAATACTTGAAACAGGAGTTTAATAGAGAGGTTGGAAAAAAGCTTTCAAGAAAAATGTCAGTAGAAACAAATTTCAGCAACCCTGAAATTGTTGCTGAAATACAACCCTTTTCTGGTTTTCTGAAATTGAAAGTTCGATCTTTGTATATTTATGGGCGCTACCTAAAATATCTTCGAATCATTCCTCAAACAAGATGGCCATGTAGAAAATGTAAAGGAAAAGGGTGCGAAGAGTGTAACAATACGGGAAAACAATATGCTGAATCTGTTGAGGAATTGGTTGAAGCTGAAGCGGTAAAAATAACACTAGGTAACAAAGGTGTCTTACATGGATCTGGTCGCGAAGATGTTGATGCCAGAATGCTTGGAACAGGAAGACCTTTCGTTCTAGAAATTGTTTCTCCCAAAGTTAGAACAATAGATCTCCCCAAATTGGAAAAAGCAACAAATGAACATGGAAAAGGAAAAATAGAAGTGAGGGACTATCGTTGGTCATCAAAAAAGGAGCTTATCTATCTTAAAGGAAGTGCTGAAGAATCAGTTAAGAAATACAGAGCTTCTATCACTCTTAATTCTCCTATTTCAGAAGAAGTTTTGAAGAAAATTGATTCACATTTTAAAGATATAATAATTAAACAAAGAACACCAACTCGAGTTTCTCATAGAAGAGCAGATAAGATTAGAGAAAAAAAGGTTTATTCAATTCTGAGTAGGAAAATAAACGATTATGAAATAGAGCTGACTATTGAGTGTGAAGGTGGATGTTATGTTAAGGAATTAATTTCAGGAGATAATAATCGCACAATTCCAAACGTGAGTGAAGTAATCGGGACTCAAGCTAATTGTAAAGAACTAGATGTTTTAGAAATCAGAGATAGACCCTTTATTTAAAAAATAAAGAGCTTATTTTTTCTAAAACGAAGAACGAAAAGATTAAAAGTTACAGTGAGGGATTTTGCACACTTACAAGATACTATACAGTAATAGGTGAACAATCTATGCGAAAATCCAGAGGTTATCGTCATGGTACTAGACGTCTCTTCAAGAAACATACAAGAAAGAAAGGTATTCGTCCTCCAGACTATTTGTTAAGAGACTTTAATGAAGGAGATATTGTAGATATTATTGTTGATTCTGGAGAACATAAGGGGATGCCCCATAGAAGATATCACGGAAAAACCGGAGAGATTACCAAAAAGCAGGGCAAAGCTTACATAGTATTAATAAAACAAGGAAGAGCAATAAAAAAGATTATTGCTAATAGAGAACACTTACGCTTAAGCCGTTCAGTAATTCAACAGATTAATTAGGATTGTGATTTTAATGCCTAGAGAAGTTCTTGATAAAAAACCAACTACAATTTCAGAAGCGATGCGTATTTTACAGCAAAGAAGTGAAGAATCAGAACTTTCTTACTGGCAACGTGTTGCTTTTGAACATGCAATGCAGAATGCTCGCATAGAGCCTGAAGAGTCACTAGAAATTCTAACAAAACTACGAAAGCAATTTGATCTAACAGAATTATCAGCATTTACTATTGCAAATATTCTCCCTCCATCTCCTGAAGAACTAAAGGACTTGCTACAAAAAGAACCAAAGATGCTGACAGAAACAGATATAAAAAAGATGTTTGATATTATCAGACCCTTTATCGAGAAGTATAAAAAGGAGAAATAGAGCCTAAATTTCTATTTTTTGATTTAAAGGAGAACAAAAACTTTTTTTGGGTCTTTACTTATTTATGGTGAGAAGAAAATGGTAGACAACCGACGTCCTGAGAAAAATAAGATTCTGGATAAGAGTAGCGAAAGCGATGATTTCATCATTGGTCCAATTACTCATATAAAGCAATCTAAGAAAGTAGAATCTAGAGTATTAGTACTAGATTATTTACCAGAAGGGAAGGGATTTGGTCAAGATAAGCAAAGAGAGCCCATTATTCAAGGAATTGGAACTACATGGTTTACACTGCTTGAATTGATAACAGATAGAAGAGGTTCTTTTAATCAGTTTGATGAAATTGTTTTACCAAAAACTAGTGAAAAATCTCCAATTAAACAAGTGAAACGAAGACTCACAATTAATGATATCACCAATACTGGTTATCAATCCTTAGAAGAAGCAGTATTGAAAATAATCAAGAAGAATGAGAAGAGATTTGTTTCATTCTTTAACAAAGCACAACCTATAACCAATCGGATTCATTCCCTACAATTAATCCCAGGCATTGGAAAAAAGCTGATGTGGGAAATATTGCAAACCAGAAAAGGCATGCCTTTTGTTTCTTTCAGTGATGTCGAAGAAAGGGTAAAGATATCGGATATTTGTAAAATGATTCTAAATAGAGTCTTGCAAGAATTAGAAGAAGACGAAAAACATAGATTATTCACAGCAAGTCCAGAAACTGGTCCAAGAAAATAATATTAGGTTGTATGGTAAGAGTAATGGAATGCTGGAAAACCTCATCTGAACTGAGGGAGTACGTTTTTGATAGTTTAAATGAGATGGAATCTAAACCTTATTACCATAAGGGTCAGAATTTTCTCATAAATGCTAGCATCATAAATTTCCAGGTAGATCAAGCAAATATCACACCTTTAGATACTATTCTTGAGATAGGAGGGGGTGTTGGAAACCTCACTAGATGCTTAGTAAACAGAGCAAAATTCGTTTATGTGATAGAATCCGACAGTAAATTCGCTGGTTTTTTATCAGATAAATTCAGTAGTTCATCAAAGGTAGAAGTTATTCGAGGAGATGCAGTAAAAGTTGAATTTCCCACTTTTACAAAGTGTGTTTCTAATTTACCTTATCAAATATCATCTCCAATAACATTCAAGTTGTTAGGAAAAAAATTCAATGTTGCTATTTTAATGTTTCAAAAAGAATTCGCTCAAAGGTTCTTTGCGAAGGTTGGGTCAAAAGATTACTCCAGACTTACTGTAATGATGAATCTAAAATCAGAATGTCAATATCTAAAAACTGTAAAACCGCCTTCCTTCTATCCAGCTCCGAAAATCGATTCAGCTATCGTATCGGTGAAAAGAAAAGAACAGACTCTAATGGATATGGATTCAGATTTTGATGATTTTATAACACTTATTTTTTCTCATAAAAAGAAAATCCTACGAAGCATTATTACTAATTTATTAAAAAGAAAGGGGCATATTGAACTTAGAAATAAAATTGTAAGTAATGTACCATACTTAGAACGAAGGATTTTTACACTCTCTTTAGAAGAGCTAGTTGATTTGTACAACTTCATCAGAGCTAAAACAGGCGAGGATTTGTGGCCAGATATATTTTCCCTAAATACGAGATAGAACTGGAAATTCCTGAAGATGTATATTTTCCAGAAGAGGATACTTTTTTAATTCTAAATTCAATCGAGGTTATAGAAAACTATAGATTTTTGCTCGAAATTGGTGGCGGAAGTGGCATCATTTCTATTGTTTTAGCTCATAGAAATCCAAAACTCAGATGTCTAATAACTGATATATCTTTGAGTTCTGCAAAAGCAATAAAAAAGAATTCCAGATTTAACCACTTAGAAAAGCAGATAGACGTTGTCTGCATGGATAAAATGCAAGCGTTAAGACAGTTTTGTCCAGATATTATTGTCTGGAACCCACCTTATCTTCCATCAGATGAAGAAACAGATTTATTTTCAATAGAAGATAAGAAAATGCTGATTGGAGGAAAGAAAGGTTATGAAGAAGTCTATGAATTATTCAAATATCTTAAGCAGAATAGAATTAAGACGAGTTTCTACACTTTGTTCTCTTCTCTAGCGTGGAGTAAAGACGAATTACACAAAATGGGAGATAAAGGATTTTCTGTGCAAATCATAGATGAAATTAACATGTTCTTCGAAAAGTTATATTTAGTTAAATCAGAACTTAGTGATGCAGATGCTTGAAAAGAAGATAGAAATCAATTATGATGTTATTATATTAGAGCCTAAAATTGCGGGTAATATAGGAGCTATTGCAAGAATATGTAACAATTTCGACGTTAATAATCTAGTAATAGTATCACCTCAAGTAGATCACCTTTCAGATGAGGCAAAAGCTAGAGCAAAACATTCAGGAAATTATCTAACCAATGCAAAAGTCTTGTCTTCAATTGATGAAATTAGAGAAGATTATGATTTCTTGATTGGTACATCAGCTAAAGCAGGAAGCTCCTATAACGTCTTGAGACAACCAATTTTCCCTTGGCATCTAAGTAAGAATATTATTTTGAATGAAGGCAATTTCGGGATAGTTTTTGGAAGAGAAGATAAGGGATTAACCAATGAAGAGTTGCGGATGTGTGATTTTCTAGTGATGATCCCAGTTCCAGGAAAACACAAGGTGCTTAATATCTCTCATGCTGTAGGTATTATTGTCTATGAAATTTGGAAAGCATCTTTAGAATTGGAATTACAGATTGCTGAAAAACAAACCTCTACCTACAAAGAGAGAGAAGTTCTTTTCGATAAATTCACTCAAATAACTGATATTTTGCCTTATGAAGAATATAGAAAACCCGTAATACAGCACACATTTAGAAATATTGTCAACAGAAGTTTTACAAATAAGGAAGAGATTCATGCTTTGATTGGAATTTTTAGAACAATTTCCAATCAATTATCTACCCAAGAATAGTGTATTAATATGAAGCAGAAAGAATTGGAAATTAAGCTCTCAAAACTTCATAATTTCGAAAATCCTAAAGTTCAATTGGAACAATACCAAACCCCCCCACGTTTAGTAGCCATGATTGCTTGGAGAGCTTTTCAATTAGGAGATATTGAAAATAAGTCGGTTGCAGATTTCTGTTGTGGCACTGGATTATTTGCAATATCTGCTGCTCTTTTAGGTGGATCTAAGGTTATCGGAATTGAAATAGATAAAGAAGCTTTGGAAATTGCTGAAAAAAATGCAGAAATTTCTGGAGTAGATATAACCTTTCTTTGTAAAGATGTGAGAGAGACTAAAACAAAAGTTGATACAATTTTAATGAATAGTCCATTTGGTATTCAAGGAGCTCATAAGGATCAGATATTTCTACTATCAGCTCTTAAAAACTCAAAAACTTGTTATTCCATCCACTTATACCAACAAAAAAATATCGAATTCTTAACCAATTTTATTCAAAAACATAACAAAGAGGTTAAAGAAGTAATAACTGCTGAATTCGAAATACCAAGAACGTATTCCTTCCATAAGAAAAAACATCATATCATCAAAATAGCTATTTTGCGTAGTGCTTAAGGTCTACGAACAGCAAATTCATTTCCGTTGTTCTTTCATCAACTTTCTTCTATATTTGGAATATTTTCTCTCTTTCTCTAAAGAAAATCTAGCTGGTTGAGGAGAGATTACTCTTCCTCCACAAGAGGAACATTTTGTGCTTTCCAAAGTGTATTTTTTACATTCAATACATCTTAAAATTGATTTTGTCATTTTTCTTTCACGTAATATTGTCTATAACATCTTAACGGATGCATTATGATTAGAGAGAGATTTTTCTATATACTCATAAGCTAGTGACATTAATTGTTCAGCTAGTTGATAATCTCTAGCAGATATCATAAACCTATAAACAGGAGACCCTCTTGCAAACAATTCAAGATTTAGTTCTTTTTCTCCTACATCTATTTCTTCTCTTGCTTTAAGAGCATCTTTTAATGCTTTCTTTATCGTATTGATGCCATCCCCTTCCCAACAAATGATTTCCACATCTCTAGTAATTGTAACTTTAGGAATGGTAAGATTCTTTCTAGCAATATCTGTAAGAACCTTTGCCCATTCTTCGGATATTCCAGCATCTGTAAAAACGCTCTCCCCCTTGAAAAGTGATTCCTCAAACGCATGAAATAAACTGCCATAGTATTCATCGCTTGCATCTTCTACTTCTGTACGGGCTATTTCTAAGTCTATTTTTCTTTGTTTTGCTGCCATTTCTAGAAATGTAATTGCGGTTTTGTAATGTTTCCACTCTTCAACTTTGGTTCGTTTTAGTTCATCAGAAACTCGCTTAATACTAATATCAATTTGATTTTCTTTTACCCTCATTACACGTCCTACAACCTTCTTCCCCAACCTCATAACATTTCTAATGTTTCTTACCCAAGTGGAACTGACTTCTGAAACATGACAGTAAGCCTGGAGATCATCATATTCATCTAGATCAACGTAGACACCATGATCGAAGATGCTTTTTACAGTACCCATTACCAAAGCACCTTTTTCCGGAAGGTTTCTTCTACTCATTAAAATCATTACTCTTTGTATTCCCCATATTTAAAAACTTAATTAACCTTAACTTATTTGTGAAAAAAGATATACGTACAATTGGTATTGATGATGCAGCTTTTCAAAGAGAAAGCTCAAAGAATACTTTTGTTTTTGGAGTGATAACGAGAGGATATAATCTGGTAGAGGGGATACTTCGCACAACTGTTATAGTTGATGGATTAGATGCAACAGAGAAGATAAGCAAGATGATAATCGAAAGCAAATTCAGAGATCAACTAAAAGCTATAGTTCTTGGAAGCTCAACCATTGCTGCCTTTAATATAATTGATTTGAAGAAATTATATGAAAGCACTTCAATCCCAGTGATAACTATATTATCCCAGCTTCCAAATGAAAAAGAGGTTAAAGGTGCTTTATCTCACTTAGCAGATTGGGAAGAACGTTATGAAGTTTTAAAACTCAATCCCCCTTTGCAAAAAATGGAATTTAAGAATCAAATGAGTAGGATCTGCAAAATGTATGTTCAACATATCGGGTTTAAAGATGAGAAAGAAGTTAAAGAACTACTTCAATTCACTACTTATTCCAGTTCAATTCCTGAAGGATTAAGAATAGCAGATATGATTGGACAGAGTTTTAAGAACTATGTGATATAAAAACCGAAATCCGTATTTACAAAATTTTATCTACTATACCTAATTTATCACATAAATGATTAACTAGATGAATGAAAGCAGCAGAACACAACTCTTGTTCGTTTTTTTCGTCTTGATTGCTTCTATATTTTAAGTATTGGGTTAAAATATCAATCATTTGGTTTATTGAAAATTTATGCGCTAAATAGACATAACCAATGAAAGCTTCGACAGCATCCCCTAGTTCACCTTTATTCTTCTTGCTTCCAATATAACTCCTCAAAGGAGATTTCTTGCATGCTTCAGCAAGGCAAGAATCCCAGACTTTTACTCCTTGTAGTCTTGATTTAGCTTCAAATATTGAAGCATTGTAGATAAAATTAACAACTGAATCACCAAATTTAGCAAAATCATTGGTTGAAAATATTTCCTCAAATTTTAAGGTATTAATGAAAGATGTGTCCAAAAGACTCCATCCTCTCTTATTCGATTTTTTCTTTACAGGCTTTAATAAAGTCATTTGTTTGTTTTTTTAACCTGTCCAAAGCACTATGAATTGCTGGAATAGGATCTGAAGTTTTTTTCTTCATCTTAACTTGAAAAACAACTGATTCGTAAAAAGATTCATCTCTCCAATATCCTGCAAAATCGACTGCATTATCTTTCAATAACTCTTCTCTTAAAAGATTGAATAATGTATGAGGGTCAGTTTGTTTTATATTCAGTTTTACATATCCTTTATCCTTTTTCAGAACTTTTATCTGCATCTTCTTGCCTCGCTGACTTTTTTCTATCGAATTTATATATTTTTTTAGTTATGAGATTTATTACTTTAATCTCGAATATATATTCTACTTGATGAATTTTGCTCTTTAATATATTGATTTAGTTCTTTCTTTGTTTTATCCTCAGATAATTTCGTAATTAGTTCCTCTATACATTTATCTGGTGCTTCCTTTACAATTATAGATTCATTTTGACGTTTGAAGTAACCAAGCGACAATCCTTTATCAATAATGAATTCAGTTGGATAAGCAGTAACATAGTTTATGGACAGAAGCACTTTTTTCATTGTTTGAGTTCGAATTGACCTTGGAAACTCTTGAATTAAATCATATAGTTCAGATAGAATGTGTTGAACTTCTTGCATACTGGCTTTTGTAATTAGCTCTTGCCCATTAACAAAGGATTCGCTTCCAGAGTGATTTAGAGCAGAACTAATACTATCAATAGAAATAATCTTAGTGCTTATCTGTTGTATTAAGCGAAGATGATGCGCATAAAAACCGTCTTTGTTAGGAGTCATAGATCCAACAAACATTTTACCAGCAGATTTTGCTATATTTACAGATTCAATTACCACGTCTCTCTCTCCTTGAATTTTAATTTTAAGGACACCTTGCTTATATGTAAGTGTAAATTCTACATATTTTAGAGCTGTTGATAACACTTCTATAAAGTGTTCAAGATGTTTTTTATGAGGAAAATTAATGTGGATCTCTTTGATTGTTGCTTTTGCCAAAAAACTCACCCTTCATCTTCATTATTGATTTATAATTTGAAAGCTAAATCTCCGCTTCCATAATCAATGGTAGTTTTCCTTTTCTCAATGTTTGAACATTCGGGACACTTTAATTTGTCTCGACCTATCTTATTTAATCTTGTGCCGCATAAAGAACAAAACGCGAATATAACCCCCAATTGTGATCCAATTAAAGAGCCTTGTAAAGGTATAGTCTTTGCATCCAGAATCTTCCCTCGAACAGCATCTCCGTATCTTAATACCTCGTCAGCTGTTTCAATATATTCCCTAGAAACTTGAGATACATGTAAAATTAAAGTGTATGTTGGATAAATTTCAACGTTATTAATAACACCAACAGCTATTGTTGCCATCTGACGTGATAAATTGACCACACCGCCTATGAAAATATCTCCTATCTTAGGAACGGGTGTTATTTTAGCTTTAGGCATCACTGAAATTTCATGGTGTTCCAAATTTATGACCACATGTCCTGTAACTGAAGCAAAGATGTAATTTTCTGTTGAATAAGTACCAAGACCACCCATGAACTCTTCAGTAACAGCTAGGCGAGTTCCTGGAAAAACCATTTCTTTGGAATCTTTT
>DAOVKB010000082.1:0-4933 GCA_030631995.1 archaeon | reverse complement strand
GGCATATCTTAATGATATTCTTGGCATAGTTTTCTTTCTCTGCAAAACATACTTGAACACTTCATCTCTATAATTGTTAGATGCTTCTTTCAGCATCCACCCATACCCTTTCAGAACATACATTTCTTGATCATTAAATAGAACATCTGCAATTTCAAAAGCATCCTTTAGGAATTCACCTCTACGCAACCCATAGATTAATGCAACTGCTGAAGCTCTCCTCACCCATTGATTTGAAGAATTCGTCCATGTTTTCACTTTCGGAATTAGTTCAGGATATTTGTGTACAATGAATCCTAATGACTGAACACAAAGATTGTCTGTTGATCCCCATCCTGTAACATAGGTTTTTAACCAATTTTCGAATGTAGCAAAATGTTTAGCTTTAAATTGATCTTTTGCCTTGAAACTCCATTGAACTGCTATTGTACGTAATTCAGAGATTCGCTGTTGCTGTAAATATTCACAGTATTCTAGAATACCATCTATCTTAGTTATACCCTTAGCTTTTAATTCTCTAAACACCTCATTAGCAAGTTTTCTAGTATCAGGTGTTCTTACGCCTATACGCTTGAATTTTGATTTCAATTCAGAATAATCTAAATCACTATGTTGATATTTTTCATCAGCTAATTCTTGTAATTTATGAAAAATTCTTTTCGTAAACATCTTGATTTCTTCATTCATAATTTTGAAAATTGATTCTAATTTAAAATCTTGTAGATTAAAGCAAAAAGAAAAGAAAAATGAAGAGGAGATTAGATTGTTACTTCTATCTGAAGTTTTCTAACTAACTCTTTGTATCGATTACGTACTGTAACTTCTGTAACAGTTGCTGTTTCTGCTATTTCTCGTTGAGTACGTCTTTCTCCTTCTGTTATCCCTGCGATATAAATTGCAGCAGCTGCTAATCCGGTTGGATCTTTACCTGCTGTAAGATTGTGCTCTTTTGCTCGGTTGAGTAACTCAACAGCTTTTCGAGCTGTTCTTCCACTCAAACGTAATTCCGCTGCGAAACGAACAATATAATCTGTTGGATTAGCTAGTGGAATTTTAATATTAAGCTCACGAATAATTAATCTATAACATCGACCAAGCTCTTTTTTGGAAATACGGGAATGTCTTGCGATTTCATCTAGTGTTCTTGGAACACGTCGAATCCTCGCACCTGCGTAAGCTGTTGCACCTATCATTGCTTCAATAGAACGACCCCTTATGAGACGCTTTTCAATTGCTTTTCTATAGATATTAGCTGCGGTCTCGTTAACACTTCGTGGAATTCCCAATTGAGAAGACAAACGATCTAACTCTGACATTGCGTATGCTAAATTCCTATCTATTGAGCTGTGCACACGAGTACGGATTTGCCATTTTCTTAAACGATAAATCTGTGCCCTGCGTTTTGGAGAAAGCTTCTTACCATAAACATCTCTATCTTCCCAACCAATCTGGGTTGAAAGTCCTTTGTCATGAATGGTTATAGTGGTAGGAGAACCAACTCTGCTTCTTTTGGACCTTTCTTCAGCTGTAAAAGCTCGCCATTCAGGTCCATCGTCAATGAGTTTTTCTTCAACGACTGTCCCACAGTTTCGGCAAATATGTTCGCCTCTAGTTTCATCAAGAATAACATCTTCGCTTCCACATTCAGGACACTCAATATCCTCTTCTTCTCTGTATGTTGAAGTATCTTTTTCATCACTCATTCTTTTACCTACCTAGTTTATTTGGCTAATTATTTCTTTTATTTTCCATTATTTATTCTAAACAATTTTAAGTACGGGTATTTGTTTTAATGCATTACATAGTTATCTAGCAAAGCATTATATTATGGTTAATATTTAATTAACGTTTTTTCTGGAAGTGCGATTCTACCCTCTATTTTATGCTTAGCCTACATAAAATGAGTAAGAAACCCACCAAATTCGCTGAATATCCCTATTTAAATTTTTCTGCTGAACTTACTGTACCTATTCTTTTTTACCGTCGTACCTCATATATATACTTTTGTATTATTTTAATATTTTACTTGAGGAAAAAGAAAGAATGTAGAGAGCCCGTATGTCCAGAATTTTAGAGTTTAGGATAGAAAAGAGCGTATTAATGACTTTTTAAGTGTTTCGAAAAGAAATAAGTAATTATTCTGTTTTCTTCAAGAATTCTTCAAATTTCTCAGCTTTCTCTTTTAGTGGAGTAAGTCCTTTCCTTATTTTGTAATTGTAAACACTTTCTTCCTTAAGATCATCTCTTTCAATTATTGATTTCTTTTCTTTCTCATAAACCTCATACAGGGAAACTTCTTCTTCATTTATCTCTTTTCTCAGATCAAAATCCTTGTATAAATAGAATGCAAATAATTTCCCTTTCATATTAATGTATCTCATGTCATAATACTTACTGAAATCATTTAACCATTCAAAAATCTCCATAGGTATTTCTTCCATTTCTTCTAAATAGAGGAAGATCGGTTTTGGATAAGAAATCCTTGTTGGAATCACCACATCAGCTTGTATTCCCCATTCCTCTACATAGCTCTCTAATACTCCCTTTAATCTATTGAGTGATGCTTGCTTGACTAAATTTTGTATATTATCCACGATTTCTTCTGCTGTTTTATGATTATTATTCTTAGTTTCGACCACTTTCGGAATACCCCCTAATTTAGTTGAAAGCTGCCTTGTTCCCCGACAATATTTCTAAAATACAGTTTAAATTTACACTAATATTAATATTTCCTATTAAAAATGTTCTAGACACTCAATTTCTTCGTTTGTAAAAACACTAGTTGCATATGCACAAGTTATCATCTTGTTGAACAATGAAGCGTAATCTCATATCTAGAACAAAAGACTTGCTTTGTATTTTGGTTTTTTTAAAGTTCTTAAGGTATTTTTACAAAAAGGTAATGTTATATAATACCAAAAAATCTAGAATTCATATTAATTGCGAGGGATTTAAAATTGAAAAAAGAAGAATTTGATGTTGTTATTGTTGGAGCGGGATTAAGTGGTTTAAGAGCTGCCCTTGAGCTTTCCAAACAATGGAAGGTTGCTGTAGTTAGTAAGGTTCATCCTGTTCGTTCTCATTCTGGTGCTGCACAAGGGGGGATTAATGCTGCTCTGGGAAACACCGATGAGGGAAAAAACGATACACCAAAGAAACATGCTTATGACACAGTTTATGGTTCTGATTACTTAGCGGATCAAGATGCAGCTTACTTTATGTGTGAAGAGGCCCCTAAAATTGTTGTAGAATTAGAGAGTATGGGAGCACCTTTCTCGCGTCTGAAATCAGGATTAATCGCTCAGCGGCCATTTGGAGGAGCAGGCTTTCCTCGAACCTGTTATGCAGGGGACAGAACAGGACATTCTCTGCTTCATACAATGTATGAACAATGCATTCGAGAGGGAGTAAAATTCTTTGATGAATATTTCTTAATTGACTTAATCAAAGTCGATGAGGAGATAACTGGAATACTCACTATTGACATAGCTAGAGGGAGATTAGTTATTTTTAGAACTCCATATGTGATTCTTGCAACAGGTGGTTTTGGTAGAACATATAGAAGGTCTACCAATGCTATTATCAACACTGGTGATGGTGTTGGTGCAGCTTTCAGAGCTGGTGTTCCTATGCAAGACTGTGAATTTGTTCAATTCCACCCGACCACACTTTTTGGAAGTAATATACTCATCACAGAGGGAGCTAGAGGTGAAGGAGGATTACTCTTTAACAAAAATCAAGAAAGATTTATGAGCAAAGTTGCCCCTACTGCAGAAGAATTAGCACCACGAGATATAGTAGCACGAGCAATCGAAAGGGAAATAAAAGAAGGGAGAGGATTTGAAGGAGGATATGTGCATCTTGATCTAACTCATCTTGGTGCTGAAAGAATTAAGGAAAGATTACCCGGTATAAGAGAGATTTGCATTTACTTTGCTGGACTTGATCCTATTGAAGAACCCATTCCTGTTCAACCAGCACAGCATTATTCAATGGGGGGTGTGGCATCCAAATACGATGGAGATTTCTGTGAGACACCCCTTCCAGGCCTGTATGCCATTGGTGAAACCTCTTGCATATCTGTTCATGGAGCTAATAGATTGGGAGGAAATTCTTTACTTGAAACAGCTGTTTTCGGTCGCTTTGTAGCAAGATTGCTTCTGAAAAAAGATAAGAAAGAAATTCCCGATAACGATAATTTAAGAAAAGCTGAACTTCAAATTGTTGAGGAAATTGAAAGGCTTTTTACACAATGGGAAGCTAACATCGGGAAAGCTCCCGTTGAGATTAGGGAGGAGATGGGCAACACATTGGATACGAAAGTAGGTGTATATCGAAGAAGAAGAGAATTAGAAGAAGCTTATAAAATAATAGGTCAACTACAAAAGGAGTTCAAGGAAGTTCATGTTAAAACTAAAAAACGAAGGTTCAATTATGGATTAATTAGAACACTTGAACTAAGAAACATGCTTGATATAGCAGAAGTAACAACTTATGCAGCATTATGGAGAAAAGAAAGTAGAGGAGCTCACTACTCTTCAGATTATCCTAGAAGAAACGATAAAGATTTTCTTGTCCATTCTCTAGTATCCAGAACTGAGGAAGGTTTGGAACTAAAAACTAAACCTGTGAATACAGGCATGTTTGAGATTAAGGAGCGTGTATATTGATGTCAGAGACACAAGGATTCTTAGTTTATAGAAAAAGTCCTGATGATAAAGAACCAAGATATGAAAGGTATGATGTTCCATTAACGAAAAGAATGACAATTCTTGATGCACTTTTCTATATTCAAGATCACATCGATTCATCACTTGCTTTCAGATATTCTTGTAGAGGAGCAATCTGTGGTTCTTGTTCGATAACTGTAGATAAAGTTCCTATGTTAGCTTGCAGAACTCAAGTCTCATCAGTCAAAACATCAAAAAAACCT
>DAOVKB010000004.1:0-35227 GCA_030631995.1 archaeon | reverse complement strand
CCCTCAATTGGAGATTCTATTTCCAAACCATATATTCCTACTATTTTATCGGTTTCAATGTTAAATATATCAAAAACATCTTCTGGTACTTTGTTGTTAAATAGTGACAAATGTGCATAAGCTTCTCCATCTTCTGAATGATATTTCATCTTAACAGAATTTATTTTCCAATCGTATAAATTTGCATATTGTTGAAGACTTTCGAATGACATTACATTATTAAGCTTAATTAATGCTGTTGTTCTTGAAGTGGAAACTATTGAATTTTTTTGTTGCAATTCGCTTAAACAGATATTATTGAAAGTTTCTCTTTTATTATCATTAGTTAAATCGAATTTAGTTATAACCTTAAACGTGTCATATGTAATTTGCTTGATTGTTATTCTGGAATTAAATAAGGGGATTCTAATATCAGCAATGTATGTAGAAGGTAAAATGGAAATTGGTATTTGCTTTTCTTCACTAAGCTCTTCTAAATCATAGCTTGCATAACCAAATCCTCCTCCAACTCCACCCCGATAAGGCTGTATAGGAAACGTGAATGTTCGTCTTAGAAGATGGTCATAATCTCCTGCATCAGGTGTTCCTCCCGCAATTTCAGATGTTAACCAATGAGAATTTGAATAAGTCCCAGGTTCTAGAGGATTCATACCCATCCAAAGAGACCAAACATAGTAATTTACATCAGGTTGTAAATTGTTATCTGGCCATCGTACATGTAATTCCCATTCAGGGTCATCACCAGGAGGAGGATCTATTTCATATTCAACATGTGTGTTCTGTATATTTGTGACGTAGTAACCATTATAATCAAAATAATGGGTTGTCGAACCTTCTATTTTCCGTTCTTCAATTTCATGTACATATGATGCAAATACTCTCCACCATTTTGAGAAGTATTCTTGAAAATCTTCATCCACTTTAAAATTTGATGTTAATTTCATCCTAGGTATTACAGTACCTCCTCCATAGGGTACAACCGTATCATAAAAAGTTGTTTGAATATCATACCAATATGGAGAAAAATCAAATGTATGTCCTTCTTCATCGTCTGTCGTAAAAGCTTCAGTATTCTTGAAGCTAATTAAACAAAAAAAAACCAATAATATGAAAACAAATCTAATTATTTTTTCTTTAAATGCCAATCTCAACATCCCTTTTTATCAACTAGAATCTTACATATTCACATTAATAAAGATTTTTAACAATTTTCCTATGATAATAAATCTCTAATTTATGGATAAGAATCTAATTCCATTTCCATTATAGTTCTAAATTCTTCTCATTCCTCAAAAATTCCTGTTATAAAATTCTCGACCTAATTCCTCCACCATATAATCTTATTTTCCAATCTTTTAAGTGTTGTCAGTTAAGAAAAGAATGATAATTAAAATTGTTCTATAATAAACTCAAGTCAGAATCCCCTTCCTGTTCAGGCAGATGGATTAAATTGTATTTTTCATTATATTAGTATCCTAGAAGAATTTTCCTTATTTTCTTCCTTTTTATAATCACGAAAGGAGAAATACAAACAAAGAAACCTAGTCCAATTAACAATCGCCTAAAACCTTTAAAAGGGAACATAATATCATATAATCTCTCTAAATCCTCTCTTAAAGGATAGGGATCAAATGCAATAGCTCTTCCATCTATTTCGTATTTCAACCTTTCTTTATGCTCTGACCAATAGTTACCTTCTTTGAATTCTGAACTATACCAATAATTTAAGACTCCATTATCAACTGCTTGGGATTCAATTCGTGAATATATATACCTCGAAGCATTACCATTTTCCATAAATCGATTATGGTATATCAGATTGTTAAATGAATTATGATGAAAGACTATACCTCCACGTGAATTCCCAGAAAAGATATTTCCGATAAACGTGCTAAAATTCAAACCAAATGCAGCAATTCCGTAACCATTATTTATTATTGAATTATCAACTATAGAACAGTTGGAAGAATGGTCTATAAATATTCCATATCCTTCATAATAATAAGTTACTGGAATTTGAACTGAAGGAGTTTTTATCTCTCTAGATGAACGGTTGTAGATTAAATTTTCAGATAAGAAGCAATATGAAGAATTTAAAATTTGTATGCCTTTGCTTCCTATAAAATTTTCAGGTATGTTGTTCTTAGCGACCAAACAATAATTAGAATCTTCAATTAAAACTCCTCCAATATTTTCTTCGATTGTGCAATTAGGGGATTTATATGCAATGAAAGAAGAAAAACGGTTTAGCTTTATCTTACAAAAAGAGGAGTTTTCGAGTTTAACTTGCTCATCATAGCCACTAGTGTTATTTAGAATTTGGCATCCAGCAGAGTTTTTAACAAAAACATTACCTTGCCTTTGAAAAGAATAACTCTGTCTCTCCACAAAGTTATTTTTTATTATCGCTGTTTCGTTTTTTATATTTTCAATAAAGATGCTGAACTCAGAATCGGTTTGTATGAAACAATTATTAATCACGAAATATTGAGATGTAGTAGTAATTGAGATTCCAATTGAAGAGCTAGAAATATATAGATTTTCAATCCTATATGGACTTTCTTTATTGCCAGTACCAGGAAAACCATAATCAGTAAAATTAGCATCATTCTTGATGTTTATGGGATCATGAGGGATATATGAGTTTAATTTCACTGATGAATTTCGGTAATTTCCTGGATCTGTTTTTAAGGTTAAAATAGCAACAATATATCTTCTTTCCCAATAGCAATACGCGTTGCTTGAAATGACATTCGTCGATGATAAACAAAGTAATAATAATACTGAAGCAATTATTAATTTGTTCTTCTTCTGCATCTTTTAACCTCTAAATCATCAGTATTCTAATCTTAGACCACTTAATAACGGTAAAATAATATGTATATACTCTTATTAATATTGTTCAGAAGTTAAAATTAAGATAGTATTTCCTTCTTGTTCAAGCAGAAATTCCTTTTTCTTTCATCTTGAAATCATTTTATATTTTGAAGCGAAATCTTTTTTTAAAGAAATGTGTGTAAATTATTGATTATTCAAATTTGTGAAAAAAATGAATCAGAGAAATGAAGTTACGAAGATAAAAGGATCAATATCAAGTATAATGAGGAGTAAATTAGCTTGGACTTTTGGGATTCTATGTATTTACTTTGTTCTCTTAAATATAAGATTAATTGGTGTTCCTAGCAGAACTCACTTACTACAATCAGATCCACTTTCTTTATTCCGAGTGATTACCGCATCTCAATTCACTAGTCTTGTTGAATTTGGTATACTCCCTATTGCTCTTGCTGTAGTTATTCTTCAGATACTAATTGGTTTGAAGATAATTAAAGTAGACTTCACAAAACAAGAGGATAGAAAGCTCTATGCTATTGCCACTAAAGTATTAGCAATAATATTTACTATAGCTTTTGCTTTAGTTTTTTCTTTCAGTGGCATTTATGGAGAGGATCTCTCGATACTTAGCAAATTACTTATCCTTGTGCAATTACTCGCAGCTGGGCTACTGATAATATTGATGGATGAATTACTCCAGAGAGGTTATGGTCTAGGTTCCGGAACTAGCCTATTCATACTAGCAAGTGTTTGTTATAATATCTTTAAAGGAATGCTCGGATTAAACCAAGAAGCTATTGCAGGATTCATGTGGTATCAAGGTTCTATTCTTGCTTTCTTCCAAGGAATAGTAAGAGGAGACTTACTAACACCCTTTTTAAACCCCTATAAAATGTATGATTTTCTGGATTTCTTACTTCTTTTCGTTGTTGCAGCTATAGTTATTTTCTTCGTTACAATAAAAATAGAGATTCCAGCTCAATCAAAAACAACTGATGCACCCACTCGTTATCCAATTAGAAGTATGTATACTTTTTATGTTCCTGTAATTTTATCATCTATACTATTTTCTGTTATATATTTTATTTCTAATTTAGTCACTGTCCCCTTTTCTGCAGGTTTTCTTGGTATTTTTTTCACTCCTTACGGTCCTGAGAAAATCACTCAACAGCCAGCTCTTGTTATTGGGTATATAATAATGATGACTATCTTTTGCGGAATCTTTTCCAGAATATGGACAAAAACAGCACGCATGGATTCTTTAAGTGTTGCTAGAAATTTCCTAAGTAAGGATCTTTTGATTCCTGGTTTTAGAGAACATCCGAAAACTGTTCAGAAATACTTGAATCAATATATCCCAACTGCAGCGTGGTTAGGAGGTTTTTTCATAGGTTTTATTGCTGGAATAGTAGGTTTTCTCGGTCCTTTGGGAACTGGAACGGGAATGTTGGTGGCAATTTGCATCCTAAGAGAATATAATGATATTATCCGTGGAAGTTCATGATTTCTTGAAATAATTTAAGACTGTTCAGGCAGAAATTCTTTTTCATGATTTTAGTTTTTAACACACCTTTAAGCTTGTTTTATCTAAGAAAGAAATAAAAGATAGCTAAAACATGATATAGTAACACCTCTTAAGTGGAAAGTCTTGACTTCGATGGAAATTGGTAGATATTATACAGAGGATTCAAAGAAAAGAATTGTTTCTTTAGATTTTATGAGAGGTGCTGCTATATGGATGATGGTGTTTTTTCACGCTTCTACTCATATGTATGATTATACTTGGGTAGCTGATCGATTTGAAAATCTCTATACTTTCCCTCTCCCCATTCTTATTTTTCTGTTAATTCTGTTAGCATTGGGAGGTTGGGCTACATTTTTCATTCTTATCTCTGCTTCTGTCAATTCCTTTAGTATGACAAAAAGAGCGATGAAAGGTGCAGATATAAGAGTTGTTCTTTACAAACAACTGTTTACAGGATTTGGTATACTTTTCATCGGTTGGTTAGTTGAAAGTTTCATTGGGATGCATGGATATCTTGGCTATGCAATAAGGGATGGAGATTGGACGAATCTTTATCCAGCCTGGAAAGCTCTGTTTGTTATGAAAGCTTTGCAGATAATAGGTTGGAGCGTCATCATTAATTCAATTATTCATTTCTTGCTAATGCGTAATGGAGGAAGCAGATTATATAGTAGAAATTTAATCATCTATTGTGCTATCTTTTTAGGCATCGTTATCATAACTCCTTTTGCTCATCAATGGGTTGACCAAATGAATTGGCTTGTACCTGAAACATTACCTATTGATAGCATAGACTATTTTTCTGGAAAATGGCCAGATCAATATGTTCAAACGCTCAACGCTTCTCCAAGAACGTTTATTCTTGTATGGCTAGTGGGTGATCAATTACCACTGTTTCCATGTATTGGCGCATCGTTTATTGGTTCAATAATAGGTATGACTCTATCTAAAGAAAAACCCTCAAAGAGAATACTACTATGGGGTTCAATAATTGGTCTAGTCATGGTTATCTGTGGCATTGTTCTAATTGTCCTTGGATTTTCTTTTTTACCAACTGGACGTCCATCTATTGCAAGTTTCTTATTACAAATTGGGACCCAGCTGCTAGTTGTCATACTTTTTCTTAGACTCGTTGAATTTAGAGGAAAAGCTGCAAAATTCGCAAAAAATCCTGTCGTAAAGTACTTCAGATTATGGTCAATGGTATCTCTATCTGTTTTCTGTCTTCAAATCTATGAAATGTTTGGAAGATGGCTATTAACACTAATTGTAAGTCCTTTTAGATCAATCAATTTTCTTCAGCAAGGAACATTTGGTTATCATTCTGTTCATTGGCCCATGATAGCTGCTTTGTTTGTAATATTTTGTTTTGATATTCTCTTACGATTATGGGCTAGAATCAACTTTGTGGCTTCATTTGAATGGTTTGTTATTCGATTCCAAGGCCTCGCAACTAAAGACATTTCTCCGAGATTAGATGTTGATTTGATGATGAATAGAATGAAATGGATAAGTTTTAATGAAAAAGAATCTGAAGAGTAAAAATAATTAGTTTCTACTTAGGAAAAAGAATAAAATATCCCGACAAAAACGTTTTCTTCAACAAGAAGAATTCCCTCTAGTTATTTTTCTCTTTTTGCCTCTTTCGTATATATATTTAATAATGAAATAACTTTCTTTAATTTAGGAGAGTTTCAGATTGGAAGAAGATGAAATTAAATCAAAACTCAAGGAAAAACTACAAGAAAAACTTGATGATCAAATTGCTGATTTAACGAAAGATACTGCTCTGAAGTTTAAAAAAGAAGAAAATGATAATAAAATTGATGAAGGAATTGAAATAAAAATGGAAGAAGAAATTGAAGAAGAGGTTGAGGAAGACATAGAGGAAGACATAGAGGAAGAGGTTGAGGAAGAATCTGAAGAAACCGACGAAGAAGACGATGAGGAAGAAATCGTTGAAGAAGTTGTCGAAGATTATATCGAAGAAGTCGTTGAAGAGGCTGTTGAAGAAGTTTTAGAAGAACCAGTTTCAGAAGAAGTCATTGACGAGGTTGTCGAAGAGGTCGTTGAAGACGAGGAAGAAGATGACGAGGAAGACGAAGAAGAGGAAGAAGAGGAAGACGAAGAAGAGGAAGACGTCGAAGAAGAACCTGAACCTGAACCTGAACCTGAACCTGAACCTGAACCCGCACCAATAATCAAAGTTGAAGATCCACCTGAATTATACGAAGATGTTGCAAAGGACGGTGGTTTGTTAACTATAACATTAGATGTGTCTGGCGATGCTATTCCTTATGGATATGACTTGATCAAGGGCAAATTAATGATAAAAGATGACGAAGCTATGAAAGTCAAACTAATGTTCTCTTTATTCTATTTACAGGAAAAGAGTCTAGACGACATAGCTGATAAGACCAAATCCGATATTGCTAAGATTGAAAAAATCCTCATAAATCCAATTTACTTTGGAAAAATACTTTTCGGAGGAAAAGTCCACCAAGGAAATCATCCTGCTATAATCACAAAAAAATACTCTAAAATCAACAAAATAAATGTTGATGAAATAGTGGAAAAATTCTTGGCATCTATGTAATAGAAATAATAAGAAGATTCCTCTAAAATCTGTAGGAATCTTCCACTTATACCTTTTTTTTCAATTGTTGTTTATTCTTGATTAAAACTCTGATTCTTGTAATTAATTCATTTTATATGTTCCAATAAAGCGATCATAAACTCCCCTTAATTGTCCATTGTTTTGTAAAAACAATAACCAATTATGAATTTCCCCTGGAAGTACTAATAAGAATCCTTCCATAGTTATTTTCTTTGTACCAATATCCAATTCATTTAATAGATTATATAATCCTCTCTCATAGAATGCTTCTGCTACAGAAATTGTAGTTATCTCAGTGAGGTGCATTTTATCTTGAATACTTACAATACACCAAAGAAACGCTTTAGCAATATTTTCAATGCTTTTTCTTAATTCATCGTTAACTGCCGAACTACGAAATCTTTCAGTTATGAAAGGTAAAAGAAATTCTTTGAGTCTTTGATACTCGCTTTCTGCCATAGTTAACCTTTGAAGTAGACTACTATTAAATTTTTGCACAAATTTAGTTTCAAGTTAATTTTAGTGTTTCTGCTGAACTACAATTAAGTGCGTTCCTACATCAATAACACCTTCTTCTTTGCTAAGATCTAACTCCCAATCAAGAAATTTCTCCCACATTCTTGGATGAACATAGAATTTTTCAATAATATCTTGTCGGACATTGGATAAGTAACTCTGAACGAAAAACTATAAGTTTAAAAACTTTATATCAACCAATAGCTCAGATAAATAAGGTGATTTGATGGGTCACGGATCGCTTCAGAAAGCTGGTAAAGTTAGAAAACAAACACCCAAGGTTACTGGTAAGGAAAGACATAGTCCTATACCCCGTAAAGGTTTAAGGAACAAATATGTTAAAAGAGTAATCTTAGGAAAGTATGCTGGACAACCTCAAAGCATGGGTGCCAAACGTAAATCCAGATAAACCTTTTTTCTTATATTTGGTGCAAGGCTTTTTACATGAATGTTCAATATGATGCCTTTCTAGAAATCAAGCATGAATTACTAGAGAGAGAGAATGTTTCTAAAAAAGACCTTAATCAAATAAAACGAACTATTTCAAAGAAATATCATCTAGAAAAATTCCCAAGAAATAGTGATATTTTAGCTGTTTGTACAGAAGAGGAAAGAGAACTACTATTACCTATTTTGATGAAAAGAAGAGTTAGAACTTTATCCGGAGTTGCAATAATTGCTGCTATGACCAGACCTTGGAAATGCCCTCATGGTAAATGTATTATGTGTCCGGGAGGGCCAGATGTTGATAAACCTCAGAGCTATACAGGTTATGAACCAACAACAATGAGAGGAATAAGAAACGATTATGATCCTTATCTTCAGGTAAGAGATAGAATTAACCAGTTAGAAGCAATTGGGCATTCAACTGAAAAGATTGATGCTATTATCATGGGAGGAACTTATACACATCAACCAATTGAATACCAGGAATGGTTCATTCAAAGAATGTTTGATGCAATGAACGAGAAAGATTCCTCATCTTTATTGGAGAGTCATAAAATCAATGAAACAGCTCCTCATCGGTGTGTAGGTTTAACTGCAGAAACCAGACCGGACCAAGTTATTCCCGAAAAGATCAATCCACTTATAGATTATGGAGTAACTAGATTAGAGATAGGTGTTCAAACTGTATTCGATGATATCTATGAAAAAATGGAAAGGGGACATGGAACTAAAGAAACAATTTCAGCTTTTCAATTTGCAAAAGATTCTGGTCTCAAGATTACTGCTCATATGATGCCTGGATTACCTGGTTCTTCTTTTGAAAGAGATATTCAAGCATTTCATATATTGTTTAACGATAACAGGTACTGTCCTGATGAAATCAAAATATATCCTACTATGGTGATTCCAGGAACTAAGCTACATGATGATTACGAATCTGGAAATTATACTCCATTAAGCAACGAAGAAACAGCGAAGCTTATTGCGAGAATAAAAGAAGATATACCACCTTATGTTAGAATTAAAAGGGTACTAAGAGATATCCCTGCCCATCAGATATCTGCTGGTCCTAACAAGAGTGATCTTCGTTTGAATGCTCAACAAATTCTAAGAGAAGAAAATAAGAAGTGTCGTTGTATTAGATGTAGAGAAATTGGGCATTTTCTGCTCAAAGAAGAGGGAACTGTCGAACCTTCAGATATACATTTTATTCAAAGAACTTACGATGCAAGCAAAGGAAAAGAACATTTCATGTCTTATGAGGACATGAAGAATGATATTTTGATAGGTTTTCTACGACTTCGAGAGATTAGTGATAAAATTGTACGTAAAGAGTTTGCAGAGGAACCAACGATTGTTATTAGGGAATTGCATATTTATGGGGAAGCATTGCGCATTAGTTCTGAAGGAAAAGAATCTCTTCAATGGCAACATAGAGGTTATGGAAAACTTCTCTTATCTAAAGCGGAGGAATTTGGACGAGAAAATAACTACTCAAAGATCTCTGTTATTTCAGGTGTAGGGGTTCGAGAATATTACAGAAAGTATGATTATTCTTTAGACGGTTCTTATATGTCTAAACAACTCTAGTGAAATTAGAAATAATTGCGGAAAAAGTTAAATTTATAATTGTATAAAATTGCTCCAGAATTAAGAAAAAACTGGTGTTCCTCATGTCATCAAAAAATCGTGTAACATTGTTGCAAGAAGTAGAAATTGAACTCAAGAATGCTGGTTATAATATTATTCGTTTATCTTCTGGAAGCAGAGCATGCTTTGACATAATTGCCAAAGGAAGAGATCAACTAATAATTCTGAAGGTTGAACCTTACATTGATAATTTTAACAGAGATAACTCTTTTGAACTAAAGAATATTGCGAGTTTCCTGAATGCCTCCCCACTGATAGTTGGTGATAGAGGAAGAAGATTTAAGCAGTTGGAAGATGGTTTGGTTCTGCTACGGTATGGAATACCCGTAGTAAGTTCTGAGACATTTATCAATCTAATATCCCATGGAGCTCCTCCATTTGTATATTGTAGTCGAGGGGGATACTTTGTCCAAATAAATAGAAAGCTCCTGCGCCAAGCGAGGTTGAGTAAGAACCTAAGTTATGCTGATTTAGCACACAAGGTTGGATCTTTAGGTGAGACTAGCGTTTCAAGAAGAACCATATATGAGTATGAACATTCAATAAATCCACCACCTTCAACTGCTGCATTGCTTGAAGAAATTCTGGAATCTCCAATCACAGAAGGGATCAAAATCTTCGACATAGATATAGAAAAAGAAACTCGACCCTCTTATTCAAAACTTAATCTTACATCCTTTAAAAAAGAAATTTCTTCTATTCTACAAGAATTGGGGTTCATTTCTCAATTTTGGACTAAACTCTCACCCTTTGATGCATTTGGAGAACATAAAAGTCACGAAATTCATAGTGGGTTGAATGTTTTAGTTTGCGTTGATGAAGATGAAAGTCAAAAAGTCATTAACAAAATAAATATGACACAAGATATAGCTTCACTTACAAAAAGAAGAGCTTTCATGATTGTTGAGG
Source organism: archaeon (assembly GCA_030631995.1). Taxonomy (GTDB): domain Archaea; phylum Asgardarchaeota; class Heimdallarchaeia; order Heimdallarchaeales; family Heimdallarchaeaceae; genus UBA460. The sequence goes on along the minus strand of DAOVKB010000004.1, from coordinate 24,728 downwards.
ATGATCATGATCATCCTGCAGCTCAAACCATACCTACATTCACAATAGATGAATTGAATCAAATGAAAAAAGCATTTGATTTAGTAAAAAATTGGGTAAAGAAATATTCAGATATAAAAGAAAATTAGATAGTATTGGTATCTGCTTTATTGCTTCTGACCAACTATCATTACATGATCTTTTTCATAAGGTTCAAGGTCAATAACTTCTAGAATATTTAATCCATAACCTTGAAGTTCATTCTGAACCTCATTATAGATAATTTTTGGATCCTTTGTAACATCAATACTTCTGGCTTTAACCGCTAGGAAGAAATATCCTCCTTTCTTCAGATATGATTGAACATTAGAATTGAGAATATCTGCTTGCGAAGGTTGCGCTACATCTTCATAGATTATGTCCACCATTGGAACAATCATAGAATATTCTTCAGGGAATCTAGCATCTGCAAGTATCGGGATTATGTTTTTTCTTCTTTCAGCTACATTGATCAAATCTCGCATTGATCTTGGTGAAAATTCTACTGAATAAATAAATCCTTCATTACCAATTATATCTGATATATGAGATATGGTTGTACCAGATGCAGCTCCAAGATATAGTATTTTACTGTTTTTTGAAAAAGGAAAAGCTTGCATTTTCTGGAAAATTGCAGCTCCTAATTTGCTTTTGAAGGGATCGAATGTTCTGTATTCTACATTATGAAATGTAACTAATCTTTCAGTATATACTTTGTTTCCTGGTTCTAAATTAATGGTTGCTAATCTTACATTACCATCCTTTAATGTTACCCAGAATAGATTTTCAATTTCGTGTTGTTTTATTTCCGACATTTTTCTCACCTTCGTTTTTGATAATGTTGCTTTCCACCTTTCTTTCCTTGTTTAGGTCTTCCACCTTGAGGTCTTCTACTTTGAGGTCTTCCACCCTGAGGTCTTCTTCTTGGTTGTGATCTGTCAATAGGTGGTTTTTTGCCTTCAGGAGGTTCTTTGTATTTCTCTTTAATTTCAGCAATCTTTCTATCAACTTCTATTTTGAGTTGATCACCCATGAATTCTCCTTGAAAAGCATCAACTCGTGCAGCTATAGTTAATCTTCCTGCGATTGCTCTGGAGATATTCCCTCTTATCCACCAAGAGCAGCTATGAAGTTCAGGCAGTTGATAGATTATACCATGCTTTGGTGGTTTTGCACCTGTCTTAAGCGCTCTAAAAAGCGCTTTTTCTGCTCCTAAAAGCTGCACTGTACTTGCTGGTTTCATTGCTAGTTCTCTCAATCCTCCTGCTAAAGCAATCAGACGTGCTGCAATTGCTGAGCCAACTATGGATTGCATATTAGGTGCAATTCTTGAGATTTCTCTCTCAATCCATTGCTCAAGCTTATCTCTCTCTTCATATAAATCGAGAGTTCTTTGAGCAAATTCTTGCATAACTAATAGATCTTTTTCTTCGAAACTAGCTCCCATTGAGCTTTTAGCTAGTCTAACAATTTTCTGACTTTTGTCACTGGTAAATCCGTAATCTTTGATATTTTCTTCAGTGATATTGTCCCTGATTCCAACATCAGTGATGATTTTACATAAAGTTTGATGCGTTTGTACTTCCTTTAGAATCTCTGGAAAATGAATACCATACCATTCTCTTATTCTAGTTGAAAACAGATTGGTTGTTTTATCTATGTCATCCATAGACAAAATTGCATGTACAACATTTTTATCTATTCTTTGAGAACTATGTGCTATTCTCTTCTTTGTTAGAAATAAGCTTACTTCCTTGACTATTTGATTATACTCCTGTTCTGATTGAATAGTCTCTCTCTCCAATAGTAAATTGGGGATTTTTTCTACAAACATCTGATAAGAGGATGATTTTGCATCCAGAGTACATTTCTTTCCGAAACCACGAGCATAATTAACTACGGCAGAGCTATTTGTTTCTATTTGTTCATCTTCAATTTCCATTAATACCTTGTTTAACTCTTCCGAGATATTGTATATTGATAGATTATGAATCCTTTCTGCTATCTCTTCAGGGTTCTTAGGATATGGTTCAAAACGTATTATTTTGTCTTCTGAATCTAAAACAAAGAAACCTGCGACATTGGCGAACACTTTAACTGTCATTGTTAATCCTAATGAGATAGAAATGAAACGAGTAAAAAAGATTTTGATGTTTAATAAACTTGGGAAAAGAAATAAGATTATTGCTAAGCAGTTACAGCTATAGTTGTTTTCTGCCTTGCAATTAAGTCTTTAACTGTGATGTCCATTTCCGGATTGAGTCCTATAAGCGACGATCTCATATCCTCAAAATTTGCTCTGTTAACTAATACTGCTCTATCTAAAAGCTGACGAACAGTGTATCTTACAGCTCTTGGTTTTGTTTGTTTTAAGCTGTCAATAATCTCTTTTTGGGTTAAAGCACCTTTATCTTCTAATAACCCGATTACATCTAATGACCCTTTTGGTAATCTTTCTCTTTGCATTTTCAACACATTCTGAAGTATGTGTGCAAAACTTACACACCTATGTGTATCTTTCTCACACACTTATATAAACCTTTCGGAAACGGGTGTGTGGGGTGTTACACAGAGGTTTACACTAGTATATAGAAACGCATTCATTTGGAAAGAAGAAAAATAAAAAAAAAGAAAAAAGTGTTCTATTCTTCCTTTGATGTTTTTTGAAACCTTATACGAAGAGTTGGGATTAATACGACTGCAATGATAATGAAGGCAGTTGTTCCTGCTGCAACATTTCTAATCAAAGGTACGTATTTCCATAGGGGAACATTTCCAAAGATTTCTATTCTTCCATCCGTTGATGTATGATCCTGAAGTTTTAGAGGAACAAAAATTCTGTATTGTCCATAATAGGGCAGTATTAAATCTGCAGCATAAATACTCAACTCAGGATGTTGTATTAAACTCAAAGAGAAATGAATGTATGAATGATCTGGATAAACGATAGTCCCTTCAATTTTATCATCTTGAGCAAAATACGGGGCATTATCTTTTTTCTGTACTGCTATTTGAAGAGTAAACTGGTCCTTAGTATAGAATTTTTCAGGAATGAACTGAACACTAAGTTTAGGTCGGTTTTTGGAGATTAACCAATCAAACGAATCATTTACTAATTGGTTATTCATATCATCCAAAGAGAAAAAATCTTTGTAACTAGTGGTTAGATTAGCTCTACCAGGACTGTTTTCAAATGAGTCAAAGACAAGACCAAGGTCTGTAAAAGGATACCCAGATCCGAAAACCATCACTCTTCCATCTCCAATATCGGTGGTTAACGCAACACTGAGAGGAACAGTCCATTGTTTTGTTTCAATTTCTGCTAAAACCATATTATTCTCATTAGTGGAGTCTTGTGAAAAAACAACAGGCCATCCCCAGAAGAAGAATTCATCTACACTTAACATGTTTGCTTGGTTTGTTACCTCAGCTATGTAGGGAACATAATCTATTGGCATCCCATCAAATACAACAACGTCAAACATTTCTAGAACCTGTTCACAAACAGTATAATTACTTGAAATAATAGGTTCTTCTTCGATGAAACCACTGTCAATTAATCTAATACTATTTACCAAAAAAAGAAGCGACCCACCATCTTGAACAAAATCAGCAATAGCTGTTAGTTCTTCTGAAGAGTAACCCAATTCAGGATCTGAAATGACCAAGATATCTATATCAGAGAAATCATAGCTTCCTTTTGTATGAGTTAAAACTTGAAAACCTTTGTCCTTCAATCTTCTAGACAAATAGATATGTGTACCAATTGGGGAGGATCCATCAAATGAATTAACTCCAGTATCGTTGTCATGGGATACATCGAATAATACTTTACCCCCAAAATATCTTGTCTGGATGTTAATATTCATCCTTATTTCAATTTCGTCAGCATTTTCAAAAATTATTGTTGCATCAACATTTTGAAGTTTCGTTCCTAGAGGAATTGAAATATTAAAATCAAAATGATTCCAACCCTCCACTACTTCAATGGTTGATGGAAATTTAAAGAAATTAGAGGTGCTATAAATGCTCACAGTTAAGTTCTGATTACTAGAAGAAACTATTTTTGCTCTATATTGTGTATTTTCACCTTCTACACAAGCGTAATAGTATAGATTTTCAGGAGAAATTCTATTGGGATTTAGGCTGAACATATCTAAATCTTTGTTGAGGTCTAAATAACTATAAGCTTCTAATGGATCTATCAAACCATTTCCTTGAGATACAATGGGTTTGTTTAGATCAATAGCAGTTTCTAACAAAGCTGCTTCATATTTATGATGAGAATCTAAATCTGGAATAGCTTCCAAAAGAAGCGCTAGAACTCCGCTCACAATAGGAGCTGATACGGAAGTGCCTGAGCGGTAATCTTTTCCTCCAGTGATTGAATCAGCTCCACCTACACCATTACCTGGAGCTAGAATATCGATACCAGATGAAAAATTAAGATTCAGACCTTTCGAAGTATAAAGTGCTAAATCATCCAAGCTTTGGGTTGCACCAACAGATATCACAAAGTCAGAAATTGCTGGAGCTCCTATAGACGATCCAGAAGGACCATAGTTTCCTCCAGATGCAACCACCAAAACCCCTAGATTATTAGCTTCTGCTACTAAATCAAGAATGGGATCAGACATAGCGTTGAATGTAATGGATGTAAGACTAGCTGAAATTATGTCAACCTCCACTCCTGGAATGCTGGGGTGTAATGCTTCATCGAAACCATCAATAAGCCATTGATCTTCTCCAAAACCAGTTCTATCCAGAACTTTGACATTGTATAACTTTGCATCAGGAGCTACTCCATAATCAGTTGTATTTACAACTACTCCATTTATGGTGAAATTTCCATTTCCAGCTAAAATTGAAGCTATGTGAGTTCCATGACCACTCAAATCATCAATATCTTCATTCATAATCGCAGCGCTAGGTTGAACATTACCAACGATTTTTAGTTCATCATAATTTTTCAATTTATATAAAGAGGGTACTTCATCTTCAACAGCATTCATACCGCTGTCTAATACAGCTACAGTAACACCATAACCTGTGTAACCCATGTCATGCAAAGCGTCAATCTCAAGAGCTTCTCGCAAGTCTGATAACTCAACTGGACTAATCAAATCTATATCTATATTTTGTGGCGCGTAATAACTGTAGGAGCCTAAGGGATAGATGTACTTAATTTTGTAAGATTCAAAGTCAATGTTAGTTAATGCATCTTCTAAATACTCTATAGAAATCGCAGGTATAGCTTTGTATATTCTAGAAACCTGAATATCGGTATCCGAAAGATCCTCATAAAATTGGTCTCTTTCTTCATGACTGAAAAACGAAAATAAGGCTCTGCTCATACATTCTTCTAGTTTATCCAATACTTCCTCTACTTTCATAGGTTTTTTCCAATAAGAATCAATTAAATCAGAAGATCTTACAAAACCTAAACTGTCTTCTCCATTATCTATAAAGTTAGAATATATTTCAGGAATAAGATTGTTATTTACCTGATTTTGCGCAGAAATTGAACTAATTAATGCAAAAGGAATGAGTAAAAAAAACAAGAATAAAACCGCTGGCTTATTTTTCATAGATATACAGATGTGTTATTTACTTTTAGATTTTTCCTATTACTGCAAGGTTTATTGGTTGATGAGATAATTCATCAGCAAAATTTACCATGATTTGACTTTGGAATGGAAACTCTTATATTTAAACAAAATGGAAGAAATCCAAGGTGAAGAGACTATGCCATACCAATGGTTGAAAAGGTCAAGAAAGAAACTCTCTGGTGGTTTAATTCGAAGAGCTTCTTCTAAGAAGAAACGAGAGATGGGACGCTATCCTGCTGAGACCCAAATAGGTGAGAGAAAGTTCAAACACATCCGTACAAGAGGAGGTAATAACAAGCACAGACTCTTGAAAGATGAATTTGTTAATATTCTTGATCAATCATCAGGTGAAGCAAAAAAAGTTAGAATACTTAATGTTCTGGAAAATAAAGCTAATCGTGAGTATGCTAGACGACGTATCATTACAAAAGGCTGTATAGTGGATACAAAAGCTGGTAAAGCAAAAATTACTAGCAGACCGGGACAGCATGGGGTTCTAAACGGCATTTTACTCAATAAAAAAGATGTAAAGGAATAAATTCTTTCTAATAACTAGACAATAATGGAAGGAAGATCCATGCTGCGTAGAAAAAAGTACTTTGTTTTATATCCTGAATATTTTAATAGATCTTTAACAAGAAAACAAGGGAGAACTTTACCAAAAAACAAAGCAGTAGAGAACTGTACTTTATCAAAAATAGTTTACGCTTGTAAACATCTTGAATTAGATTTTGAAGTTGAAAAAGATAAGAAGTATTCTAAGAACCGGTGGGCAAGTGAAGGAAGAGTTATAATAAATCCTGAAGGTATCACCAGCAAGACTGAACTAATAAGAAGAGTCGCTAATATCTCAAGAAAGTTAAAGAAAGTAGAAAAAAAACCAGATAAAAAGAAGAAATCTACTTCAAAAAAATAAAAAATCTGGGAACATTTTATTCAAGCTCATTATTGAGGGGATATAATTGGATCAATCTAGAATAAAAAAATTAGGCAACATTGTTCACTATACTGATTCAGGAAACGCAATTGTGATCGATCCTCCAAAATTACCGAAAATTGGTTCTCATGTTGTCTCTGAAAAAATGGAACATATCGGGGATGTCATAGATATTTTTGGTCCTGTAAAGAAACCATATGTGAGTATAAGAATCAAACCTCAATACAAAGACACAATTGAAAATAATACTATGCTATACACAATAGATAGAAAACAAGTAAATGTAAGGCAGAGAAAGAAATCTTATCAGAAAAAAAACCCCAGACGTTCGTCGTAGCAAAATTTTCTGAAGTTAAATTCTATGATTTGTGTCGCAAGAATTATAATTTTACACTCATTCTATTTTACATTTTTGCAATACATTTTCTCGACACGTATCAACACTTAAATATGTAAAATAGCAATATGTATGTTAGAAGATAGGATTGCTAATGAACATTATCCTTCCTAGTTTAATTAATTCGTAGAGAGAATAAAATTAAGGTGTGTGTTGAAGATGATTCCAAGACAGAGAATTAAGATTGAGAAGAATTATAGTAGTGCTCTTTCAGATGAAATTATTGAACTTATTGACAGAACTCAAAGTAGGCAATTGTTATACAGAGAAGTTTTAGATCTGTTGGGAAACCATGCTTCTATAATTCATAAAATTGATGAATTGTTATATACAAATAAAATTCTAAAGATTCCAATCAAAATAGGTAACGTAAAGGATTTTGTTTTAACTATTCCTAAGAAAGAAGATACTGGATGGATGACAATGATCTGTCCATGTTTTACATGCGATAGAATTCATGAGTGTGGCATCAATAATCCGGTGAATCCTGTTTCATGCAGAATGTATAACGAATGGTTAATAGAAGAAGATACTTCAAAGAAAATTCAACCATACCAATTTGTAGAATATGAAATTCTTGATGATGATGACAGAATAAAAATCCCCCTGAAGTAGGGTAATAATCTGTTTTTCAATGTGGGAGGAAGACATAACTCTTATCAATCATATCATTTTAGTTGTACTTAAATTTGTATGTGAACTTATTGAGTGATGATTATTTTTATCTTAAAGCCAAATACAAAGGTTTCAGATCAAGAGCTTCATACAAGTTATTAGAAATAAATGATAAATACAATGTTTTCAAGAAAGGGCAAATAGTTGTAGATTTAGGAGCATCTCCAGGGGGATGGACTCAAGTTGCCTCTAAGAAAGTAGGACAAAATGGTAAAGTAATTGCGATAGATAAAGCCTACATTTCTCCTTTCAAGGAAAAAAATATTGACATTGTTAATAGAGATATTTTTGATGAAGAACTAGCTCACTTCATTTTAGCAAATTTTGAATCAATAGATGTTTTGATTTCAGATTGTGCACCAAATATTTCAGGAGATTATAATAGGGATCATTCAATACAGATTTCATTAGCTAATCGTGCTCTAGATCTCTCTGAGAAATTACTTAGAGAAAATGGTTGCTTTGTATGTAAAATATTCCAAGGCAGTGAGCACCAAGATTTTATAAAGAGAATGAAAGAGACATTCAAAAATGTAAAGTTATTTAAACCAAAAGCTTCTCGAAAAAAAAGTGCAGAAATTTACGTAATTGGCAAAGCTTTAACTATCACTGAAAACAAAGATGAGAAGAGTAGACACTTATGAAACTCTCAGAAGGTGAATGGAAGAAAACCAAAGAAGGAGAAACAGAGTTCATAATTTTCAAAGATGCAGAAAGAATCTACGATTCTTCTGTTTTTTACAATCCTGAGATGACAATTAACAGAGACTTAACATTGCTTGTATTGATAGCAATTTCAAAGCGGCAAACAGAACCACTGACAATACTGGATCCTTTAGCTGGAACAGGAGTGAGAAGTTATAGGATACTAAAAGAATTACCTTCAACCATAATAAGTAAAATTTATGCAGGTGACAGAAACCCAATCGCTGTTGAAACAATTCAAAGAAACATAGATGAAATAGGGTTTGATGATAAACTTGAAGTGAAACATTCAGATGCTTCAATCACGATAAGTGAATTCATTAAGAAACAAGAAACTATTGATGTGATAGATATTGATCCTTTTGGGTCTCCAATACAATTTATAGACTCTGCTATTCAAGTTTTGCAAAAAAACGAAGGTTACCTTTTTGTAACTGCTACTGATTTGCAAGTTCTGTGTGGTAAATTTGCAAATGCATGCCTTCGCATATATAATTCAATACCAACTAGAAACTTCCTTTGCCATGAGGTTGCATTACGTATTCTATTATACAATATCTTGATTAGTGCTGGAAGGATTGGGATAGCTATAGAACCAGTCATAAGCTATCATCACGAGCACTTTCTGAGAGTGAAAGTTAAATTAATTAGAAGTAAAGAAAAAGCGAATTTACAACATCAGAATATCGGTTTTGTGTATTTCTGTACAGAATGTTCTTATTTCAAATCAGCTAAAATCTCTGAAGTATTGGAGTCTACTGATTGTCCGGTATGTAATATGAGATTAGAGAAAGCAGGACCATTGTGGTTAGAACAGCTTTTCTACAGCGAATGCATCGAAGATTTGAATACTATTCTTCAAGAAAGTGAGTTACCCTCGAAAAATGAGATAGAAAAAAAACTCGCAAAAATGATAGAAGAAGCTGAATCTCCACCATTTTTCTATTATCTGCCATATGTGCTAAGAAAACTTCAGAAAGTTGGAATAGGAATCCAGATGATTATTGATTCTTTAAGAGAGAAGGGATTTGTAGCTTCTAGAACCTCATTTGATCCCCAAGGATTGAAAACCAATGCTTCTTATCAAGAACTTTCCGATGTTATAAATCTCCATTGATTTGATGTGTGATAAAGATGACAACTATGAGTAAATATATCGTTGGTATTGATGAAGCGGGAAGAGGGCCAGTCATAGGACCTATGGTTATATGTGCTTATATGATTAAGGAAATTGACAAGAACAAACTGAGAGAAGTGGGAGCAAGAGATTCCAAAACACTGACAAAACAAAGTCGAGAAAGGCTTTATTCTACTCTTTCAAAAGTGGCTTTTGAGATTAAAACCAAACATGTTTCTGCTGCAGAGATTGATGAACTAAGAAAGAATTATACACTAAATGTGATAGAACAAAAAATCATGATTAAAGCTACAAAAGAATTTTCTGTAATCCCTGATGAAATATACATAGATGCTGCAGATGTGAAAGAAAAACGGTTTGGAGAAGCATTCCAAGTTGAATTTCCAAAAGCAACAATCATTTCTAGACATAAAGCTGATAAATATTATCCTGTTGTATCAGCTGCTTCGATAATAGCAAAAGTACAACGTGATAGAGAAATAGTAAAAATATCTTCAAAGTTGAAAATAGATTTAGGATCAGGATATCCTAATGATCCAAAGACAATCTCATACCTCAAACGAACTTATAAGCAAAATAAGAAATTTCCTCCATTTGTTAGAGAGTCATGGGATACAGCAAAGAAGATAAAAAATCAAATAAATACGAAGAAAATGACAGATTTTACTAACAATTGAAAATTCATTCTAAAAGATTCTCAGAGGGTAGTTCTTTCTTTTTCCTTTTCTTTAAAACAAAAAGAGGAAGCAATATCCCTGTTACTAACCCGATAGCATGTGCTAAGAAGTTAACATTCATTCCTCCAGTAATAATCAAGAAGATTACACCAACACCTGAATAACTCCAGAATGATCTTCTTTTATCTTCTTCAAATGCTAAAACTATGTCAACACCTAGAAGACCAAAGACTCCTCCACTAGCTCCTGCAGATATAGTAAGTGGATCAAATACAGCAAGAGAAAGTAATCCGCCCATTAATCCCGATACTAGAAAGATAACATAATATTGCCAAGAAAGAAGTTTTTCTTCAGCTCTTAAACCGAAAATTAATAGAAACAAACAATTAGAAAGAAAATGAAGAATGTCTACATGAACAAATATTGAAGTCAATAACTGGTATACATGTCCGTTCAGTACAAGAAGATTAAACTGACCAACACGCACTAAAACTTCATCAGAAATGGTAAAAACATCAATAAGATCGTTTATTTCTCCCCTAACAATACTGATGATAGCTATAATGACATAACAGACTGCAATTAAAATAAACAAATTTCTTGTAGGAAGGTTAGTTTTCCAAAAAGATTCAAAGTATGACGATTCCGATTCTTGTGACACGATATGGAGATAAAAATCATATTATAAAATTGTTGTTAAGAAAAAAGAAAAGTGGTGGTTAGCTATTTCTTTTCTAAGGTATAATAAACACAGGATTCTACTCCTTCACTTATTATTGATTTTCTAGCTTTTACAAAACCAACTATTGTGCTAAAGAATAAGCCTATTGTAAGAAATATGATTCCAACACCTGTAGAAACTACTGGACCTATTAAATGTTCAGTAATCCATTGTTTATTTTCCATTCCTTGAAGCTTATAACTAAGTCTGAGAACTGCGATTGGAAGAGTTCCAAGAAGCACAAGAAATACTCCAGATAGCAGTCCAAAGAATAACTTCAATGGAGATAGTTTGATGGGTTTATCTGGTGGTTTTGGAGTTTCTTCTCTTTTATTATCTCCCTTAATCACATTTACAATATTGGTAAAGGAACCAGGTAGCATAAAAGCAGTTAATTTTAGATTTACTACAATTGTAAGCAAAGCTAAACCAATGCCAATGAATAATAAAGCTAGGCTAATTGCTCTCCCTGGTTTTATGAGAATTTGTAATGGTGAAGGATTAAAAGCATTGTAAATAGCTATAACGAAGAAGAATATGAACATCCAAGTTAATCCTGCGGTTGCAAAAGAATGAACTGCTGTAGTTATTTTAAGAGGTTGTTCTAGAGGTCGAGTTTCGATCTCTGCAATTTCTCCGACAGTTTCACCTAAACCACTTCTTTGTTTTCTTAACCATTTTATTATTCTCAATAACCAGTAACTTATTGAAAATAGCAATATTGCAATTCCAACGAAAATCCAGGTATCCCATAATAATCCATTCAAGCTAGCAAGAGTTGAACCTGTAACTGAATAATGTATAGCTCGGACTATTGCAACGGGTATAAAGGAAGAACCAGTGACAATCATCCCAGTGAGGGTTAAGATGATAGTCCATTTAGGAACTATCTTATTCTGATCTAATACTTCTGGATTCTTTTCTCCTTTTGTGAGTATCTTCAATCTTCTAGGAAGTTCATTAACTTGAATTCCTAAATTCATAACTATTGTAGCTAAACCAAATGCTATTCCTCCAATCAGAAGAGCGACGCCTAAAGCTTCAATAGGAACAGTGATGATTTCATAAATATGATCTGCAAATGCATCTCCTTTGATTCCTGCATTTATCCAGAAAATCATAACGATAGCAGCAATAAGCTCAGAGATTATTCCTGAAATCAAAAACCATGGGAATGCTTTTGAGAAAAATGGTATTTTCGGTTTTTCCAACTCAAGACCTGCTTTGTTGAAGCTTTTTGTAGCGTTCTCACCTGTTGCGGAGATATTTCTCACTATAGTTACAATTGCAAAACCAATTCCAAGTTTAAGGAATCCAAGTCCTAAAAGTGGAATGATTTCTAAGAATCTTCTTAATACTATTTCTACTAAATTATCTGAAGTTATATACATCTGATTGAAAAATCGCCAAATACCTAAACCTAGGGAAATAATTACTAATGAAAATCCAAAAAACAATATTTCTTTATATTTACTATAAATTTTATCCATCATTTTAATAACCTTGATTTTATTTTTTCACTGCAAAAAAAAGTGAAAAAGAAAAAGATTAAATAATAAATTTTGACTCATTTGAATTTGAGTTTCAACTTGCATCCATTAGTGGTGCAGGTAAACCATGTTTCTCTGCAGTCATTTTTAACAGACCCACAAACATCTTAAATTTATCTTCACCCATTTCTTTTGCAACTTCCAAAGTTATCATCATATCAGTTTTGTGAGTATTTTCATCAACAACTTTAGCAGCTTTTAGTCTTCCAACCATAAGAGCTTCTTTCTCTTCTTGAGAGAGAGACATGAGAACTTTTGTACGTGTTGCAATAAAGGGTTTCATTTTCTTAGGCTTGAGTTTATTTATTGCGGAAATAAGTCCTGCAAGCGATTGAATTCTTTGCTCTTCAGGTTGCCCTGCAAGCATTTTTAATCTCTGAGATAACATGCTAGCTCTCTCTTCTTCTGAAGCATCAGCAAGCATTTGAATCATATCATTCATTTCACTCATTTTAATCACATTCTTGTTTCACAAATCAAATGACTTGTGATTAACTAAATCTATCTATTACTATGAGTGAAATTATATTTAAAGGCTCGGAAATAACAAAAAATCCCAATTTTAAAGCCCTTTCCATTTCTGGGTATCCTTACGCAATTCTAGCGCATTTGTGCGATTTTTATCTTGTTCAATAACCTTTTTATGGATTCATGGTTGGTTGGATAATGATTTCAATGGATATCAGCAATACACCTATAGCTAACATAAATGAAGATGGGTCAATAGAGGTTTTGCTGCATGTTCATTTTGAATGTACTTGTTGTTCTGATTGTTGTAAACTAAATAATATTCCTGCTACTGAACAGGATATTCTTGATATGATGGAACATGGAATAGAAATTGATCAAGCTATAGAAGTACTGAGTCCTGTACTAATCGCTAGCAAGAGTATTGAAAATGGTTTAATTAAAGCCTATATTCTAAGGAAAAAACCTTTTGTAAACGAATGTGCTTTCTTAGATGAAAAAGGGATGTGTAAAGTTCACGAATTCAAACCATTAGCATGTCAATTATATCCATTCTCAATCAGAAGAAGAAATGGTGGTTATCATGTAATAATTCACCCTAAATGTGTCTGCAATTTTATAGAAATTGATGTTGAAGAAGACAAATCAAATACACTCCAAATAGTTAGCGATTTAATGTCTGCTCTCTCAATAGATGATGGAAATAAGTAATCTTTTCTTAAGTTTTTAAATGAATTTGAAAATATATGTAATAGTAATCATAAGTTTCAGTTATACACGAAAAAATTTGTATAGTGTTCGATGCTGAATAGGATTTATAAGAAAACTTATCATTAAATAAAGAAGATGTTCGGATATGAGTTTGTTCAAAACCAACTTCATGAAGCTAGTTGAAGCTTATTTGCAGGAACAAGGATTTACTATTGAAATGTGTAACATCTATACAAGGGGAGTTGACTATTATGAGAGTTATAAGCGAGTTATTATGTGCGCATACAAAGACGAACTTCTCCTGTGTATTAGAGCTCGAAGTGGAGCAGTTAGTGACCCTTTTGTTGGTGATGATGAACAAATTGAACTAAAACTCCAAGAACCTGCTTTGAAGTTATTAAGCTGCATTCGCTCTCTCAATATGGGCGCAGATCCTATCTATTGTGAAAAATTTGAGAAGATGATGGCAATCCCCATAATCATAATGGAGAAGTCTTCAAGGAAACATCCTCTTTACTATTATTTTGATGAAGAAACCAGAGAATCAAAACTATGGTATGTTAAAAAGAATGTTGTATATCTACCATGGGAATGGATGAAAGAATTTTGGAATGAGGACTTCGAGATTTCATTAAGGGATCAAGGTTTTGATATATCACCTCCTGTGGAATATGAAGCAGAAAAAAACATCAGTCAAGCTGTAAAGGAGATTGAAGAATTGCTTGCTTCTAGAAGAATCGGGATTATGAAATCAGTATATTTAGATAAACCCACACTTCCTCCTCTAGTTTTGACATTAACACAAACAGACCAAATGATGATTTTTCTTGTTGATGAACCTGATGAAGACATTCATCCAAAATTAATGGATTTTGCAGTATATTATTTTGGTCCAAAGACTGAGAAATTTCCAACTACAATCAAGGCAATATTCTTCAATATAATTACAAAAGAACCTGAAGCTAGTTATCTTCAACCTTACATTCCAAAAGACAATGATTTTGTTGAGAAGCATTTTGAGCATCCAACCGTTGTAAAAACTACTGTAAAAGGATTCAAACATCTAATAGAAGTAGCTGATATTGAAGAAGTTCCTACGATTACTATGCTGAGTCCTATCCCAAGTATGGAATTTGAAGAACTGCTTAAGGTTTCCTCAGGGTACTGGTTCTCTAAGGTCTTCCAAGAAGCTAAGAAGAGATTAAAAACAAAGTTTGCATCAAAATGCCCATTCTGTTCAAACACAACTATTTCTCATCAACTCCCTGCTAGTACTCTTAAGAAACTGAAGTTCAATCTAGAACTGACAAAGGAAAACTCCTACCTTGTGTTCTGTGATAATAAAAAGAGTGGTTGCGGATGGGGTTTCCTCACTATTAAAGACAAATTTCAGGGTGGAGTACATGGCTTCTTTATAGGAAGAGATCAACAGTATGCACATGAATTAGATGTAGTCAAAAGAACTATACTAGAAGTTGGTCTATTAGTCCATTCAATGCAACAAATAAAGTTAAAAAAATAGTTTAGGATGGTGCGAATTTAAAGCCATATCTTATTAAACCTTCATCACCATCTCGAGCCAATATCTTGAAAACCATTCTTAATGGCATCCCCTCTTTTATTTCATCTAGATTGCAGTCTACTATCTGACCTGTTACTTTTATTGCGTCATCTAATTCGACTATTCCTACAATGTAAGGTGTGTATTCCATCATCTCTTGTGCAGTCTGTGTAACTTGAGCATAATAGAGAAGTTTACCTGTGTTAGCGAGTTTATATTCCTCTACATTACTACTACTGCATTTGATACAGTATTCTGATTTTGGAAAACTTTTATTTTCACAATCTAAACATTTGATACCAACTGCAAGATATCTTTCTCGTTTTTCTCTCCAAATCTTAGGGGGTTCCATTATTTTTTAACCTCCTCTCTGGCTAATATACTAACATACGTCATTGCACCAGTACCACTAACGTTTTGAGTAAGTCCATAGTTAAAATCAGCTATCTGTCGTTCCCCTGCTTCACCTTTCATTTGTTCCACGATTTCAACAATTTGTGCTATGCCCGTAGCTCCAAATGGATCTCCTCTAGCTTTTAATCCTCCACTTGGGTTAATGCTTATCTCAGAATCAAGTGAAGTTGATCCGTCCTCAGTAGCTTTTCCTCCTTCCCCTTTTGGAAAGAATCCAATATCTTCTATTGCTAATATTTCACCTATTGGATATGAATCATGTACCTCCGCTACATTGATGTCTTTAGCGTTAATTTTAGCCATTTTAAATGCTTGATCTGCTGCTTTCTTTGTAGCTTTAAGTGAAGTAAGCACGTCTCTATGATGAAGAGATACAGTATCTGATGCATGACCAAAACCAATAATTGGGACCTTTGTTGTGATATCTGGATTTTCAGCTAAAAATTGGGACGAAGATAGAATAATAGATGAAGCCCCATCAACATGAGTTGCGGGATCAAACCTACCTATGGGATCTGCTATTCTCTTTGCTTTAAGGAACCGATCCAAAGAAATCTCTCTTCTAAATTGTGCTAATGGATTTTTAACACCATTTTTATGATTCTTTACTGGAACTGCTGCGAGTTGTTCAAGAGTAGTTTTGTATTCCCTCATGTGAGCTTTTGTGAGAATTGCATAAAGGCTTGTTAAAGTTGCACCCATTTCGAACTCCCAATGGTAATCTATTGTAGTTCCCAGAATTTTCTCTATTGTTCCACCTTTTACATAGTCACTTAGCTTTTCAACTCCAATTACTGCAATACAATCATATTGTCCACTTAAAATTCCGAAATAAGCTTGCTGGAATGCAGCAGCACC
The DNA here is from genome assembly GCA_030631995.1 of archaeon. GTDB lineage: Archaea > Asgardarchaeota > Heimdallarchaeia > Heimdallarchaeales > Heimdallarchaeaceae > UBA460. The sequence continues at coordinate 8,289 of DAOVKB010000004.1, read as the reverse complement.
ACTTGCATTTCCTGCTTCTATTCTAGTTGTAGGTATATCGAGTCCACATTCTCTAATACATATAGAACCAATTGATGTTTGACTATTACTACTAGAAACTAACGAACCAAAGAAAGCTGCTTGAACGGATTCTTTCTTAATTTCAGCATTATTTATCGATCCCAAAAGAGCTTGAGTTGCTAATGAACTAGCAGATCTACTATAATGTTCTCCAAATTTCGTTGAACTAAAACCGGTAATGTAGACTTTATGTTTCATCAGTATCTCACCTTATCACTCCTTTATATCTTGCATATGTACCATAATCGATCATCTCCTTTCTATTCAAGTAATAATCCGTCGAATAAGGATATAATTGAATTTTCTCGATTTCCTCAGTTACAATAAATGAAAATGCATCACTTCCTGCTCCACTCCCATAAGATGTCATGAAGATTCTATCCCCTGGTTTTGAATGATTCAATATATGTGCTAAACCAAGTATCGAAGCCGCGGAATATGTATTTCCTATCTCTCTGCAGATTAGACTTTTTTCCACTTGCTCATTCGAAAATCCTAACATTTTTGCTACTGAAAGTGGAAACTTTGTATTAGGTTGATGAAATGTAACATGATTATAATCTGAAGGTTTAGAACCTAATTTTTCCATTAAACATTTAGATGCATCAATAGTATGTTGAAAGTAAGCGGGCTGTCCTGTGAATCTTTGACCATGAGTTGGATAAACAGCTCCTTCTCTCCTCCAGAAATCAGGTGTATCCGATGTTACTGAATAGGTGCCTTCCAGCTCAGCAATGATATTGCTCGCTCCTATAAGAAACGCTGCGCTTCCAGCACCAGCAGTATATTCTAAAGGATCTCGGGGACGAGCTTGACTATTATCTGATCCTATTGCTAGACCATAATCAATCATTTTAGATTTTACTAAACCGAAACACATTTGCATACCAGCTGTTGCTGCTTTACAGGCAAACTCTAGATCAGCAGCAGTTAGAGATTTTTCAGCATCCAAAGCTGCAGCAACTATTGTAGCTGTTGGTTTAACTGCATAAGGACGAGATTCGCTTCCTACATATATTGCTCCAATATCCTTTGTATCTCCTCCCCATCTATTGACAGCGTTTCTTGCAGATTCTACTGCCATCGTTGCTACATCCTCATCTGGACCTGGAACAGTTTTACTTACTACTTGTAATTGTGAAATTAATTCATCGGAATCTTCATTCCAAATTTTAGCTATTTCTTCTATAGCTATCCTATATCTTGGAATGTATGAACCATATGAAACTATACCTACTTTGCTCATGCACATACCTTGTAAATTTTTTTCATAGACATAATAATGGAAATTGTTTGAATTCTATGTATTCTTATTAAATATCTTAATTGTACTATTAATTAAAATTTGTTGCTTGTATTTATAAAAAAAAATAACAAAAAGGAGATTATTCTTCTGTTTCCTTGTTTTCGGGAATTTTGGCAATTACAACTCTAGCAGGTCGAATAACAGTGCTTTCAATTTTAAATCCCTTTGAAAGAACCTCAATGATTTGGTTCTTCTTACTTCCTTCTTTTTCTATGGCATAAACCGCTTCATGAAATTGAGGGTTAAAAATCTCTTCTTGAGGATCAATGATTTCAATATCTAGTGACTCAAATGCTGATTTAAGATTACCAAAAATTAGGTTTACAGCATCTTTAACTTGTCCAACATCTGGATGATTAGTAAACATATCTTGTGTTCTCTCTATATCATCATAAATTGTGAGAAATTTCTGGATTACTTTTTGTTTATTCTGGAAATTAGACCATTCTTTATCCTTATGAACTCGTTTCTTATAATTCTCAAATTCTGCTTGTACTACTTGAGCAGTTTTCAGATATTCTTCTTTTAGTTGATTTGATTGATCTATTTCTTTTAACAATGAAAAGTATTTTTTGATTATTTTTTCAATTTTATTTTTCTCAACTAATTTCTCAATTTCTATTTTCACTGCTTCTAATAACTCAGCTTCTGGATCAACTTTTTTTTCTGAAACTTCGTCATTTTCAAAATCCTCAACATCTACTTCTATGAATTCTTCTTCATTGATTTCTTCTTTTTCTTCGTTAAGTTTCATTAGAGAGCCCTCACCTTCTAAATGTCGAGTTTTCTGAACATTTACTGACATTTAAAATCTTCCATTCAGCCAATATTTTGTATTTTATATCTCGATATTTCTCTCTTATGAGGAAGACTTTATTTTGAAAAAAACAAAGATTTATTTAATGAGCATATAGACAGAGCTCAAGTTATAGGTGATCTATAATCCCCATAGTTCAGAAAAAGAATGAAGAGTTGTGAAAAATGCACGAAAAAATCAGTCATTCAAAAGATGATAATAAAGAAATGATAAAATCTTTGATAAAAAAGCTTCATACTGGAGAAAATCCAGATAAAGTTAAAGAGGAATTCAAGGAATTAATTAGAGGACTTACACCACTTCAAATCTCAGTTGCTGAAGAACAATTAATAAAAGAAGGGATGCCTGCTGAAGAGATCCATCATATGTGTGATGTTCATCTCGCTGTTATGCAAGAGACAATAACAGAAGATATGAATCTAGCACCTGATGGTCATCCTGTTAATATTCTCATGCAAGAGCACGCGATTTTATTAGAATATGCAAATAACTTGAGAAATCTGTATAAAGATATTAAAGATAAGAAATCGCTCGATGAAATTGATGCTGAGATGAAAAAAATCATCAGTATTGTTAATCACTTTAAAGCTTCAGAGAGTCATTATTTAAGAGAAGAAAACATCCTATTTTCAGTTTTGGAAAAGTATGGAGTAACTCAACCTCCAAAGATTATGTGGATGGAACATGATCGAGTTAGAGATATAGAGAAGAATCTTTACTCATTAATGGATAATAAAAATAAGATTGAATATTCTGATTTTCTAAAGCAATTTCACACTTATGCTCATGGTTTAGCTGAGCTTCTATCCAGTCATTTCTCTAAGGAAAACAAAGTTCTATATCCAACTGCAATGCAACTGTTCTCAGAATCTGAATGGAAAGATATCAGAGAGCAATTTGATGAAGTTGGGTACTGCTGTTTTACTCCTGAAAGACCAGAAGATGAAAAGAAGCAAGTGAAAACAGAAGTAACAATAAAGGATAGGGAAGTCAATTTAGGTACTGGAAAACTTTCATTAGAAGAATTAAAAATGCTCTTTGAACATCTACCTATCGATATCACATTTGTTGGAAAAGATGATAAAGTAAAATTCTACAGTGAAGGACCAGATAGGATTTTTGTTAGAACACCTAGTGTAATCGGACGATTAGTGGAAAACTGTCATCCCAATAAAAGTGTAGACAAAGTTTTAGAGATAATTGAAGGTTTTAAAAACAATACTCTAGACAAAGCAGAATTCTGGTTGAAAATAAAAGGCATGTTAATATTTATCAGATATTTCCCTGTCAGAAATAAAAATGGAGAATATCTCGGAGTTCTAGAAGTTACACAAAATGTGACTGAAATACAGAAATTGGAAGGAGAAAAAAGACTCCTTTAATTCTTTTTCTTAATTGTTTATACTTCTACCAGCGATTTTTTATATATCTATATTTTAATCATTCTGGCCAGAGCTTATCATAGACCTCTCAGAGTAATGCTATGGCTAGCTGTGAAGAGAGTGTGCTCTCTGGCCAATTCATTCGAGGATAAAATATGAAAATTATTGTATTAACTGGACTACCATTGAGTGGAAAAACAACTTATGCTAAGAAAATAGGACCTAATTATAATATGCCTCTTTATGAAACTGGTACAGAAGTTTTAGAAGAAGTAACAGGCAGAGGATTGGATTTTACTCCTGAAAATATCAAAGCTATCACTGATGAATGTAAGAAAATTTCGGATAGCTTTTTCACTGAACGTCTTATGAAAAAAGTGGATATTTTACCTGATGATGTTCCTGGGGTTTTTATTTCAGGAATTCGAGCAACTTCAGAAATTGATGTTCTTAAGAAGCATTATGGTAAAGATAATGTGTTTGTAATAGCTTGTCACACTTCAATGCAAACAAGATTCAATCGTCTTAATAATCCAGATAGAATCGAAGAGACAAAAGGAGCAAAAGCAAAAGAAGATGTCTTGTTAAGAAATTTCGATAATTTCCTTGCTAGAAACAAGAAAGAACTTGGGTATGGAGTTGGAGATGTTATGGCTTTAGCTGATTATATCATGAATACAGAAAATATCCTTTGGCCATATGCAACCGTTGAAAAAAACACTGCAGATTTTGAGGTAATAGTCCGAGAGATACTCAAACTTGATCAATAGGAAGCAAAAGAATACCTCATTTTTTTCCATAGTTATTCCATAACTAAATGAAAAATGGATAAGTTTATTTGTTCTGGAAGAAACTAAATTTTAGGTGCATAATAAATGGTTTTCAACCCATATGACTCTGAAGATTCAAACGATGATCCAAGAAAAGCCAAATTACGAGAACAAGCTCAAAAAGAATTCATTAGTCAGCTACAGCAAAGAATAGCTGTTCAATCTGCAAAAATTGAAGAATTAGAAGCTGATATTCAGAAAGTAAATATCGTTATTACTGAAAAAGATCAAGAGCTAGTCAATTATTCAAATAGAGTAGAAGAAGAGAGGATGTTCTTCGAGAAGGATAAGAAAGCGAGGAGTGATAGGGAACACGAATTACAAAAAAATGTTCAACAACTGGAACTAGAAGTTGAGAAATTGAAGCAGGAGCCACCTGCACCTGTTCAATCAATTGCAGCGACAATTGAATCAACTCCTCCAATTCAAGCAGCAGTATCAGATAAAACTAATGACTTAATTGCAAAACTTATGGCATATTTTAAGAGACCAACAAATGATGCATTTGTTCTCTCCTTAAGAGATCTTATTGAATATAGTGGAAAGGAAGGTACAATCGATCAGAAAATTCTTGGACTTTTACTGAAAGCTGAAAAGCCATTAACTGAAGAGCATATAATTCAAGAACTTATTCTAGAACCCAATCAAATAAACAGAGCTGTTTTTAGACTTATTCAGAAAGAAAATATCAAGAAAGTAGGTCAAGGTTATGTTGTTTTTTCTTCTGATTTTGCTGAAATGACAGATGTAACACAGGACTGGAAAAGCTTACCTCCAGAACAAATTTATGAAAACTTGCTTTCAGTAATTTATGTTGGTAGTGATCGAGAAGATTTAGTAACTTCCTTTACAAAGGCAAGAGATGCCCTTATGGAAAGTGGAGCTCTTACTACATTAAAAACACATGAGATTAGCCAATTAATAGAAAGAATAAAGAAATATCCAATAGAATCTCAGGAATTAATAGATATAATACAGAAGTGGAAAAGCAGTTAGAGAATTATTTTCATGCCAAAAGGTCCTCTGAAGATATATCTCGCATTTTTCTCTTCTACTTCCATTAAGATATCAATGGGATAACCATCAAGTGTGGATACTTTTGGTATTGAAGTTTTTACATTTCCTTCAAAGATTTTTACTTGCCTTCCAGGGCTTACATAATAAGGTGAAAATTGTGAACGTAGAAGTAGTGCAATTCTAGGTGAGTAATATGGATTTTTAAGAAGAACAAATGAAAAAATCTCTCCTTCTTTCACCATTGTTCCTGAATGATAGATATAGAACCAATCTTGGAGCATAACCAGTAAATCGCCTACTGGAACAAAATCAGGTGTAATCATTCTCTGTAATTCAACCATATCTGTATAGCTTATTACAGGTAATTCAAAAATTCCAAGCTCTTTAAGATCCTCAATACCTTGATAGATTTCTTCAGTGCATCTTTCCTTAACTGAATAATGCAAAATTACTAGAAGTTCTAATGTATCCTTAGCTAATATGTGATCACCAAGATTTACAGCAAGATAATGAGATTGAAGAAGAATTAACAAAGCGTGTTCAAATTGTTTCATTTGAAGTAGAATATATCCTATCTGTACTAATAGAGAAATTTCATCCTTTCCCTCGATAATTGCTTTCTTATCAATTAACCCACTTTCCATCACAGTAGATGCAAGGATTACAGCTCGTGTTAATCTTACTAAATCAATACGCTCTTGTCGTTCACATAAAAACAGGAATTTTTCAGAGTAATAACCTTTTAATCTTTCATGATTATCAGTGACTAGAAAATAAATCATTCGTAGTAAATGTATATCCATAAATATGTCTGAAACAAGTTTAGGGTAGAGGGAAGAAATTTCAGTAATTATGTTTAAATGACCTTCTAGTTTTTCAAAATCTACTAGAGTAAACTCAACTACACTTAGTAAATACAATATTCTAGCTTTCAATCTGACTGCTAATTCTTCTGTATAGCTGTCCTTATCCATCAAAGCAACTCTTAGTTCCAAAGATAAATCAGACAAAGCAGTATAAACCTCCCCTAGTTCTAATCTAAGAACCTCTAATTCACCTTTTTCTAATTGTTCAAGATAATTAGGAAATTCAAACTCTATCTCATTCATAAGTTCAATTAGACTGTTTTCTTCATCTAAAAGATGATATTTGTCTCTATCGGGTTCTACCTGAATACCTATTGGCTTAACTATATTTTGAAGAACTCCTAACGCGTGCTCTTGTATTTTCTTTATCCTTGCAACAGGATCAAATAATTGACTTCTTTCAACAGAGTGACTAATCTCATCTGAGAGAATAGTATCGTACAATTTTTCAAACAAATCGCTGTGCTCTTTTTTTGTACTCATATTTTTCAAAAGAAAAGCAAAAGAGGAACTTATCAGAACAGGAATTTTAACGATTTCACAGGCTTTTACAAGTTTCAAATCACTTGATACAACTACTCCACCTAATTCTTGAGCTAGTATTATGTTGGATAGATCATTTAAGTGAGGAAGATCGGATTCATCATTTTCATACTTGTTCCTAAAATCTCTGATGTCCTTCAAAGCAACTCTGACTATCTGAACAGGTTCCTTTACTCTCCTCCTAAGATACCATCTAATTTCTTGAATTATAAGGTTGGAAACATAAAGCTCTATGCCTAATTTATCTACAATCTCTAGAAATGTGTTAAAATCTGAGGGATTTTTCTCAAATCCACTAATAAAAAAATTAGTGTCAAGAATATATTTGTTTGATTGAGATTGGTTTCTTATCAGGAACAATCCCTCTTTTTTCTTAATCTTCTATAGATTGGATAAGTAAAGATGGAATAAAAGATTATCTGCTTAAATCCAAAAAACCCTGCTGTTTCGTCTGTCACTAGAAAATCAGGTCGAGAAATATCTTCTGTTTCAGATTCAATAATGTAATTGTAATAATAATCATTTTCAATTTCCATTATTGATAGATCTGTGATATTTTGTAGATATGAAATGTAATCTTCATGGAATTCTATAGAGAAACCATTAAGCAACCCCTCCTGTGTGTAAGCTAACCATCCATTCATGCTTAGATTATATTCTTGAATTGAATACTTTGGTACAACTACTTGAGTATTATTACTAATATAATCCAATGATATATCCCATATTAAGTGATGGGTGGAATTTTCCTCTTGATATTGCATTCGAAACTCTAGATTTTGTATTGTATAAAGTGTAGTTGTTACTCCAGATAATGTGAATTGATAACCAATAAACGAATCACTTAGTTGCGTCCAAAGGGAGTTAGCTAAAATTGATAAACCATTCACTCTTTGCCATGCTGGTATTATGGCTGCTGGCATGAAAGTTAACCAGGTTGAATGAATAGCCGTAGATGTTCGATGATAAACATCAGACTGGTCTTCATAAATATACATCTCCCAATCTATCTCTAATCCAGATCTAGTGAAGAGATATCTCAGACCAACTGTTTGATTTAATTGTGTTACCCAGTATACCATATTATCTAATTGGTTTTCTGTTGAACTTTTTTGAAAATCCATTAAATAATCAGAGCTGCTGTTAGATATAAAAAGCTCAGAATTTGGTGTTTCAACAGGGGACTTGATCTCTTCAATATCTTTCAACGAGAGGATTAGTGTACTACTTTTATCCCCGAAAGTAAAATGAGATGAAAATGAAGTTAATAGTCCACTCTTTTTATCCCAGGAAGCTTTCAATGATAAAGCAGGATCTAGATCTATATCTAGTGATATTGTAAATTCATCATAACCTTCATTGAAGATATTGATTGAGAAGGATTGATTAAGAACGAGAGTAGTAAATTCTGCTTCATAACGTGTATAGTCATTTCCAAGAATTAAAGGAATAAAATCAAAGTAGTTTG
>DAOVKB010000026.1:0-14712 GCA_030631995.1 archaeon | reverse complement strand
TATACAGAGATAGAAGAAGTAATCACTTATGCAAATATTGTTTATGAAGCTATTATTGATAATTTTTCAGAGATTTAAATAAATCTCTTTTTCATCTTCATTCGGGAAATGCAAATGTTAAAAAGAAAGAATGAGCCATAAATACCTTGAAACTGGAATGGGTCTCAGATGAGCGAACATCATTCAAATCAAAACAATTTCGAAGAAAAATATCAGAAATTGAAAGAAATTACTAACATAGCTAAAAAATTGCAGGGAGATGACATTAGTTTAACGCCCAAAGAATCACGTATTTTGCTAGATTTTGAAGAAGCTGTTTTAGAATGTATGAATTATTCCTGGGAAATAGACTCTATGCTAGAAGATGAAAATCTCTCTCCATATGAGTATGATCAACTAGTTTCCCGTTTGGAAAAGCTATCTGAAGTAATTGATATACTGTTGGAAAAACATAAGAGCAATGTCGAAACTCTAAACAAAGTTATTTCAATTTATAAGATTTTAAAGAGTCTAATTAAGGAAATTCAATTTGTTGAAGATATAGTAATTATCTTTACAAAGACTTACACCGTGGAAAAGAAAACTGCTTACACAATTAATGAAAGTGAATATTTAGTTGCTCTAGAGGCTTTAAATTCGTTTTTTAAGAAGAGCAAAATTAAGACAGAAGAAAGAAAAGAATCCAAATTAGAAAGAGAGCTACTTGAGCTTGCTAAAATTATTGGAAAACTAGAAGAAAAACATGCTTTCAATTCATTTTATACTTCCCCAACGATCTTAATGAATGAAATTATTTCCTCTCTGGAAATCCTTGAAGCGATGATAGAACCCTTCTATCATATGGTTAAAGGTAAATACTATTCAGAAGAAATTAGTTCTGCAAAGATTGGTTTAGTTCTACTCTCTCAAAATAAGGAACTTGATGTTGGTGAAACTATTAAGATACGAGGCCTATTTAGTAGAAAAAGAGGAATTGAGGAATTAGAAGAATTAAGTGATGTTTTACGTTCCTTAGAAAATGATTAAATTTTTTTTCTCAAGAATAAAGTTTTTAACAAATATCTTAAAATTGAGAGTATGCAAGAAAGTTCCAGTAATTTAGAAGACCTTGTAGCTTACGGAATTAAGTGTTGCGAGAAAAAGGGTGTCGAGTATGCTGATGTAAAATATATGGATACAAGAATGCAAAATATATCCTATAAAAATGAAGCTTTGGAACAGCTAAGTAATATCGATAAGCGAGGTATAGGGATTAGATGCTTAGTAAATAGGAGTTGGGGATTCGCTAGTACAAATGAGTTAACAAGAGATAGTATTACTGAATTGGCAGAACAAGCAGTGAAGATTGCAAGGGCTTCTTCTATGGTTAAGAAGTTTGATATTGAACTTGCTGATGAACCTGTATATGAAGATAAAAAAATGACCCCCATCAAGAAAGATCCTTTTAAAATAGAGTTAACTGAAAAAATGGATGTTCTTCAGCAAAGTGCTAAAATGATACGTGAATATTCAGATAGAATCAAAGTAGCTACTAGCCATTTTGTTAGTAGAAAAGATCATATGATATTGTATACAACTGAAGGATCAAAAATAGATCAAACTATTCTCTGGTGTGGAGGAGGAGTATCTGCAACAGCAGTTGAAGGTGGAGAAGTACAAACACGCAGTTTACCAGCAAGTTTCAGAGGTGATTTTCACACTGAGGGTTATGAATACTTTGAGAATCTGAAACTCATAGAGATTTCAGAACAAACAGCTAAAGAAGCAGTAAAGCTTCTAACTGCACAAAAGATGCCTACTGAACACGCTACTGTAATATTAGGTCACTCTCAATTAGCACTACAGGTTCATGAGAGCTGTGGCCATCCAACTGAACTAGATAGAGCTTTAGGGTATGAAGCTGCTTATGCAGGAACAAGTTTCCTAACAACAGATCTGTTAGATACTAATTTCAAATATGGAAACGAATTAGTAACAATGGTTGCTGATGCTACAGTTTCTGGAGGATTGGGCACTTTCTTCTATGATCACGAAGGCGTTAAAGCTCAAAAGAATATCATGGTCGATCAAGGTATTTTTACTGGTTTTATGTCCTCAAGGGAAACTGCAAAAACAATAGGATTGGAGAGAAGTTCTGGTGCTGCGAGATCAATGGGATATGATAGAATACCTATTGTAAGGATGACTAACGTGAATCTAGAACCAGGAGATTGGGACTTCGATGAATTAATTGGAGATACAAAGGAAGGATATTTCTTAGAAACTAATAGAAGCTGGAGTATAGATGATATCCGAATGAATTTCCAATTTGGTACTGAAATAGGTTGGAAAATTGAAAATGGAGAAATGACAGATATGATAAAGAATCCGACATATGAAGGAATAACACCTGAATTCTGGGGAAGTGTTAGCGGAATATGTAATAAAGATCATTGGAAGATTTTTGGAACACCAAACTGTGGAAAGGGAGAACCTGGACAAGCAGCTTACGTAGGTCATGGAATCGCCCCTACAAGATTTGATAATGTTCGTGTAGGGATTCTAAAATAATATGTTTTGAATAAACTCTCCTATTTTCTTTATAGCTTTTTTACTCTCAGGCATAAGATTACCATATAGCTGAAAACCGTGCCACATTCCTGACCAAATGTCAGAAGTTATCTTTACTCCACTTTTCTCTGCTCTTTCTGCGAAACGAATTGTATCGTCCAATAGAATTTCTTCAGTACCTGTTTGTAATAATATTGGTGGTAATCCCTCCATATTGACGTAAAGTGGAGAAGCAAGAGGATTCTTACTGTCGGTATTTCTTAGATATATCTTAGCAGTTTGCTCGAGTTCAGTTTCTGTAAGTAATAATTCTTCTTTTTCTTTTGTTTTAATAGAATCACCAGTTAATGCTAAATCAGTCCACGGGGAAAGACATACTGCCGCAGCGGGGAGATTAATCTTTTCATCACGTAATTTGATTAAGACTGCCAGTGCTAATCCTCCTCCTGCAGAATCTCCCGCAATAATAACTTTATCAGGCTTAATCTTCTTGTGTTCTATCAACCATCTATAAATTGTAATTACATCCTCTAATGCAGCAGGAAAAGGCTTTTCTGGGGCAAGACTGTAATCCGGGAACAGAACTGGAATCTCTGAAAATTTACTGATACGAGCTGCTATTCCTCCATGTGTTTTGAAAGAACCACAATAATATGATCCTCCATGTAAGTATATATCACACAATCTTTGTTACTCTTTGGTGGAAATAACCATTCGACAGATATCCCTTCAATTTCATCTTTCACAATCTTTACATTTGAAGGCTTTCGGAACAGAAATACTCTACTTTCGAGTTTCTTTCTACCTTTTTCTACATCCAAAGTACCTTCGTTTTTCATTGACATTAGTTTCATGATTTTTAGAAACATTCTTGCACGTATGCTTAGCATTGTGGATTCTAGATAAAAGCTAGTAGATAAAGATTAATCTCCTCAATTGACTTTTCAAGAAAAGAAACTATCGTAGCAATTTTAAATACTTTGTGAATTTCAAAATATACTTCAATCCTTTAATTCTTAATTTGCCAGTTAAAATTGCTACAACAGGATTTATTTTTCCTAAGCCTAAACCCATGAAAGTTGGTCTATTTGTTATGATTGCTCCATCACATTCTTTCTTTACTTCCTTAATATTATCTAATGTATTGTCTATTTGTTTGAATTCAATCTTCCCCTTTCCAATATCTAATATTATTGCCTTTGGATCTTCTTTTGCAACAATTAGCATTGTATATTTATCCTCTTTAAAATTTTGAAATTCTGGCTTTACGTTAAGTGATTTAAGCATGGCAAAGATAATTGATGCAAAACCTTCGTAATGCTTGATTTGTTTGTATAAAGGCAAAATCATTTCCATTGCTTTTCTGTATCTTCTTACAATTTCATCTATTATTGATTCGTCCATTGGTGTTGAAAGAATAAACGCAGTTACTCCTCTTGATACTGCATAAATTCCATTAATAGCTAATGCCAATGTCAAATATTTTGACAGTTCTAAGGTGGGTATAAGTTTGAAAATAGTCTGTCTCCCATCTACAACGGGTTCCTCAAAGAGATAAACATAAACAAGTGATTGTAGTCCACTAACCTGTCCCTTGATGTTTAGTTCTTTTAACACGTCACGCAATCCTTCTCTTAATCGATCACCTAGTTTTCCTAATCTCTCAACCTCTGCTTCGTCATACAATTCCATTGCTGTTTTTCCTGCAATCATAGTCATAGCATTTCCACTAAATGTTCCTGAATGAGTAATGAAATCCTTTTTAGTCGGATTAAATTGATCAATTATATCGTGTTTCCCACCAAAAGCACCTACAGGTAATCCACCACCAATTGTCTTTCCAAGAGCAGTTAAATCAGGTATAACTCCGTAATGCTTTTGCATTCCTCCAGTTGATATGCGAAAAGTGATTACTTCATCGAAAATTAGTAGAATGTTATATTTCTTAGTTAGGTCTCTTAGCCCTTGTAAATATTCTTTAGTCGCTATTGCTCCTCCTCCTGATCCCATGACTGGTTCGAGAATCATCGCAGCAATTTTCTTATGATGTTTTTTCATTATTTTTTCAGTAGCTGCTAAATCATTATAAGGTACAATAAAGATATCTTTGAGTATTGTTTCTGGAACACCTTTTTCCACTGTTGCAATAGGCATCTTACTAGCGGTTAAATTAGGTGTAATATTGACTTCAACATAATCATGAGAACCATGATAGCCACCTTCTGTTTTTATGATCTTGTTTTTTCCAGTGTATTTTCTTGCAGCTCTTATAGCAAACATTGTAGCTTCTGTCCCAGAATTGCAAAATCTAAGCAATTCAATTGATGGAGTTCTTTCACAAATTATTTTGGCAAGTTGGTGTTGAACCTCCATTGGAGCAGCATGTGAAGTACCCTCACTTGCTTGCTTCTGCATGTTTTCTACAATTTTAGGGTGGGCATGACCATGGATATTCACAGTCATACTATTGAGACAATCAATGTATTCATTGCCATCAAAATCATAAAGATAACAACCTTCTCCTTTTGTAACAAAGAAAGGATAAGGATAAAAGTGTGACACATTTCTTGTTCCTCCCCCTGGAAGCCATTTCTTTGCTTCTTCGAAATGTTTCTTTGATGAAGGAGTTTTGTCTTTATATTTTACAACAATATCTTCCTTGATTTTCTCTAAATCCTGAATTTTCATGTCTTTAACCTATTTACATTGTTTAATCTTATCGGGTTGATTAATCCGATGGATTTTAGGAAAAAGAACTATGATAAAAGATTTGTGAATTTACGTAATTCTTTAAGATTACGTATTTTATTCTATTCTTGGTTTTTTCGAAAAATTAAAGATGTATAAATTTGGCTGTATATCCATGATAGATTTATCAAAAAATGATGATGGGATGAAAGAAGCTGTTAAAAGAGCAAAAGAAAGAAACATAATTATACCAACATTCACTCAACAAAGAAACCCAAATTTGATACCATCACAAATTAGTGAGGAACTTACTCAAATAGGTCTTTGGGATATTCACCCAAGAAATCTTTTTAGAATCACATGGAAAAATGAACCAAAATCAAAAGGAGGAGGATTTGGTGATGTTAATTACATTGAGCTGCCTTCTGAGTTAACTGGTGTTGAAGCAAGAATCATTGGTTTAGTAGGTAAATACTTTCCAACAGGATCTCACAAAGTTGGAGCAACTTTCGGATGTTTAGTTCCTAGGCTAGTAACTGGACAATTCAACCCCATAGTACATAAAGCAGTGTGGCCCAGCACTGGGAATTACTGCAGAGGAGGTGCATATGATGCAACACTCCTTGCTTGTGAATCGATTGCCATTCTTCCTGAAGAAATGTCACAAGAGAGATTCGACTGGTTGAATACTGTAGCTGGAGAGATTATTAAAACTCCTGGGAGCGAAAGCAATGTTAAAGAGATATTTGACAAGGTTTGGGAACTCAAGAGAACAAGAGAAAATATCTTTGTATTCAATCAATTCGAGGAATTTGGTAATTACTTGTGGCATTATGACATTACCGGCCATGCTATGGAAGAAGTGTTAGATAGAGAACTAAATGGTGATAAATTCAAAGGAATTGTATTAACTACTGGCTCAGCAGGAACAATAGGTTGTGGAGATTTTCTGAAAGATAAATATCCTTCAATGAAAATTACAGCAGGTGAAGCTTTACAATGTCCAACTATGCTAGTAAATGGGTATGGAGCACATGGAATTGAAGGAATTGGTGATAAGCATATTCCATGGATTCATAATGTGAAAAACACCGATATGGTCATCGCAATTGATGATAATGATACAAAAAGAATTATGAGATTATTCAATGAAAAAGAAGGACAATTGTATCTAAAAGAAACAGGTGTTCCTGATCAAATCGTGGATAAATTGCCTCTTTTAGGAATTTCGAGTATAGCTAATTTACTAATGGCAATAAAATTCGCGAAATATTATGAGTTAACAAGCAATGATGTTATCCTGACTGTATTTACAGATTCAATGGAATTATATCAATCCCGATTGAAGGAAATGAACGTTGAGTTAGGTTCTTACAGTCGTGATGATGCAATTAGGGATTCCCATACTAATCTTCATGGTCAAAAAATAGACAACATGCTTGAACTTGATTATTACGGTAGAAAAAGAATTCATAATTTGAAGTATTTCACTTGGATTGAACAACAAGGGAAGGATCTGGATGAATTGAATAGACAATGGTACGATCCTAACTATTGGGAATCAATCCAGTCACTAATACAACCAATAGATGAATTAGTTGATGCTTTCAACAAAAATGCTGGACTAATTTAACACATTTTCTATTTTTCTAATAATTTTTGTTTGTTGAAGCTATTATTTTTCGTTTTTTTTTCTTCTCTCCTATTTAAACCAAATTACGGATATTGGTTTTGAGGATATGGCATGAGTGAAGTCACTAGAGATGATTTTGATGATATAAAGGATGGTATAATTTCTTCTCTAGTAGACTCTGAATTAATAGGTCAAGATCGTTTCATTTGCTCCTTGGAAAGAATGGAAGAGCGTGTTCAAGGATATATAGATGAGATAATTATCATTCTACAAGACCATATCTCTAAAGAGATTTTAATTCAAGCCGTAACTCAATTTGAGAGTATTCAGTTGTTACTAATAACAGATAAGCTAAATCGTAACAAGCATTTTACAAGAAATCAAATCGTAACTATCTTTCTAGCTATTTTGGACAATGTTTTGTCATTGATATATGAAAATGTCACTATCTCCCATTTTGAACTTCTCAGAAAAAATATGAAAGGTTTGAGTAATGGGAAATCTTTCAGTTATAATAACATGAAAAAAATCCAAATTGAACTAATTCAATCTGAATACATAACAAAGATCAGAAAAATCGGTTATACTCTAAAGCTAAAAGACAGTTATTGTCAAATCATTAGCAACATGATGTCTGTTTATCCGCAATTTAAGGATCAACTAAGTGAGGTAGAAGTAACAGGCTATGATTTAATTCACTCAAGAGCTATTCCTAAACTTGAAGTGACAAAATCAGCTGTTGTGGTCATAGCCTCTCTCCTCCCAATTTATTTCAAGAAAAAAGAGGAAAAACAAAACATATGGAAATATATTGAGGAAATTATAGATGAAGATGAAGAACAATTGAAAAGGAAAATCTATCGTTTTCGGTCCAATTTACGAAAAATGGAAAATGTAGATCTCTTCAATTATAAAAATGAAAAATAAATAAAATTTTGTAATTAAAATACTTTTATTAGAGTTATATTCTTTGTTTATATGATATAAATGAGTATACCAGAAGACTATGAAGATTTACTTCTCAATCCTAATTTCGCTCATGTAGCTACTGTTAATCCTGATGGTTCTCCACAGGTCACCCCCGTATGGATAGATTACGATAAAGAAAAAATCGAAGTGCTTGTTAATACTGCCTTAGGAAGGAAGAAATCTCGAAATATGAAAGTTGGATCTAATGTTGCTTTAAGTATTCAAGATCAAGAAAAATCTTATAGATATATAGGAATTCAAGGTGAAGTCATAGAAGTAACAGAAGAAGATGCAAGAAATCATATTGATAAATTAGCAATGAAATACTTAGGAAAATCGGAATATCCCTTCTATAGCGGAGAAACTAGATTAATAGTGAAAATAAAACCTAAATATGTACATACAATGGGTTGAAATTTCTTGCCATCTTGATTACCATTTACACAAGTCTTTTGTATTCAAAACCGAATATGTTTTTTTGATTTAAATGAAAAGAAATCAAAAAGTAATTACTTTCGGAATAATTGTCGCTTTTTTCCTAGTATTTTCTGTTTTCTCACCAATCAAGACTATGTCATATGATTGGAATTTAACGCATAGTACTATACTGGAAGAAACTGATAATGTTGGTTACGGATATCTTACAGGTAATCATTATTTGGAAAACCAATACCTTGAAGCTGATTATGCCACAGATATAAGATATGTAAGAGAAGGATCGGGTTCTATTATAAATTCAATGGATAATAGTTCCTCAGTATTCAGATCCTCTGAAGATTCTTCCTATTATCAACCATTCTCCCGATTCAACTATCTTGATGCAGAATGGAAATCTTTTCCCACCTATATTCAAGCAATGAATAATACTGGTTATGGACCCAATTTGAACTTTACAACCGGTATAAATGATAAAGGTAAATTGCTACTTAATGCGAAAACATCCTTGATTTTGGAAACTGATACCTATTATGTTTTCACAATAGATATGAAAGCAGGAGAAATGTACGACCTAAACATGAAAAGTACAGGTTTAGTGAATTACTACATATTCTTTGAAGACACTTTATCAATGTCAGGAACTGTTGATGGTATCACACGAGATATCCAACCTTTAGTTGCAAGAGATTCTGGAGATCATATTCTTTATCTCTTTGCTACCAGCGAAGTTGATGTGATTATCAATCCTAAGGAAATTAATGTTCAAAAATTAGGACCAAATGACATCGCATCCAAGCGTTTTGTTAACGAACCAGATGAAATATGGAATGAAACAAGAGATGACACACAGACCAATTATGAAAGAACAACTACCCATGCTTATTATATAGACATACCTGCAGGAGATTATCAATTTAAGTATGTTAGATTTGACCCTGGTATAATAACACTAGCTATATTCAACCCGTTAGTAAAATATTACGAAGTGGGATCAGCGCCTGGTTTTCAGGATTTTACCTTAGGTTTCATGAGTAGCGATAAATTTACGTTACACTTTGAGTATGGTTTCAAAGCAGTTGTATTTATAATTGCTGAATATGATAATACTGATTACATAGAATTCGACTATATCTTTTCCGTAAAGGAAGTAGCAATAGAGACTCTTTCTCCTGGTGTTGAATTCGCATATCAAGACGATACTCTCAATTTTGGAATAAACATCGAAGAAAAACAAGCGATTTATTTGAATAGATCCATTCCCGGACCACTTGGTCTTCAAGTACTAAAGTATGTAGATTCTGAATTAGTCTATGGCTTTTCGTACAATCTTAGAGAATTTGGCGAGGATGCAGCAAAGATAATTCTAGAACCAGGATATTATTATTTCTTGTACGAAGGTGTTGGTACGTATGATTTCGATATCATATACAATACCATAGATATTGAACCCTTTACAAATAATATGGATATTACTTTGGAACAAGATAACGGTAATTCTTCTAACTACAAACTGTTAATGCTCAATTATACACAATTTGAATTCTACAATTATAATTTCTCATTTCTTATGAATATGAATTATACATTAAGAGTTCATTATAATTTGTTCCTTGACAAATACCAAAGTAATGTAGATACAAGCACCTTTACTTTGGGAAATCAACAAGTAGATGGAGACTTCTATGCTTATAATACTAATATATCCCAAGAATTAACTCTCTTCTCACCAGAAACTATGAATATCAGATATTTGCTGGTTTCATTTGAAGATATCTATAACAATACTGGAGCTACTTGGGCTGATTGGGGAGTAGCATTTGTCAATCAAACGGAAGCAACTATTAGATTGAGTCTTGACTCAGGCTATCCAGACGGTCTTAATGGACTAACAATTCAGGAACTGGATATTGTTCTCGATGCTTTAGGTCGAGGTTCAGTTGATTCGACTTTTGATATAGAGAACAGTGATTATGATCTGTTTATGATGAATTTAACTGTTCCAGAAAATACTTGGTACAAAATAATTATAACTATAGAAAATGGAACAATGGATCTAAACAATTATGTATTCCACAATGATGAGAATATTAGACCTGATGATTTTGAAGGATTTTTGATTTACAATAAATACCTCTTCAAAGATCCAACATATACTCCATACCTCTGGCAAGCTTCTCTAGTAAATTCAACATTTACCCACGAAATACAATTTGGTGTTCTAGCATCAGATATGATTTTCATGTATGGAATAGATCATGTAGGGCTTAATGGTACAGTAACATTTGAATTTATCTCATACAACTGTACAGAGATTTCAGCTCATACTATTGCTCCAATAGGAGGATTATCCAAAGGTGTAATTATAGGTCTTGCAGTAGCTGGCGGCGTTATTGTAGTAGGAACAGCAGCTGGAGTGATGGTACGATACCTTGGACCAAAAGGTAAAACTCCCTCTCAACCCGCAACTCCTCCACCTCCAAGATATTAATCCTTTCCTTTTTTTCTTTTTTTATTTAATTTTACTTCTTATTTGTTCAAAAAAATGTGTTAAATCAATATTCCCACCTGAGATTATTATGCCTACTCTCTTTTGCTGTATATCAATCTTACTTGATAAAACACCTGCAAGTGATACAGCACCAGAAGGTTCAACGACATGTTTCATTCTTGTCCAGAGAAATTTCATAGCATCAACAATTTCCTCTTCAGTTACTGTAATTATTTCATCTACATTTTCACGTATTATCTTGAATGTATGAGAACCAAGTGATGTCTTTAATCCATCAGCAATCGTATTTGGATTGATTGACGGATAGATTTTACCGTCTCTAAACGATCTATAGGCATCATCTGCATTCTTTGGTTCCACTCCAATAACCTTAGTTTTGGGATACAGACTTTTTGTTGCAATAGCAGTACCAGAAAGCAATCCTCCACCACCACATGGAGCAAAAACATAATCTAACTTTCCAACTTCCTTGATTAATTCATATGTTGCAGTGCTTTGACCATAAATTATATCCATGTCATTAGATGAATGAATTAAAGTATAACCATGCTTATCGATTAAAGATTGTGCAGTTTCTTCTCTATCACCTGGCTTTGTGCCACAAAAAACCACATCTGCCCCATACCCTTTTGTTGCAGTTACTTTGATTTTTGGTGCATTTTCTGGCATAACAACGGTTGCTTTCACATCAGACATTTTGGCAGCTAAAGATAATGCTTGTGCAAAATTACCAGAAGAATGAGTTGTAACTCCTTTTGCTTTTTTTTCCTCAGATAGACAGGATATGGCATTTAAAGCTCCTCTGATTTTAAACGAGCCTGTTCTCTGATAGCTTTCCATTTTGAGGAAGCAATTTGCGTTTATCTTGTTGTCTAGAGTTGTTGATGTCATTACAGGAGTATGATTTATGATCTCTCTAATTCTATTATATACTTCTTCTATTTTCTCGAGCAATAGTTCCACCAATTAATGCTTACTTTTTCCAGTAAATCTAAATGATTTTAATTTTAAGGCTGGGGTGATGGTAGTAACTCCTGGTTCTTCATCTTTACCAATTAAAGATACTTCTTTGAGAAATCTTGGAAGATTGTCTGTGAACCTGAAATTCTTTGCTGCTGAAACAACCTCTCCATTTTCTATGTACAACAAACCATCTCTGGTTAAACCTGTTAAAGCACCTAATCTTCTATTAACAAAATTTGTATAATGTAGTCTATTAATGTAGAAGCCTTTATCGGTTTCTTCAATCATTTCAGGTACAGAAGAATCACCTGGATAGAGAATAAGATTTATGGGCATAACCATACCAAAAATGTAATCCGAAAAAGGTATAACTTGGTGTCCAGTAGTTCTGCTTTTATCATTTAAATATCTTGATGCCATAAACGTATTGTAGAGAATTGTTTTAGGCACTCCGTCCTCAACCAAGAAAAGAGGTTTCTTATTAACACCTTCCCCGTCTATCGGAGTAGCTAATAGAGTATTATCATTAAGTGGATCATCTAATAATGTTAGTTTCTCATCAAATAGTTGTGCTCCAATTTGATCTACAATAAAACTTCGAGATTCATGGTATTGTGCTCCTATATAACCAAATGATAGAAAACGCATTAAAGTTCTAACAGCTGCTGGAGATAAAACAACTTCATAATCCCCTGCAGGATAATCTTTCGCTGAGCATGTATTTACAGATAATTCAGTAGCTTTTCTTGAAAGCTCAACTGGATTGAGTTTACTTGGATCTCTTACATGCTGTTCTTCTTTTGCGTATCCTTTGTTTTCTCCTTCAGTCAAAGAATTAATTGTTAAACTATTGAAAGTCAATCTATGAGAAGAATCAATTCCATTAGAGTTTATGATTCTAAAACGAAGATCTGTTATAGAAACTGCACCTGCTAATTTTACTTTCTTCTCTATTTTTTCAGCTTCATTTATCGCTGCTTCTACAACATCTGCTCTTTGAAATTCATCAAGTAAATTGTCAACCGTTGAGAGATTTTGTACTTCTATATCCTTAGATTCAGGAAAACCTTGGAAAAAGGGAATAGCAGGAACAAATTCAAGTGAAGTATCTAGTTGAGTTATAGTTTTATCGATGGAAGAAGGTGTAAGCACAGTCAAAGAACTTGAGCTCATCTTTTTATCCTTCTCAACTCTGAAGAGAAATCTATATGTGTGATCAGAAACATTCTGATGGATGGTTGAATTAGCGAATCTAGTTAAGGCTTCCAATCTATCAATGCAACTCATTTCATAGGAATCAAAACCACTAGTTTCAAGTTTCTTTAATGCATGTTCTATCACGGTATTTATATTGTCTGAAAGCATCTTATCACATTCAAATTACATGCCAAGAACATTGTTTCTTTTGCATTCTAAACGGATTTTGTATCAATTTAAATATTTCTCTGATGAGTTCGTTTTTTAGGTAGATTTTGAGTAAATCACCACAACTGTTTTATTTCATATATTTTCATTGAGTGATATGTCCGAATCTTCTTATTCTGGATTCTTTGTTTGTATTGAGGGGATTGATGGTTCTGGAAAAACCACTCATGCTAGGCTATTAGTCAAGAATTTATGTTCTCTTGGATATGATGCTGTATATACAACAGAACCCACGAGATATTCAACACCAGGGAGGAAGTTGAGAGAAAGTTTCTTTGCTCCTGAAAGATTAACTGTAGAGGAAGAATTTAGGCTTTTTCTAGAAGATCGGATTATTCATCTGAAAGATGAAGTTTTACCTCAATTGAAACAAGGCAAAATAGTAGTAACAGATAGATATTATTTTTCATCAGTTGCCTATCAAGGATCAAGAGGTTTGGATTGGAAATACATTCTGGATGAAAATCTAAAGGTATCTATAAAACCCAATATTGTTATTTTATTGGATATTCCTGTTGATGATGCTATTGAAAGAATAGCTTCTGATCGAACAGAAGGAGTTAACACATTTGAAAAGAAGGAAAATCTCCAAAAAGTTAAGAAAATCTACATGCTTCTTGCTGAGGAAGATCCTTATTCCATCTATGTAGTCAATGGTTTAAAACCTATTCCTACTGTTCAAAATGAAATAAAAGATCTTTTCTCGAGTAGATATAGTAAACCTAGTTAACCATGGACTAGGAAAAAACAATTATCAAAACCATAGAAGTAATCGATATAATTATACAGAGCACATCAAATAGAGTAATTCTTAGGTTCAGAATATGATTTTTCCTTCTTTTAGGTTTGAAACCTTTTACAACCATAACTTCTGCTAAGTCAACTCCTCGATTTATCGCTCCTGTTATTAGAGGATTTAGTGTTTTTTTCAATACATAGAAATGTCTTTTAAAATTCCACTTCTCTGAAACTAATCCTCTTATTTTTCTAACGTCATTAATTGTCTTTGCTTCTTTGCCAAGTACAGGAACCAGTTGGTAAATGGTAGTTAAGAACCACACAAATTTACCTGGAAAATACATTTTCTCTAAACTTACTGCTAGTTCATATGGATCCACTGTATAGAAAAACCATGCAATGAAAAGAAAGGATGTAATAAATCTACATTCAATTATTCCAAAAGTTGTATAGGGATTCTCTTTACTTACCGTGAAATATATCATTACAGTTGCTATTAATGAAAATAAAGTGAACAAGACTAATGACCCAATTAGTATTTTAAAACTAATTCTTGCAATCAATATCAAAAGTAATGAAAGGATTAGAACTCCTATGAGAACATACAGATTTTTTGTATAAAGTACAATGATGAGTGATGAAATAACAATAATCATTTTTGAACGAGGATCAAGATAGAAATTCCCATCGTATTTTGGTAATGAACTTCTTCCATCAGTACTTATTGTTGTCACATCTCCACCTCATTCTTCTTATTTTCAAAATGATTTAATTGTTCATATCGAAAAGAAATGAACTG
>DAOVKB010000055.1:0-7930 GCA_030631995.1 archaeon | reverse complement strand
GTTCTCTATATATCAGAAGATTGCCCATACTGCAATATTGCAGAAGGAATATTACAGGCTGTTTTAGAGGAGTATGATGGTTTATTTCAATACAAAAGTATCAAAGTCAATAATAAAAGTTTAAACAACATCTTTTCAATTCCAACAATCTTTGTGGGAAAAACAAGAATTGAAGGTTTACCTGAGAAGGAGCAAATTCATACAGCTCTGTTCTCTTAATTATTCTGTTCTCAAGAACTATTGATATCATATAAGCTAATTTTCTTTGAAGTAAAATTCATACTCAACTACATCTCGAATTAAGTTACCAACTTGATCTCCTAAATCAAGGAGTTGTTTTAGATAATCTTCCCAAGAGAGAATGCTATATGCCTTTAACCAAGATTCATATCCCTTCTGTAATCCTGCTTTTGCTTGAAGATGATTTTTACAATACTTATCATTTGGGCTTTTCTTATCAACTTTGCAAATTGGACAGAGTGAATTGTTCTTTGGTTTCAATATCTTAGTCTCCTTTCTTTTTTGATGGACATTCTGGAGAGATGCACATAATTTGCTTAAGTTTTCCTTTTCTCCATTCTATGATGGGTAAACCATCAAATGAACACTTTTGACTAGTGGCTTTGATGATTCCTGTGCTTGGGAGGGGATAAGTTGCGCTGCATTTAATAGCTTTATCAAAATAGGAAGAGCAAGCGATGAACCTTTTCCCTGTTTTTTTGGATTTTATAATTCTTAAATTCCCTTTCTTACATTCAGTGCATTTCCCTAAAACAATTATTTTGCTTTCTTCAGATTTTTTCAGATTTTTATAAAGAGATGAACCAATTTCCAATTCTTTTGTATGAAAAGAAATAAGCATTGTTTTCAATTCTTTTTTGATAGAGAGTATAATTTTATCTATGTCTTTTTCCTGATCTTGGACATTTTCCATTATTTCTTCTAAATTACGTGTCATTTCAGATTTAACTAAAACTGGATATTGTTCTTGAAGCACGCTTACAACCGCAAATCCCAACGGTGTAGCTTTAATTATGCTTCCCTCTATATATCCCCTAGCAAACAATGTTTGAATTATTCCTGCTCTTGTTGCTTTTGTTCCTATCTTCTCATCTTCCATTTTTCTCAAAAGAGTTGATTCATTGTATCTATAGGGGGGTGATGTTAAGCGCTCCTTTGCATCTATAAAATTGAACTTAATTTCGTTTTCTATATCAATTTCAGGTAATATTTGTTCTGTAAGAGAATAATAAGGCTTATAGTACTTAATCCATCCTTCATCTATAATCTGACTACCTCGAACCTCAAATTTGTGTTTATTTACTTCGATAATTATAGTTTTATTCGAAAGTAGAGCAGGTTTTCCAAATAAAGATAGATATCGTTTAACAATCAAATCATAAAGTTTCTTTTCTCCCAGTGAAAGGTTTTTATCAGGTTTGTTTCCCGTAGGGTGAATCGCGGGATGTGCTGCATCAGTTTTCCTTCCTTCTGAAGGTTTATACTTTTTTATTGTAATTATTTCATTAGCATGATCTTTGTAATCACTTTGATTTTCAAGCTTTGCAAGAATTGATTTGTGCCCAAGTGTCATTGGTAATTTTTGACTATCTGTTCTGGGATAAGAAATCAAAGCGGATAAATATAATTTCTCTCCAATTTCAAGCGTTTTATGTGGAGAAAATTTGAAATGAATATATGCCTCTCTCTGGAGATCACCCAAATTAAAGGGTGGAAATGGATATCTCGATTTTTTCTCTTGAATAATGTCTTTAACTTTGCCTACCAAGCTCTTACAGTCATCCACGATTTGAGAAGCTTCTTTCTGATTGTTTATTCTTGATTTCTCGTAAGAAGCTTTGAAATTTTTACTTTCAAGGATAACTTCACTTTCAATTGTCCAATATGGGATAGGTAAAAAGAGATTAATCTCTTTTTCAAGTTCTACAACTGAATTCAGAGTCGGACCTTGTACGCGACCAATTGAAATTGTTTTAAATCTTCCCGATACTCTTTTAAAAGCTGAACTAAGCGCTCTCGAATAGTTAATTCCGTATAACCAATCAACATAGTGTCGAATTAGACCTGAATTTAGAAAGCCTGTATCCAATGTTTTTTCTCTATTATCATAGGCTTCAATAATATCTCGTCTTGTTAGTGTAGAAAATTTCATTCTTTCTGCTTGGTCTCTACCAAAGATATATTTTAGAATCAAATAACCTATTACTTCCCCTTCTCTATCAAAATCTGTCATAACAATAATGTCTGTTGCTTTTTTTGATAAGCTCTTGAATACATCTATGAAGTTCTTTGTTTTTGCTGATTTATTCACTTCATAATTAGGTCTCCATTCATAATCTAATACAGGATAGTTCCATGTTTTGCTGATTGGAGAGAGAGCAAAAAGATGCCCTAAAGCAGGAGCGATAACGATTTTAATACCATCCCTTTGACATATATACACAGGTACATTCTTTATTCTATTAAGTTCAGGTTTGTTATTTTTATCAAGAGCTCTTGCAATTCGTTGAGCTGCTTGAGGTTTTTCAGATATTCCAAGAATGTAAGGTCCTTCAATAGTGGACAATTAATCGCCTCTTGATTGTTTCTCTTTTGTTAAAAGAGACATGTTAAATGGAGCCAGGACCGGGATTTGAACCCGGGATCCTTAAAGGAACTGGTTTTCAAGACCAGCGCCGTTGTCCGCTTGGCTATCCTGGCTAACTTAAACAAAATGTTCAGCTGTTATTTTAGTTAAAAATATATCTAAAGTAGTTTTTCATCTCATCTTTCAAGTACCTAAAGTATTGTTAACCGCCATGAGATATAGGTATTATTCTGATTTGCAGATCGGTGCTTATTTTTGTATTTATTTTTCTTGTAGTCCGTAGCTCCACTTTGTCTGAAAGAATCAAATATCCATATCTAATTTGATCTCCAGAAGTCAGCGTCTTAAATATATCTTCTTCTTTTGATAATATAGAGAGTAAACCTTTCAAAATAGTGGTCTCTTCATCCACTTCCCCGACAAGAGTATGAATTCTTGATGAAATAGATGGATGAAGAAGAATTGTAATTTTATGAAATTGCAAATAATCACCTGTAATAAATAAGTATGTGGGTAGGAAATTTAATTATCCCACTTCAATTTCAAACATTGCTAATAAATCTTCTATGTCTTGCGCTATCTTTTCATCTTCTTCACTTAATTCTGCGCCCTCTTCTGGCTTTAGAAATTCGATAGCCCTCACAAAACCATTTTCACATATCATTCTAGGAACATGTGAACTTGAAAAGAATATTCCTTCTGGTGGTTCATCTAATTCCTCAAAAGCCCCTTTATAAGTTTCAGTAAATACTTTGTTACCAATTATAACTAAATCTCTGTAAAAGCCTTTTGGTGCGCCTAAATCCCTTAGAATTTCGAATGATTTTTCAAGTAAGCTATCTTTAACTTCAATTGTAGGTTCAGGTTTCTTAATTTCCATGGAATCTGATTCTAATGCAGATAGAATAGTTGGCATAGGACGATTACCTGGGGCCCCCATTTTAGCCATATGAGTAGGTAATTGCGCAGAAGAAACCTGTGCAGGTCGATCCTTAAGTCTTGTTTCATCATCAGAAACAGTACCAGGCTGAATAGATCCTTCAACTTCCGAAGCTTCTTCGAACACGTTAATTTTGCTTTGTCTTTCTATAATTTCTTCAGCCCTCTGAACCACATTATCTGCAACTAGTCCCGATTTACCAACTTTTTTTACCATTGCAACAAATTCTGCAGTTTCGTCATTTTGATCACAAGTTTGTGGGATGTAAGCAAAACCATATTCCTTTTTTCTCAAATCTGAAAGAGCTCTACTTCCAATGAATTTCTTTCTTATTGGACAACTTGAGCCTTTCCATAACCACATTCTTTTTTCATCTTCATCTACAATAATTAGAACTTTTTCTGCATTAAGGTCTAATTCTTGTGATTCTACTAAAGATCCATCCTCTTGGACTTCTAGATATCTCATTATATCTTCACACTCAAACTGTATTCGGGTTAATATATATAATTACGTTTAATAAAAGTTATCAAAGTATCCAGTATGCTTTTATTGATTTATTATTGATAAAATAATGTAAAAGAGTTCTACTAAAATGAAGAATTGAAAAAATCATTAAGGCGGAGGTTTTTCTTGTTCTATACTCTCAGATGCCTTTTCTTTGGATGTTTCACTCTTTTGTTTTTTATCAAGACCAAGTTTTACAGCTATAAAACCGAATAAATCGAATAATGAGTCAATCCAAATACTGACCGTATTTAATATAGGGACACCTTGTTTCTCAATTATAAGTGCGAAAAAGATTGTTCCAAAGAAACCTATTGGTTTTCCTAAAACCTCATGCGCCCACATCCAAGCAGGTTCATGTCCAGTACCATAAGTTACTTGCAAAGTCACTGTCATACCTATAACTAACGCGATTCTTAAGAAATTTCCAATAATTAATGCGATTAGGGCATATGTAGTAGCTTTCACTTTATTCCAGAAATCTGCTGGAGTAACAATAATTAAAGCCATGAGAAGCGCACCAGCCTGCATACCAGTACAAGCTCTCACTACAGCAAATCTTCGTGAAGCGGTTATTGATTTGATTACAGGAGTTAAAGCATTGTGTCCATCTAGACCAGTCAGAATGTTTACTATTGCAACGATGAAAGTTCCCTCTGGATCTTTGTCACTGTAAAAACCATCGAAAACAACATCAAATTGATAGATTTGAAGGATCTCAAAAACGGTATTGTTGGTAATTTTCTCAAGAAAATAATAATCAGGAACTAGGTAAAGTAGTACTGTTAATAGCACAACAAAAGTAAATGAAATGAGTGAATAGATATATTTATTCTTACCTTTTGGATCTAATAAATCTCTCATCAAAATAGAATTATCATCTTTTACCTTATTCCCCATTATGTTTCAAGTTGAAAGAACTTCAAGCAATTAAAAATGATTCGTTTGTTAGATTTTCTTAGTAATTAACTCTTTTCCGAATTGTGTTTCATAAAGAAATCAGATAATTTCACTGTTTCTGCGGGTTTAGCTTTTGTATAATCAGATTCTGCAATTGCAAGACCTTCAAACAATGAGTCAAAATTGTGTTTTATTATTGCTAACCTATTCTTCAAATATTCAGAAAGTTGATACTTATTAACTAAATTTTCAGCCATTTTGAAATATTTTGTAACTGATTTTTCAAATACTGTTAGGTTTAAATTAGGCATGTTGCAATTTGTGCAGATGCCTACCAAGGGTATTCGTCTATAGGTTCTATTGCACTTTGTGCAACGAATTTTCTGGGATCCGAATCTTCTTAGATTTCCAATAAGATCAGGTATAAAATGGTTTACAACAATTCTTGTTGCAACATCTTGAATGTCGACAGCTTTAATCAAACCCGCAACACTAAGTTGTGCATCTACTTTTTCTTGCATTTTTTTCAAGTTCTTGTAGGTCGTTGATTCAGGACCATCGAAGATTTTAAGGGTTTCATGAGAATATAGAAAACCTTCGTAAGCACTTTCATCATTTAATCTATTACTTATCATATCTATCAGGGGAATAACAGATTTGGGTGGGGATCTCAATTGAGAAGCTTCATAGAAAGATAAAGGGTATTTTGAACATGTATCCACATTATGAGATTCATCGTCAACTTCGTGTGGATTTAGATTAGCTACTAGTATTAATGGTGCATCCATTTGCCCTCCACGAATTTCAGGGAGATAGTTTTTGGAAAAGTTGAGAAATGCATCAAGAGCAAGTAAAACTGAATCTTCATCACCATCGCAGTTTCTACGTTTCGCTGCATGCCAATATGGATGAGCAAAGTTCACTTTAGCTTTGGTAAAACCTATAATTCGTCCTACAATTCCAGCTGAAGTATGTGGAGCAAGACCTATTATTATGTTGCCAATCATATCTGTAGGTTTCTTAGCATTATAATACTTAGGTAGTTTATACACTTTCTCGAGAAGCTCGTCGATAAACTTTGCAATTTTTACTAAATGGTTTCCACCATCAATGTTTAGTATTATATCTTGTATTTTTAGCTCAACTATCTGATCATCATCCTCTAAAGGATTTCCGAACATATCGCTTGTATATCCAATACTGTGTAATTGTTGAATAGAAACACCTATCTCCTTTGCTTTGAAGTGTGTTAAAATTGCATCTGTTGCATCAAAACGGATGGTTCCATCTCTATATACAAAAACATCATGTTTTGCTCTTAAAATTCCTTTTTCAAGTAATTCTGGAGCTTTATTTTTATTCATAAGTTTCTTTACTGCTTTCACTTTCTGAGGTAAGGGGCCGCCTAGATTGTGTCTTATCTCCCTTACTCTCGATTCGAGTGGATAATTAACGCGACTATATCCATCTGTGTTTCTTCCACAATTAGGGCATTTTTCTTTATCTACTTGCACATTACATCTTTGGCAGTATCTCACTATAGAAGTGGGTATATTGCATTTGGTACATAAGACTCTATGAGTGAAATCTCCACAATTAGGGCATTTTCGACGCGATAGTTCAATACTAATTTTGTTTTGCTTGGAAGCTGTCAAAAGATCCCTTAAACGTCCCCCCGTTTCTTCGATTGGAAACAACATATGAACAGGTGGCCTCATTCGTCTATCTTTGGCTTTTTCAGGTCTTCCCATTCTACCTCCAGTATAGACTGGGCACTTATTTCTAACTATTAAATCGTCAAATGAATTGATTATATCCAGAATTTTTTCTTTTTCGTTGTTTATAGGTAATAAGGTTCCATTACGAATCCCTAGAGAATATAGAAGAGTGGAACCGTGGATTTCAAAACTAACAAAACCATCTTTAACCTTATGAGGAACATATAGATTTTCTAAAATATCTTTTATTCTTTTTTCATTAGGTATTTTTACTGTTTGATTTTCAGAAGAATTATTTTCCGCAAAGTAGTTTCTTAGAAGTTCATATTCACTAACAGAGATATTTGTCCAGTGGTATGTATATTCAGGATGTAAAGGAATCTCAAATATTTGAGATATTTTTAATGCTTCATCTGAAGATGGTATTGTGTTAAGAGGATCATCAATAAATGTTATAATTCGTTTTTTAGATTCAGTTTTCAAATTGTTTTCTACTTCAGAAGAAAGCCCTGCGAATGCTTCTTCCAGTTCTTGAGCCCACCATTCTTCACAGTAGCCAGCAGGAACTAAATCGTAATTGTTTTGGTTGAATTCTCCTACTCCATATAGCATGTCTCCAAGAAATAATATTTCGCCCATACTATTCTTGAGTTCTTTTGCCTGTTCGTAACTATGTAATTTGATTACATCGCCATTCTTTAGTTTCACAATAGGAGGATGTATAGTATCAACTGGCATTACTATTGCGCCCTTTCCTGGTCTTTCAGTTCTTACGTGAGTTCCACAGGCTAAGAAATCATTTACAGCACCCATTAAAGCAGGATGAATACCCATACTCGCAAGACCAGTTGTTCGGGAACGACCGTATCTTATTCTGAATCCACCCTTTACTGACGGATGAGCAAATACGGGTCTTCCTCCAATTACATCTTTTATGTATCCCATATCAGATAAAATTTCTTCTTCTAATTCTTCTTCCAATTCTTCTTCATCGCTGACATCATAATCCTCGCTTTCATCCTCACCTGCAGAAACATCGGTTTTATCGTGAAGATCAATCAGCTCATCAAACCACGACCATCCCTCTAAATCATTTTCAATAATACGTCTTTGTAGTTTTTTTGTTCTACCTACTAAACCATCATTAAAAACTAAGCAAGCCCCCCCTCTGAGTCTGTTTGTTTCTACTCTCCTCAAATCACGATTTCCTGTTACTTCAACTTTATCTGTTGGCTCCCCAGTTATTTCAATTGGTAT